>NZ_CP048268.1:527500-851666 GCF_019469265.1 Lactobacillus panisapium | reverse complement strand
GTACTTTAGAAATAGGCTCCTTGGGAAATGACCTAGCAATTGCCGCAATAGCGGAAGTAACTGCTGTAGCCAGCATTAGCAATAGATTCATACTCAAAATACCTATTGCTTTAGATATTTGTTTTTTATTCATTGATTCTTCTCCTTACTTGGATTCGCTTTCAAATTTCATTTAAAAGTATATTAGCCAGAAGGAGTTGTGACCATATTCAAAAAACAGAGAAACTATATCCATTTCCCAGTTTTTAATAAATAACAAGAAAATAAAAATGATCAGTAAGTTGTCTTACTAGTCATATTTTTAACTATTTTTTTGACGGTATTCAGCTGGTGAAATCCCAAAATACTTTTTGAAAATTTTGTAAAAATACGAAGGATTTTCATAACCTACCCTAGTTGCAATCCTTTCAATTGGCGCTGTCGTATAGGTTAAGTATTCAGCTGCAACATTGATTCGCTGTAAATGCACTAACTGAATAAAGGTCTTACCAGTATGCTTTTTTAGATAGTCGGATAAATAATTGGGATTAAAGCCAAAGTGGGTGGCCATCTTTTGCAATGTAATGTTACTGTAGTGTTTTTCAATATATAAAAGAAGTGACAGTAAGTTATTGTTTTTCTTGCGAAAATCCTTCACCTTGATTTCAGCATTAGCCGCTTGCCTAATTAGCAGTGAAAATAACGTGAGCATTTCCAGCCGAATTAACTGATCGGACTGAATATCAGGGTGGTAATATTCTGAAATAATGTCATAGATCAAATTAGTGATCTTAGCATCATGGTTAACCTCAAATAGGCTATAACGTCCCTCACCATATTCCTCATTGGATAAAAGGGAAAATAAAATATTGGAAATGTTAGAACCATTTTCGCGGTGGTTTAAATAGTCAAGCTCATTTAAAGAAAAGGCTGAACTTCGTAATGCAATGTTAACAACCACTCCTTTTTTACTTATTGGCTTAACTTTATGAATAGTTCTATTTCCCATAAAAATTAAGTTGTTTTGTTTAACTTTAATTTCGGAATGCTCTAATACCACCACACAGTCTTCAATTAATGGGATCATTATTTCAACATAATCATGAATATGATATGGAATAAAAGACTTAGTCGGTTGTGCTGCAATTGAAATAGAACTGCTGTTAAGTGTTAGGTCATCCGAATAAGTGTCAAAAAAGCGGTAGATTGGTTCATCCCCAATTTGTCCGACTTTTTTTGTTAGATTACCGTTTTTTTCAACCGTAGCGAGAACATCCGACCAATTTCGGGGTGAATTATTTTTTCGCAATAGACGCAATATTTCTTCTTTCAAACTGCTTACTCCTTTCTTTTGTTGGTAGTGTGCTGTTTATTTAAACTTTAATCTCTGTTTAAAAATAAAATCTGTGAAATCAACACAATATTTATGACTTTTGGCAATAGCGAAACCGCTAACGCTAGATTAGAATAAATCTTAAATCAATTTATATTTATAGCACACGGAGGAAAAATATGACAGACCTATCTAAAAAACCTTATAACTTGTCTGCTGCGCAAATTGACTTTGTCAAGCAAAAAGTAGCAAGCATGTCAACCGATGCCAAAATCGGTCAACTTTTCTTTGTTATCGGTGAAGACGAAGAAAACACGGACTTGAAAGCATTTGTCGAAAAATATCAACCAGGCGGAATTATGTACCGTCCCGATGATGCCAAAAAACTGCAACACGAAATTGCAACTTCACAAAAAGCAAGTGACATTCCACTTTTAATCGCAGCTAACCTTGAAGCTGGTGGTAATGGACTTGTTAATGGCGGTACATGGTTCGGCCGCCCATTACAGATTGCTGCAACTGATGATGCTCAAAACGCTTATAACTTAGGAGATGTCTCTGGTTACGAAGCAAAACAAGTTGGTGGCAACATGTCATTTGCACCAATCGTCGACTTGGACCAAAACTTCCGTAATCCAATTATGAATGTCCGGACTTATGGGAGTGATAAGGAACGAGTAATTAGAATGTCTGATGCTCAAATTGCCGGATTAAATGCTAACCACGTTATTCCTGTTGCCAAGCACTTCCCTGGTGATGGTGTCGATGAACGTGACCAGCACTTATTGAGTTCGATTAATTCGCTTTCGGCTGATGAATGGATGAAATCCTACGGAGAAATTTATCATCACTTAATTGATAATGGTTTACCAAGTATCATGATTGCTCATATTATGCAGCCTGCTTGGGAACGCCGACTTGAGCCAGGAATTGAAGATAAAGATTTACGACCGGCTTCAACTTCTAAGCTTTTAATTAACGGCTTACTTCGGAAAGTTTTGAACTTCAACGGCTTAACCATTACTGACGCAACGCCAATGATTGGTTATAACGCAATCATGAAGCGCTCAGAAGCTTTACCTGCAACAATCAATGCCGGTATTGACATGATTCTCTTTAATAAAGATATTGACGAAGATTATCAATTTATTACTGATGCCGTAGCTAACGGAACTATTCCAATGTCACGCGTTGATGAAGCTGTTACGAGAATTATCGCAACTAAGGTAGCACAAGGCGTAATGAATACCGCAGGTGAACTTTGTGAACCTTCATCAAGTAATTTCGACTTAAAGCTAGCAGAACACGAAAAGCTTGCTGCTAAGGTTGCTGAAGAATCAGTAACGCTTGTTAAGGATCGTGATCAATTACTGCCAATAACACCGAAGAAATATCCACGAGTTCGTCTTGTCGTTTTAGGTGATACGGATGATGGCGGCTTTAAAGAAGGTGGTAAAGTAACTGCCAAGTTTAAAGAAAAACTTGAGGAAAAAGGATTCCAGGTTTCCGTCTTTGACCGAAAGCACTTAGACTTCCAAGAAGTTTTTGAAGGTGGCGTCCAATTTGAAAAAGATCGCTTTGACCTTGCCTTTTACGTTGCCAATGTTGAAACTGCAAGTAACCAAACCACCACTAGATTAGATTGGATTCATTTAATGGCCGCAGATGCACCATGGTTCATGAAGGACATCCCAACTGTCTTTGTTTCCACTTGCAACCCTTACCACCTCTTTGATATCCCAATGGTTTCAACTTACGTCAATGCATATACTGGCAACGATGTTACTATTGATGCTTTATTAAAGAAAATGATGGGTCAAGAAGAATTTCTCGGTAAAAACCCAGTAGATCCTTTCTGCGGTCGCTTCGATACCCGTCTATAGAAAGAGAGTAAAATCATGATTGAAATTAATCAGATTACAATTAATCATTTAACCGAACCACTTGGTTATGATTTAGATAATCATTTACGGGTTGACTTTAATCTTACTAGTTCTGCCGCTATGCAGAACACAAAGAAAAGAGTCGTAGTTAAAGCTGATCAAGAAATTTACGATTCAGACTGGCAAGATTACAAGAATAACTTTTTTGATTTTGCGATTAACTTGCAGCCTAGAACGCGCTATGAATTAACCGTTTCGGTAAAAAATGCTAACGATGAAAGCAGTAAAAATAGTTTCTTTGAAACGGGTAAAATGGCTGAGCCATTCACTGCAAGTTGGATTGGCAATTCTAATAAAGATCTTCAAAATACTTTGCTTTTAAAGAACTTTGCGTTAACAAAGCCGGTAAAAAGTGCTCGTCTTTACATGACCGGTCTAGGAGTTTATGAAGCCTACCTGAATAAGGAAAAAGTTGGCAATGAAATATTGGCCCCCGGTGTAACCGCCTATGACCAATTGGTTCAAGTGCAAACTTATGACGTAACCAGACTTCTTCAAAAATCCTCTGACCAAGAATTATTAATTTCACTTGGTGATGGTTGGTATAAAGGCAATTTTGGTTTTGATGGCGGCCAAGACAATATCTATGGCGATCGCCAAATGGCTATTGCTGAATTACATGTTCAATACGATGATAATTCAACAGAAACAATTTTAAGTGATTCCTCCTGGAAAACTACTTCCGGTAAAATCACTAAGTCGGCTATCTATTATGGTGAGGATTATGATGATACTCATGTAATAGCTGACTGGGAGCCGGTAACCGTACTCGATCATCCTAAAGAAATTCTACATGATCGTTTGAGCTTACCTCTTAAAGTTAACGAATACCTTCCAGTTAAAGAAATAATTACGACACCTGCTGGTGAAACGGTCTTAGATTTTGGTCAAAATCATGCTGGATGGCCAGAATTCTTTAACCGGAAAAATAGCGGCACTACACTTAAATTACAGGTTGGCGAAATTCTGCAAAATGGTAATTTTTACCGTGACAATTTGAGAGAGGCTCGGGCAGCATTCCACTATACTTCAAATGGTGAACAAAAATGGGTTCGTCCCCACTTCACTTATTACGGCTACCGCTATGTCAAAGTTACTGGCAATACTAAACCACTAACTAAGGAAGATTTTAGGTCAGCAGTGATCTATTCAGACATGAAAACTACTGGGGCTATTAAGACAGATAATGCCAAGGTTAATCGCCTGTTAGCTAACGTAATGTGGAGTCAAAAGAGCAACTTCTTTGATGTACCAACAGATTGTCCGCAGCGTGATGAACGTCTTGGATGGTCTGGAGACGCAGACATTTTTTCAAGTACTGCTGTCTTAAACATGGATGCATACGCATTCTTTAAGAAGTATGCCCGTGACATGCAAATTGAGCAAAACAATCACGATGGCATGCTCACTATGTATGCCCCAGCAATGGGTAATGACAGTGGTGGAGCCGCTATTTGGGGTGATGCTGCAACCGTCATTCCGTGGACAGTTTATGAAGCATACGGTGATCCAGCAATTTTAAGGCAAAACTATTCCAGTATGAAGGCTTGGGTTGACTGGATTAGTCAATCGACTTCAACACCAAATCTTTGGACAGGATGCTTCCAGTTTGGTGATTGGTTATCACTTGATGGTGAAAATCCAGCAATGCCTACTGGTAAAACTGATGAAGACTTCATTGCCTCCGTTTACTACTACTATTCAAGTTCAATCGTTTCTGCCGCTGCTAAAGTTTTAGGTCATCAAGAAGATGCAGCAAAATACGCTGAACAGGCTAAAGCTATCAAGCAGGCTATTAGAGCTGAATATATCACGAACAACGGGCGTCTAGCAATTGACACCCAGACTGCTTATGCATTAGCACTGCGCTTTGACTTAATTCCTGAAGAACAGAAAAAGCGTGTCGTAAGTGATTTAGTGACACGCCTTGGTAAGGATAATAATCATCTAAAGACTGGTTTCGTGGGTACCCCATTAATTTGTCAAGTATTGTCAGAAAACGGTGAGCATAAATTAGCTACCCAAATTTTCTTAAACGAAGATTTTCCAAGTTGGCTTTATGCCGTTAACCTTGGAGCTACTACCATTTGGGAACGTTGGAACTCAGTTTTACCTGACGGTTCAATGAACCCTGAAGGAATGAATTCATTAAATCATTACTCCATCGGAGCAATCATGCAGTGGGTTTATCAGCAAGTTCTCGGTCTTCATCATCAAGAAAACGGCTACCAAAAAGTTGAGTTTGCACCACAATTTGATTATCGTCTTAAACATGTTCAGGGCCATTATGAAAGCTCATATGGTGACCTGCAAATTGAATATCAACTTGAAAAAGACGAAAAACACACGATTGAAATTAACTTAACTATTCCATTTGGACAAACAGTAACGGTTAAATTGCCTCGGACTAACGGACAAGTGCAAGTCAATGGCGTAAGTGAAAGCCTACCATTGACCCTTACCGGCGGAAAATATGCTATTAGCTACCAACCAGTAACTAGTTACATTGAATATTACAATTTAGCAATGCCTGCCAAGCAACTTATGGCTGACCAGGAATTAGTTAAAAAATTAGAACCAATCAATGACGTATTTGGCTTTTTGAAAGATCCTAAGAATCTGGAAACTTTTGGTGGTAGTTCTTTAACCGAGATGAACGTGATGCTCCCATTTATTAATATTTCAGATGATGATTTTGCAAAAATCAAAGAAATCATGGTACAAACACCATTAGCAAGTGAAAGGAAGTTCTTAAATGAAAGGCGTACTGTTTGATCTTGACGGCGTAATTGCCGATACCTCCGTTTACCACTTTCAGGCATGGCGCAAATTAATTAAAGATCATTTTAACCGCGATTTGCCTGACGAATTAGAAAAGCAAACTAAAGGAGTTAGTCGTAAAGACTCTTTAACAGCAATCTTAAACTATCTCGATATCAAAGTTAGTGATGCGGATTTTCAAGAAATGACTGACGAAAAGAATAAAGTCTTTCGTGAATTACTTGCCAGTTTAACACCACAAAATATTCTTCCAGGAATATCTGATTTAATCTCCCAATTTAAACAACATGATGTTAAATTATCACTAGCTTCAGCCAGCCTTAATGGCCCTTATATCTTAGAGAAACTACAATTAAATTCTGTTTTTGATGCAATTGCTGATCCAAGCAAAGTGGCAGCGGGTAAACCTGCTCCGGATATTTTCCTAGCAGCAGCATCTGCAATCAATGTCGATCCTAAAGACTGTGTTGGAATTGAAGATTCAATTGCCGGTATTAAAGCAATTAATAAAGCCGGTGCACTTTCAGTTGGCGTTGGTGCTAAAAATGAGTTGAGTGAAGCAAAACTACTATTTCCTGATACCTCAGCCCTAAACTATGACCAAATAGAATCTGCTTGGGAAGAATTTAAGTAGCTTAATCGACCCTTTGAAATTGAAAAAAACTTAAACAAACAAAAAAGGATTCAACCTCTTTAACTTGAGGCTGGATCCTTTTATTTTGATATAAACTTCGGCAATAGCTTTATTCACCTAAGTATGCGAAAACAATTTTTTCATCATATACATGAAAGATTTTTTCAAAAACAAAGCGGCAAATAATTGCTACCACAGCCGGAATAACAATCCAAACTACTAATGCTAGAATGACGCTAATGCTAGCCTTGCCCGCATCAATTGAAGCAAGCGGACCAACTAATCCGACTAACCCAAAACCAGCTGATGCCGGCGTTCCGCTAACATGGAATAAGGCTACCGGAATGGCAGAAACAATTGCAGTTATCAGGGTTGGCAGTAAAATAATTGGATGTCTAAATAAATTAGGCATCATCATCTTCATAGCCCCCAGAGCCACTGCCAAGGTAATACCGGATTTATTTGTCCGCCATGAGTGAACAACTAAGACGATTGTTGTTGCGGCCACACCCATTGCTGCAGCCCCAGCTGAAAGACCATTTAATTGGATAGCCATTCCAATTGCTACAGTTGAAATAGGAGAAATAATTAAAATTGCAAACATGCAAGCAATTAAGATACACATAAAAATTGGTTGTAAATTAGTAAAGGAATTAATAACAGTCCCTAACCACGTCGTAATTTTACTTACGTACGGTAATATCAACAGGCCAATCCAGCCAGCACCCCCACCGATTAGAATTGGGGCTGCAACGATTTTAACCGAACCAAAACGGTTGCCAACGAGTAAGATCAGGCTGGTAGCCAATCCAGCTGTAATCATTGTGTTAATTAAATCCCCTGTTCCTGCGGAAATAAATACACCAGGAGCTTTGGTTGCTGGATTGACAATCTGAGGAACAAATTTGGTTACACCCGAACCGACATAAGCTGCTGCCGCAACTATCGCTACATCTAAAGGTGCCATCTTGAATTGAATAGCAATGAGGGCACCAATTAATAAAGGGGTGGCACATTGAAAAATCAAAAGTGCCTGACCTATTCCTGCTGTAACTTGATTTTGACCAAATAATTTTAAAATGGCACTCACTACGGCGTTCGGAATTAAGCCGACAATAATGCCAGTAGCAGTTCCTGCTAGAATATTGTTAAAAAAGGTTTTAACGGTTAATTTGCTGTTAGTTGCATCTGCCATGAGAATACTCCTTTACTTTTTACTCTTGCCTTTACATGTACCCTACCTTTCAAAATGACTTTCAACAAATCTTGGTTAGTAATGACTTCTTGCATGATTCTTCCTCCTAAAAATAAATATAGTTAAATATTTTAACATTAAAAATGAAAAAGTAAATAAATTAATTAATAATTTATTAATATTACTCTTTTCATAGTTCAAATATGGTAGAAAACAAAGCAAAAAAGCCTTACCTTACGGTAAGACTTTAATAATTAAAAATAGGAATTTATTCTATTTTTGCGCTTCTAATCTAAATAAATTTAAATAGCTAAGAAAAATAATTACACTAATGACAGTCATGACCAAAAAAGCTACCTGACTACCTTGAGCAGTTAACACGGCATAATTACCCGGCCTTTTTTGCCAAGCTGAAATAATTGTTGCCATCACTGTCGTGCCCATTGAACCAGCATATTGTTGCCCTGTTTGAAATACCGCGGTTGCATCAGTATGCAGTTCATCTGGTTGCAGTTTCGAAGCCTCCGCCATTGTATTATTAAAGGCCATTTGCCGACCAATAATCATAATGCCGTAAAAAACACCGACTAAAAGCGTAGAAATTTTTAGGCCAAAAATGGTAAATAATAAGCTGGCACTGAAGCAGAACAATGTTCCCGTCAAAAATGGAATCTTTGGGCCTTTTTCATCATAAATATGGCCAAACCAAGGATTCAAGATACCACTTAAAATACAGCCAGGTAATAAGACCAAGCCGCCGACCAAAGAACTAGCATGATTAACGATCTGAACGTAGTTAGGTAAAACAAAACTTGTACCAATATTAATAAACTGTAATAACAAGTATGAGATCATCGCAAAGATGAATGGTTTATTCTTGAAAATAGCTAAATTAATGAGCTTCTTATCGCTCGTCTTAGATAATTTAATAAAAATGAACACCAGAATTGCGACAACAATCATACTAAGCCAAAACCCAAGATCAGTTAAGCCATTGCTGATGCGGTTAAAGCCAATATTAAAGATAACCATTGCTGCCGCAATAACACCGTAACTTAGCCAGTCAAAAC
The DNA here is from genome assembly GCF_019469265.1 of Lactobacillus panisapium. Classification (NCBI taxonomy): domain Bacteria; kingdom Bacillati; phylum Bacillota; class Bacilli; order Lactobacillales; family Lactobacillaceae; genus Lactobacillus; species Lactobacillus panisapium. The sequence goes on along the minus strand of NZ_CP048268.1, from coordinate 842,731 downwards.
TTGGGTGCTTTTTTTCATGATACTGTTCAACCGTAAAAAATCCAAGTAATAACACCAACAAAGCGATACCGGAAACAATATGAAAAATTAATGGCCAGCCAAAGTAATATACAACTGTTCCACCAAAGGTTGGGCCTAGTGATGGTGCCAAAATGACGACCAAGCCCGTTAAGCCCATATAAAAGCCCCACTTTTCTTGTGGCATCAATTCAACAACCAGATTAAACATTAATGGAATTGATAAACCTGCCCCGACTGATGAAATCAATCGACCAGCTAGTAAAACCCAGAAATTTTGGGCAAACCCGGCAACAAGCGAGCCGCCAATAAAAGCTATGGCAGCAGTTAAAAATAACTGCCTAGCCGAAAAACGGTCATTCAAATAAGAACTCGAAACCATAATCACAGCAATCATTAGCAAATAGCCTGTAGTTGTCCACTGCACTAGCCCTAAACCGATATGAAATTGTTTCATTAACGTCGGAAAGGTAACATTTAAACTAGTTTCCGTCAAAATTGAGACAAAGGCCATTAAAGCACAGCTAATGATTGCCAAAACGTGTTTGGGCGTTTCTGTTTTCTCTTTCATAATAAACTCCTTATCTTTAATAATAAAAAAAGAGTAAAAAGCGATTAACTTTTACCCTTTCCATAATTGACTAAATATCAATAATTTAACATGTACAGGATGAACTATACTAATTTTGTTTTTCCAATTTACCTAATTTCTCAATATGATTGATAAAACAATGCTATTAAAGATAATGTTAGTAAATACACTTAAACTATTTTATTGCTTTTTCGCAAAAAACGCAATTAGCTTTTAAATAAATAGTCTTATTCTTTTTCAAAGCGAGCTGAAAGATCATCGTGTAAGTCTTCATAACCAGGTTTGTTTAAAAGACCAAACATGTTGCGCTTGTATTCTTCAACACCAGGTTGGTTAAATGGATTAATACCATTCAAATAACCGGAGATTGAAATTGCTAATTCAAAGAAGTAAATCAAGTAGCCTAAGGTATGCTCAGTTTGATCTGGAATGTTAACAGTCATCACTGGGACACCACCATCAGTGTGAGCTAAAACTACACCTTCATATGCGCGGTCATTAACAAAATTGAGGCTCTTACCTGCTAAGAAGTTCAATTGATCTAAATTACGGTCATCTGTTGGAATTTCAACATCATTTGCAGGATTCTCGACTCTAATAACAGTTTCAAATAAGTTTCGAAGTCCTTCTTGGATATATTGCCCAAGTGAGTGCAGATCAGTAGTGAAGTTAGCACTTGCTGGCCAAATTCCCTTGTTGTCCTTACCTTCAGATTCACCCATCAATTGTTTGCACCATTCACTAAACATTCTTAATGTTGGTTCATAGTTTTCAACAATTTCTGTCGTGTAACCTTTACGGTATAAAATATTGCGCAAAGCAGCGTATTGATATGGCGTAGCCTTAGTAACATCAGTATCTTGGTAATCACTGCGTGCATCGGCTGCACCCTTCATCAATTGATCAATGTCAGCACCAGAAACAGCAATTGGCAATAAACCTACGGCTGAAAGAACACTAAAACGACCACCGATATCATCAGGAACAACAAATTCTTCGTATCCTTCAGCATCTGCTTCAGTCTTCAAAGCACCCTTTGCTCGGTCAGTTGTAGCGAAAATGCGTTTTTGTGCTTCTTCTTTGCCATATTTTTGAATCAACTTATCTTTGAAAATGCGGAAAGCAACAGCCGGTTCAGTCGTTGTTCCTGACTTAGAAATAACATTGACACTAAAGTCCTTGTCACCAAGCCATTCAATCAAATCATGAAGATATGAGCCAGAAAGTGAGTTACCACAAAAGACAATTGTAGGATACTTTTCTTTGCCCTTTCCGTAAAATGCACCATTTAAGAATTCAACTGCTGCTTGTGCGCCAAGGTAAGATCCACCAATTCCAATACAGATTAATACCTCAGAATCGTCTTGAATCTTCTTAGCAGCTTTTTTAATTCGGTCGAATTCATCTTTATCATAATTAACTGGTAAATCAACCCAGCCGAGGAAATCGCTACCTGCACCGGTTCCGTCTTTTAATTCCTTAGCCGCAGCGTCAACCATGGCCTGCATTTCGCCTAATTCATTTTCATGAACAAACGGTGTTAATTTAGTGCTATCGAATTTAATTAAATTCATACAATACGCTCCCCTTATTGAATTAAATATCTATTTCACAAAACCATTTTAGCAATCTTATTTTATAAATACCAGAGCTTTTTGAATAGTTTTATAACTTTTGCCGAACTCTTTGCACTAGCCAGTAAAGCAGGTACCCCAAGGCTGTACCACAACTATTAAAAAAGACATCGTCAATATCACTCACGCCAGTTGCTAGTAAAAATTGCATTGCCTCTATAAATATCGAAAACATCATTCCGCTTAGTAATACCCTAATAAATGTTTGCTTTTTTGAAAAAACAAATGGTGCCAAAAAGCCAAAAGGCAGAAAACAAACAATATTACCAAAAGAATTATAGACAAAATCTAAGCGGCTTTGCGCATAAAACATTTTCCAAGTTTCTTTCATAAATACCAAGTTAATGTCGCTTAACGGCCGGTGAAAGTTAAAAGAAAGCTGCCACGGAAAGTATGTTCCCCGAAAGGTTGTTAGCATTAACACTAAGATTAGGTAAAATGCAAACAGCCACACAGAGGCTTCGGATTTGATTGTTCGACGTCGCCTTATCGCCATTAGCCACAACAAACGCAGCACCATAAAAACTAAAAAGTAAAAAATAGTTTTATCAAACGCTAGCACAATTAACTTGATCAAGGCAAAATGGTTAATTTGTGTTGCATACATTTGAGCAATTAGGTTATATAGCGGTCCTAAAAATATCATTTTTGTTCAGTCCCATAATAGTATTCATTTAAATTATACTCAATCTTGACCAGTTAATTCTTAAAAAAGGACTAACAATGCAGAAAAGATTGTCTAAAACTGCTGAAAATCTTAAAATAATTAAATAAGGAGAGTTCACTTTGAAAAAAAAGAATCTGATTAAGTTCATTCAGACAAGAACAGGCTTTTTCTGCCTTTTAGTGGTGTTATTCACACTGAAATACATTTTCGCAGCGTATCACGATTTTAACCTGGGCATTTCTGATCCTTACCAACATATTATTATGTGGTTGAGCCCGATTGGCACGACAATTTTGTTAATCGGCATTGGATTTTATTTTCCTAAACCAATAGTTTCGTATTGTGTGATGCTATTGATGGATTTTGCCGATACCGGCTTGCTTTTTGCCAATATTCTTAATTATCGGCAATTTTCCGATTTTATTACGGTAAAAACAATCGCTAATGCCGGTAAAGTTGCACCCGGACTTGGTAAAAGTGCTGTCGCCCTCTTACAGTTTTCCGATCTATTTCTTTGGCTTGATCTAATAGTAATTATCGGCTTATTACTTGCACGCAAAATTAAAATTGATCAAAAATCTTATGGCCTGCTAACACCGTTTGCCATCACTTCTTTTGGTGCAGTGGTTTTGTCACTAAACGTGTTCATGGCTGAATCTTCTCGGCCACGCTTGTTAGGGACAACTTTTGATCGATCATACATTGTCAAATACCTTGGTATTAATACATTTACGATCTATGATGGCGTAAAAAACGAGCAAACTGAGCAAGTTAACCGCAACGCAAATACTGCCGATTTAAATAAAATTTTGGCTTATACCAAAAAAGGCAAATTAACGGTTAATCCCCAATATTATGGTGTAGCCAAGGGCAAGAATGTGATTGTAATCCATTTAGAGAGCTTCCAGCAATTTTTAATTGATTTAAAGGTTAACGGCAAGGAAGTCACGCCATTTCTCAATTCAATCTATCATAACCGGCATTCACTTAGCTTCGCTAATTTCTACCATCAAGTTGGCATTGGTCGGACTAGTGATGCGGAAAATATGCTTGAAACCAGTACCTTCGGTATTTCTGATGGCTCTTTATTTACTGCCCTTGGTAGTTCTAATACCTTTCAAGCCGCACCACAAATCTTACGTGAACACGGCAATTACACGTCTGCCGTATTTCATGGTAATGTGGGCTCATTTTGGAATCGTGACGATGTTTACAAAAATATGGGCTATAACTACTTTTTTGATCAAAATTACTTCAGTTATGACCGCAGTGATCGAATCGGTTATGGTATTAAAGACAAAATTATGTTTGCGGAAAGTGTTAAGTACTTGGAAAGAATGCAGCAGCCATTTTATACCAAGTTTATTACCGTAACTAATCACACTCCCTTTGATATGGACGAAGAAGACTTAGATCCATCTTTCAAAACTGCTGACACGACGGATAAATCAATTAATAATTACTTTGAAACTGCCCATTATCTTGATCAAGCCGTCCGCGAATTTTTTAACTACTTAGATCGTTCTGGCTTAAGTAAAAATACGATGGTTGTCATATATGGTGATCATTATGGTTTAAGCAATTCGGAAAATGAAACCTTGGCTCCAATTGTTGGAGAAAGTTCAGATACTTGGAACAGTTATAACAATGTCCAAATGCAGCGAGTTCCCTTCATGATTTATTCACCTAAAATAAAGGGAGCAATCAAACACGAAGTAGCCGGTGAAATTGATGTTTTACCAACTTTACTTCATTTATTAGGTATTTCTAATCGCCATTATGTTCAATTCGGAAATGACTTATTATCACCCAAATATAAGCCTTGGATTGTCTTCCGCAATGGCACTATCGTTAGTCAAAAATACGTCATCATTGGTGGCAAGGGGCAAAAAGGTGTTGTTTACGACCGTCAATCTGGCAAGCAAATTATCAATTTTACCCAACAAGAAAAAATTGAGATTGCTGCTTTAGCCAAAAAAGGTAAATTATCGCTTAAGTATTCTGACCTATTAAACAATCATAATCTTTTGCGCTTTTACACCCCAACTGGCTTCAAGCCGGTTGATCCGGGACAATTCGATTATTTAACCAATTTTCAGCAAATGGAAGAAATAAGAGAAAAGTTAAAAGGACATTCAACCGCCCTAATAACTAAACACCATAAATCCACTACTAGTTTGTACAAAACAGATGCCGCCGAATTGTCAGGCCGGCATGAAGAAATCACGGATATTCCAGATTCGGTTTCGGGTAATCACTTAGTTGAAAAGAAAAATAAGCCTAGTAAAAAAAGCAGAAAGTTTTATAATTAAAAATTAAGGATATCAGAAAAATTTCAATTTGAATGGAGGTTACCTTAATTATGTTTAAAGCAATAATTGCTATCCTGGTTATTCTACTAGTATTATCATCTTTTCGCGTTGTACCGCAAAATAACGAAGGACTTATTGAGACTCTGGGCAAGTATTCTAGAACCGTTAAAGCCGGTCTAGTTGTTATCATTCCAATTATTCAGAAAATGCGGCGCGTTTCTTTAGCGATGTTTCCGGCAGAAATTTCAAAATATTCTATCATTACCAAAGATAATGCTGAGATTACCACCAGCTTAACCTTAAACTATTTGGTAACTGATTCTTATAAATACTTTTACAATAATACTGATTCAGTTAAATCGATGGTAGAACTAATTAGAGGGCACCTGCGTGACATCATTGGTCGAATGGACTTAAATGAAGCCCTTGGATCAACCAGTAAAATTAATACCCAATTATCTGAGGCTATCGGTGATTTAACCGATATTTATGGCATCCGGGTTGTACGGGTCAATATCGATGAGTTGCTACCAAGTGCTGAAATTCAGAAAGCCATGGATAAGCAATTGACTGCCGATCGTGAAAAAATTGCTGCTATTGAAAAAGCTGAAGGTGAAGCTAAAAATATTGAGTTGACTACAAAAGCTAAAAACGATGCTTTAATTGCTACGGCGAAAGCAAAAGCTGAGGCCGTTAAAACCGAAGCCGATGCTGAGGCATACAGAATTAGTAAATTGCAAAGTAGCTTAGCTGCAGCCAGTGACGGCTACTTTAAAAATCAGAGTTTGGATAGTTTCAATAAGCTTGCCACAGGTCCTAACAACATGATTGTAGTTGATAAAGACGATATGACCAATTTGGGTTCAATTCCAGCAACTGCTAAAGTTTGGAATAAATCGATTGAGAACGAATAATCTACTATAAACGATAAATTAGTAAACAAAAAAGACGCCTTAATCAAAAGCGTCTTTTTTCGTTAGTCAGTAATGTATTGCTCGTAACCCTTATCAAAAATCGTAATTGTAAATATTGCTCCTTGATTTGGGTGAGACTTAACCGTAATCTTACCTCCGTGCTGCTTAATGAGTGAAGAAACAATGGACAAGCCAAGACCTGATTCTCCCGACCCGTCACGAACACGAGAAGGATCTGCCTTGAAAAATCTTTCAAAAATATATTTCATCTGCTCATCACTCATTCCAATCCCGTTATCACTAACACTAATTTCTGTTCCATGATCTACTCTTTTACCGCAAATCATGATTTTACCCTTCTTAGTAAATTGAATAGCATTCTGAACGAGATTAACGATTATTTGGGTAAAACGATCTTGATCGGCATAGATTGGTAAGTCACTTGGAGCGCTAACCTTGATTCTATCATTTACTTTTTCGGCATTATGCGAAAGTTGAATGGACACATCATTTAAGATCTGCGTCGCGTTAAATTCCGTCTTAGTCAAAAGAATCTGATTATTTCTGATTTTTTCAAAATCAAGATTTTCGTTAACTAATCTGATCAAGCGCTTGGTTTCACGCTGCATTAATTCAATTGACTTCGGTTTTGACTCCTCAGGAATAGCATTATACTGTAATCCTTCTAGAATACCATTAATTGTTGTCAGTGGCGTGCGCATTTCGTGAGCCGCATCAGCCAAAAATTGATCACGTCTTTTTTCCTGCTTTTTAATCTCGTTATCTGATTGTTTCAATGTTCGGACCATTTGATTAAAATTAGCAGCTAGTTGATCAATTTCATCATGACCAGTGTATTCTAATTGAACTTCAAAATTGCCAGCAGCCACTTTTTGCGTAGCACGTGTTAAGCGCTTAATTTTATTCGTGGTGTAATATGCTAAAGCGAAACTTAGCCCTAGTCCGACCATTAGTGCAATGATTAAGGCATTGACCAAGTTTTGTTTCGCCATCGTAATGGGCTTCTCAACATTTTTGACACGTGCACCAATCCAAACAGCACCAATAAACTGATGATCACTAATCCAAGGAACCAATACGCCAGTACATGAATCTTTAGTATGACCTAAGTAAGTATGCGAATCATTGTTATTTTTAATGCGAATTTCTTGTCCCTGTTTCAGGATTCCTAAAACGTCTGAGGCTAAATGTAAATCTTCAGAAGTCTTAGGGTATATTTGCTTACTTTTTGAATCAAAAACGCGAATATGGAGATCATCTCCATGCAAAATAAACTCTAGTTGATGCAAAAATTCGGAATTGAGCAAATAAGTGCCATTTTTCTTATCAGTAGTTGCAAGTGACCCCAGAGCAGACGCATAATCTTCCATTCGTTGGTAATTTTGAGAATAAGATTGATTGGTAACATATAAAATTTCAGAATACCCAATAATCGCTACTGTGGTCAGAATAATCAGCAAAAAGCTGAGCATGTGCTGATAAATTAATTTCATATCGTAACTTTAAACCTGCGAATCATCAAATTTATAGCCGACGCCCCACACGGTTTGAATGACATTAGCGCCAACCTTTTCTAACTTTTGTCTTAGTTTTTTAATGTGGGCGTCAACGGTTCTCTCTTCGCCAAAATAATCATAGCCCCAAACAGATTCAAGTAATTGTCCACGTGAAAATACTTGTTTTGGCTTTTGAGCCATTGTATACAGTAAATTAAACTCTTTTGGAGTAATGTAGTCGACTTCTTTATTATCAAATAATACTTCTCGTCTTTTTTTCGAGATTTTCATATGTTGGGTTTCAACATCAAAAGTCTCGTCACGTTTATCCGAAATAGCCTTGCTTTGATTATCTTCAATCATAATCCTGCGTTGCAACGCTTTAATGCGAGCAATCAGGGCAAGCGGACTAAATGGCTTTGAGACATAATCATCTGCCCCAACTCCCAGTCCTAAGATCTGTTCAGCCTCACTACTCCTGGCAGTTAACATAATAATTGGAATTGTCGGTGAGATGGCACAAACTTCTTTAGCAACTTGAATACCATCTTTTTTAGGCAAATTTAAATCTAAAGTGATCAAATCATATTGGTCAGGATTTTTGGCAAACATTTTGACAGCCTGATCACCATCAGTAGCCACATCCATGGTCCATCCTTCTTTTTTAATAAACATGTCCATCATTTCAGCAACTGATTTATCATCCTCAACCATTAAAATTCTCAAATTTTTTTCTGGTTTCATTTTCGGTCCCTAAATCCTTTAGTTTTTACCCTTTTTATTTTGTCAGGATCCGTGTAATCGCGCGGTAATTCATGACGTTCAAGCAAAAACTGCTTCAAACTTTTTTCTGTCGCCATAATTGGAAACAAAAGAAAAAGATAAAATGTAAGTAGCCAAAGCAAAAAATAGCGATCCCAATTTAAAGAATGAATCCCAATTCCTAATACTAACTGAATTCCGCCAAAAATAATAAAGTAAAGGCTTGCCTTTTTTTGAGCAAATCTAAAACTGGCTTTATTAACCTGAGCTAAGTATGAATAATAACCATAAAATGGGCAAGGTTTTTTAGGTGGGTTAATTAACCATAAGATACCCACAACTAAAATAATCGACCCACAAGCTATATAAATCATACTGTCTCCCCTTTTTAACAGAAAAAATTAGTCGTCATTTCCTGGTGCAGAAATAACCATTTTCATTTTACCAGTGAATGTAAAATTCTTCATCTGATTAGGAATAATCAAATTGGTACCAATATTTAAATCGTAAATCTTCGAATTAACTTCAAGCTTTCCTGAGCCCTCAATAACTGTTACCAGTAAATAAGGTTTATCATTTAAGCCAGTCTCCCATTTACCATCTAGAGTAATTTGCCAGAGGTAAAAGTGAGGTGAAACAGGCGGACAAACCAAGGTTTTAATGACAGCATCTTGTTCTTTTTTAACCTGAACATTAAGCTTAGGGTCAACATGCGGTACCGTTGTAACATCAATTGACTTTTGCGTGTGTAACTCTCGTTTTTGACCAGTTTTTTGATCTACTCGGTCATAATCATATAAACGATAAGTTACATCACTCGATTGTTGCGTCTCAATAACAACAATCCCCTTTGTTAGGGCATGAATTGTTCCAGCAGGTACATAAAAGAAATCGCCTTTTTTAACAGGTACTTTGCGAAGGAGTTTATCCCATTCACCTTTATTAATCATATCGGCTAATTCAGCGCGTGATTTTGCGTTATGACCATAGATTAGGTAAGAACCTGGATCAGCTTGTAAGACATACCAGCTTTCGGTTTTGCCACTATCATTTTCGACTTTGCGAGCATACTCATCGTCAGGGTGAACCTGTACCGAAAGATTATCATTAGCGTCCAAAAATTTTACTAATAATGGAAATTCTTTACTTTTGGGATTACCAAAAAGTTCAGGATGTTCATGATAAACTGTCCGTAAGCTCTTGTTTTTTAAATCACCTGTCTCAACGGTTGAAGCATCATCCTTATAGCCTGATATCACCCATGCTTCACCAATCTGGCCCTCAGGAATATCGTAATTAAAAATAGTCTTTAACTTACGGCCACCCCAAATTTTGGGTCTAAAGTATGGTGTTAAAAAAATTGGTTCCATCTGTCTCACCTCATATATAAGTTTAAACTTTTACTCTCTAAAATTAAAACCATTTTTTCAAATATGAAAACTTGATCTAAAACCAGATCTAACAGGTTATTAAATATTCATTTTTTAATTACCATTTAAAAGACCGGTCTCTTTTATTTTAAATGATTACAGACAAAAAACCTATCAGAATATGCTCTGATAGATTTTTTTTGGGAAATAATTTACTACTTTAGTTCAAATTCTTACTTTTATTTTTTTAAATATTCTAATCGTGATTCCGAAATTTCTTGATTTAAATCATGTACATATTCATCTTTTTTATCTCGCTCCCAGCCATAAAACTTCGCCATATGATTTATTACGCCAACCTTAACTCGGTCTAAAGTATCATTTTTAAATAAAATATGATAAGTTCTGCGTAATAGATAGTCTACAGGAGTTAAAGTCATCTCTTCTGCCATTGAATAATCAAGGGCCGCTGTTTCGCCTAAACTCAGACCATCCTCCGGTTCAATTTCTTTAGCATGATCATATATTTTAACGGCTTCAGAACCAAATAAGTGTGCGATTTCTGTGGCATCGTCTTTCGTCAACCCAGCCGCAATTCCGTAGTCAGCGATTTTTGCCAACTCCTCTTCGGCATTATCGGAATTAAAATCACCTCCTGTCACTTTGATAGTAGCTGAATCTTGCAGCGTAAAATCTCTGTTAAACCGATCTTTTAAAACGGCCCTAATTTTAGCGATTGCACCATCTGCCATAATGCGGTAATCAGTTAATTTTCCACCAGCCAAGGTAATTAAGCCATCTTCTGCTTGTGTTAAAGAACTGCCACGAGAAACCGCTGAAGGTGCAGAAGTACTATCGGAAACACTTGCTCCAGTTGTTGCATCAGCAGCCGCACTTTGGTTTTTTTCGACGTCAACTTCAATTAGCGGACGAACACCTGCCCAACTAGCCTCAATATCGGCTATTTTCAAATGAGCGCTCGGATATTTTTTATTAATAATATTTAGTAGATAATCAACATCTCCTTTCTCTACTTTTGGATCGGCAAGGTTACCAGTAAAATCAGTATCTGTCGTCCCAAAATAGGTCTTACCTTCTCTTGGGATGGTAAAAATCATCCGGCCATCTGCTGTTCCGGAACCAAAATAAGTTGGTTGGGGAACTTTTAAGCGTGTTTGATCGACAACTAAGTGAACGCCCTTTGTTGGCCGTAAGCGAGGTTTCCGGTAACTAGCTTTGTCTTCTTGCCGGACAATGTCAGACCATGGACCAGAAGTATTGATTACTACATTGGCGTGAATATCAAATTCTTCACCGGTTAAATTGTCATGGACGCGGGCGCCATTAACACGCTTTGCTTTGTCATGAAGGATTTTTACGCTCTTTAGATGACTAACTGCTAAGCATCCCAGCTCATGAGCTTTTTTAACATTTTCCAGCACCAGCCGAGAATCATTATTCTGATAATCCAGATAAATGCCCGCACCTAGCAAGTTTTGCGAATTTAGCTGTGGCTCTCGTCTTAATGCCTCTTTCTTATCGATGGTGTAATTTGCATACTTTTTCAAGGGAGAATCACCCTCAATTCCAGCCAAATGATCATAAAGGTCCATTGCAACTTTGACCGAAAACATTGTAAACGTGGTATCCGGTTCATCATAAATCGGTAACATCATCGGATCAGGACGTGTCATATGCGGGGCAATGTGCTGGATGATTGCACGCTCCTTAACTGTATCTGAAACGACTTGCACATCAAAGGTTTTTAGGTAGCGAATACCGCCATGGACTAACCTAGTTGAACGTGAGGAAGTCCCTGCACCAAAATCCTGCATGTCAATTAAACCAGTTTTCATTTTTGCTGCAGCAGCTTGGAGCGCTACTCCCGCTCCCGTTATCCCTCCGCCAATGACTAGCAAATCAAGTTGTTCATTTTTTAACCGTTCAATTTCATCTTTTCTACTTGCAAGCGAGAATGTCATTTTCTAGCTCCTTTCTTTTTAGTTGGACTTCTTTTGAAAAGGAACGTAAGAAAAACTTTGCGCTGCCTTAACCGCCGACTTCCATCCGGAATACAGGGACTCACGTTCAGCCGTTGACATCTGCGGCTTAAAAATGCGCCCGTTTTTCTGAATTTTTTTAATCTCACCAAGGTTTTCCCAGAAGCCAATCGCCAAGCCAGCTAAAAAGGCTGCTCCAAGTGCAGTGGTTTCCAAATTAGCTGCCCGTTCAATTTCTATACCAAGAATATCTGCTTGAAACTGCATTAGATAATCATTATTGGCAGCCCCACCATCAACTTTAAGTTTAGGAATTTTAATTTTAGTGTCTGCATGCATCGTATCAATAACATCACGGCTTTGGTAACCCAGCGATTGAAGCGTAGCTTTAGTAAAATCTGCGCTGGTTGTTCCTCTAGTTAAGCCAAAAACAGCGCCTCTCACGTCTGAATCCCAATATGGCGCGCCTAGACCGGTAAAAGCTGGAACAACAAATACTTCATTATGGTCTTTCGACTTCCGGGCCTCTTCTTCAGATTGCGGTGCATCCTCAATTATTCCCAACTGATCACGTAACCATTGGATTGCGGAACCAGCAACATAGACGCTTCCTTCAAGAGCATAATTTATTTTGCCATTAAGACCGTATGCAACTGTAGTCAACAAATTATTTGCCGAAAATTTGGGCTTTTCGCCCGTGTTCATGACGGCAAAAGCACCAGTACCATAAGTGTTTTTGACCATTCCTGGCTCAAACGCCAATTGGCCAATTAGGGCTGCTTGTTGATCACCTGCCATGCCAGCAATTGGCACCTGACTACCGTAAAAATGATATTCAGCAGTTTTACCATATACCTCCGAATTAGTTCTAATTTCAGGAAGCAATTTACGTGGAATGTTAAGCAGCTTTAAAATATCGTCGTCCCAATCCAATTTAGTAATATTGAACAACATCGTACGGCTAGCATTAGTATAATCCGTTACATGAACCTTGCCCCCAGTTAGCTTCCACACCAGCCAAGAATCAATTGTTCCGAATAAGAGCTCACCATCTTCAGCACGTTGCTGGGCATTTTCAACGTGATCTAAAATCCACCGAATCTTAGTAGCGGAAAAATAAGCATCTGGTATTAGCCCGGTTTTTTCATGAATCATTTCCTGATAGCCACCAGCTTTTAACTTGTCTGCTATTGCAGAAGTTTGCCGCGATTGCCAAACAATTGCATGATAAATAGGTAACCCGGTTTTTTTGTCCCAGATGACCGTTGTCTCACGTTGATTAGTGATTCCAATTCCGGCAATTTGGTCTGGCTTAATTCCTGAATTGATGAATGAGTTAGCAATCGTTGATAAAACTGAGTTCCAGATTTCATTTGCATCATGTTCTACCCAACCAGGTTTAGGAAAATATTGGTTAAACTCTTTACGCGAGTCAATCACTTTTTTCCCTGCATGATCAAAAATGATCGCCCGGGTACTGGTTGTACCTTCATCAATTGCCAAAATATATTTCTTAGGCATTGTCCACTACTCCTTTTTTAGTATTTGTCTTAGGAAAATAACGATCGTTACAATTAAATTTTACCCTCGCTTTTTAGTAAGCGCTAACATATAATGGTGATAACTTATCACTTGAAGTTATAAGCAAAGGAAGCTTTTTAATGAAATATAATTTATTATCATTCAAGTATTTTGTTGATGTCGTTGAGACTCAGGGTTTTACTCCGGCAGCGAAAAGAAATTTTGTTTCCCAAACAGCTATTAGCAATTCCATCAAAAACCTGGAAAAAGAGTTAAATGTCAAACTGATTGACCGCTCTACTTCACACTTTAAAGTAACTTTTGCTGGCGAAAAGCTCTATCACTATGTTATCCAGATTTTGAATAATTACTATGAATTCAATGCTCAAGTAAGCCAGCTGGACAACTCTTACCACACTCTGCGTATCCATTATTTACGGGGGTTTAACTATTGGGCAATTAACTTAGCCAAGCTTTTAAAAACACATCATGCTTCTCTGGCTTTACAACTAGACACCGAAAACTTTTCAGAGAGTATTACCAAGTTAGACCAGGGCGACTATGATATTTTGGTGAGCTTCTCAACGGCTCTTAGTAAAATTAAAAATATTCATTCTCAAAAGATTGGAACAGCCAACTTTAGTATTTTAGTCAATCAAAACTGTTTAAATGAACGCGGAGAAGTTAAAAAGGAAGAAACAAAAAAGCAGCCACTTTTTTTACAAAAATGGACTGCAACAGAAGACAATGATGTGCAAACAAAAATTCTCCAAATCTTGGCCAAGATGAAAATTGACTATAGCGATATTATCTACCTCAATAGCTTTGATGGTGCACTTTCGAATGTCTTATTAAACCAAGGAATGGCAATTTACCCTAAAGAACTGGCAATTCCCGGTATTAATGATCAAAACATAAGATATTTACCCAATTTGCCCCTCCTTCAATATGATGTTGTCGCTATTTATAAAGATCCGGCAATTACCCGTATTCTAAGTCAAAGTATAACCGCGAAATAAGTAATAATATCACTACTTAATCTAATAATTATTCAAAAAAATTATTTATGCCGTGCGTTTACCGTAAGAAAATAAAAAAGCTTGTAACAATTGCTGTTACAAGCTTTTTAATATGGAGATGAGGGGAATTGAACCCCTGTCCAAACGCATCCCGTCACTGACATCTACGATTATAGTTATATTATTTGAACTTCACTAGCCCAAAACGCCATATAACAGGGCTAGAATGGACTAGCTAACCTGTAATGACTCTTTTTAACTATTCAGATGAGGTAGTTAAACGTAACTCACTAAGTTGATACTTGAAACCAAACGTGAGTAATTCGGTAACAAGCAACACATGCGCTTAAATTAAGCAGCTAATGCGTAAGAATTTTCTTTATTTGCAGTTATAAAACTGTGACGTTTTTACGTAGACGTGACCTACGAACCGCAGTCAATGCGAATCTACGCCTGTCGAATCCCAAAACATCCCCGTTTAAGACGACATTATTATAGCATAAAGGTGATTGCATTACTACTGGCAGCTATTATCAGCAATTTTACTATTTTAAAAAACGAATTTGTCAAACGCCTGCTTAATACCATCATCATCATTGGTTGATGTAACATAATCGGCGTGTTTTTTGGCAGCATCGGATCCATTACCCATTACTACAGCGGTTCCGGCAACATTAAACATCGGAATATCGTTTTGCTCGTCACCAATCGCCAAAATCTCACTAGTCTTAATTCCTAGTTTTTCGGCCAAGAACTCTAAAGCTGCGCCCTTATTAACATTTTGATGCATAACTTCTAAAAAATAAGGATGTGCTCGAACTACATAGTTATTTTGACCAAATTCTTTAATGACATCATCCTCAATCTGGTCTAATTTTTCTTTTTCATCACCAAAAACAGCTTTAATAATCTGGTGATCTTTAGTCAATTCTGCTGGCTTTCTTACCAAGACCCCAGCACTATTTTCCCATGCCTGAACCACCGTAATCCAATTGACATCCAAGTTACTGGTAATAATATTGCTATCAGCATCCACAATATTGTATGAAACATTGTGATCATATGAATATTGATCAATTTTCTGATAAGTGGCAAAATCTAGCCCTGCTTTTTTTATTAATTTACCTGTAACCGACTCAATCACAGCACCATTAAAAGTAATCACATATTGGTCATCAGTTACAATATCTAATTCATGTAAAAAGTGCTTAACTCCCGCCAAAGGCCGTCCTGAGCACAAAACCACTTTTACTTGTTGGCTTACTGCTTTTTTAATAGTGGTGATTGTTGATTCTAATAACTTTCCATTACTATTTAATAAAGTATCATCAACATCAATTGCGACAAGTTTAATCATCTATTTCTCCTCATTAGCGATTTTATTTAACTGTTTGGTAATCGCTTTTCTCAACTTTCTATGCTTTCCTACTTCATATTGATATTTCGCGTTAGTCCAATAAGAAGAATCATAAAGCCCAATTGGTTTGAGTATTTTTACTGATTCTTCCAATTGATAACGTTGAAAAATATGGGCATGCAAGAATTGCTTAGTATTGCCCAAAATATCATAATTTATTCTTTGACAAGAACAAACTTTTAAAAGCACTTCTCCTACTATGCTCATATCATGTAAAAAAGCCACTCTTTCTTACATTTTTAGGTCGTTTAAAGGAGAAACTTTTCTTTTAGGCAATAAGATACCCTGGTAAAAACTGTGTGTCACCGAAAGCTACAAATCCTCCAGGTAATTTGGTCATAACCATTGAATTAGTGCCATTAATTGCAGAACCAATTCTGTCATCACGCCAATCCCTCATATTATCTCCCTTTTAACCTATTCATTTATCATAACAAAAATTATACAAAAAAACCGCTAAGATTTTTTCTTAACGGTTTTTCCGAAGTTTAATTTAAATGTGCCAAACGAACGACATCACGTTCAATCATCAATTCCTCATCAGTTGGAATGACGAGTGCTTTAATCTTCGAGTCTGGTTTTGAAATAAATTTTTCTCCATTGGACTTATTAGCCTCATAATCAGGCTCTAAGCCCATAAATTCAAATGACTTCATTACTTCTTCTCGAATACCAGCATCATGCTCGCCAACTCCAGCAGTAAAGATAATGGCATCAACGCCTTTAAGTTCAACAATATAAGATCCAACATATTGTCTTACCCGGTTAACAAAAATTTTACGTGCAAGTGCTGCTCTTTGCGCAGAATTGTTTTCAAGATCGCGCATATCAGAAGAAATTCCTGAAATTCCTAATAAGCCTGATTTATCATTTAAGATATCAATCATTTCATTAATATCAAGATGATCTTTATTCATAATGTATTGTAAAACAGATGGGTCAACATCACCTGAACGAGTACCCATGGTGATTCCAGCTAATGGGGTAAAGCCCATTGATGTATCGTATGACTTGCCGTTTTTTACAGCCGTTACTGACGCACCAGAGCCAAGATGGCAAACAATTAACTTTAAGTCTTCGACATCTTTTTTAAGCATTTGACCGGCACGGCCAACAATATAACGAACTGAAGTACCATGAGCACCATACTTACGAATACCATATTTTTCATAGTATTCGTAAGGAATTGAATAAATGTAATGCTCTGGATCTAAAGTTTGATGGAAAGAAGTATCGAAGACACCAACTTCCGGTACATCAGGTAGTAATTTCATGAAAGCTTCAATTCCCTTACCTTCAGCCGGATTATGTAACGGTGCGTATTCTTTTAAATCATAAATCTTTTGCAATTTTGCTTGATCAATGATGGCAGAATCAGTAAAATCTTCTCCCCCTGCAACTATTCGATGACCTACTCCGACAATTTCACTTAAATCGTCAACTACATGGTAGTCTTTTAAAGCCTTTAATAGCAGATTAACAGCAGTTTCTTGATCTGGAATAGCAATTTCTTGCGTATGCTTTTCGCCGTTTGCTAATTTAATTTCAAAAGAAGAGCCATCAATTCCAACTCGATCGGCAATTCCTTCTGCTAACACTTTTTCTTCTGGGATAGCAAACAATTTATATTTAAAAGAAGAGCTGCCTGAGTTAATTGCTAAAACTTTTTTCATAAATGATATTCCTCCATACACATAATTTAGACTTTTTCACAAATTAATGAATATTTTTAGTATACCACTCATTTAGTTTAACATTAAGCTTGATTAGGTCTTCTTCGTTTTTAAAAGAGTCCAACTTTGTGAGAAATACTTCACAATTTTTTGCTTGCTCTCCGTGGTTTTGAAATACTAACACTGACTTTTGGTTAAACTTATTTTGAAAGAGATTATCGGGTAGCTCAATTATTGCCCGGAGATATACTTTCTCCGACAACCAAGGCATAAAGTCACTTCCACCTTTACCAGAAAGTATTGCTTGCGGTACAACCAAAAAAGCATAGCCATCTGGCCGCAAACTTTTAATAATTTGTTCAATAAATAAGAAGTGAGCAAATGAATGGCCTTTTTCAGCTTCAGTAGCAAAATTTGCAGCATTGTCATCGTCTGGATAGTAGCCAATTGGAATATCGCTTACAACAATATCTGGCTTGGCAAAAAGCCAAGGTGTAAGAGCATCCTGACAGAATAACTCAATATCAATCTTATTCAAATGTGCACTGATATCCGCAAAATTGAGCATTTCTTCATCATTATCAATTCCAAATAATTGAAAATTGCTCCGTGAATGATTAGCTTTTTTTAGTTGGTTAATTATTGAAAATAATAAATTGCCTGATCCAATGGCCGGATCCACAATTACCTGTTTTTTATCTGGCAAAAGTTTTTGCATAAACATTGCAATAATTGTTGCGATAATTGGTGGTGTTGGCATTTGATTAGGATCTAGTCCATCTTCATTAATCGCCTTAAGTGTTAAATACGTAAACAGCTGAACTTTAACTTGTTGAGTCAGCTCATCATAATGCAGATCAGCGTATTTTTTACTTAATTTAGCCACAGTTTCCTTATCAGGTGCTCCTAATTCAACCTTGATCTGGTTGTTTTCCAAATTATCAAATGTTTCTGTTAGAGCTTCACCAAAAGAGACATTCAATGCCTCTTGCAAGCAATTAATACAATCTAAAAATTTATTAAACAGTTCTTCTATATTGTTCATCTCGTGTCCCCTTCTATTTCATTAAACATTTTAATAGAAAGAAGGCAATTCAAGCAAGCAAATCAATTATTTAGTAGGTATTGGATTAGTAATAAATTATTTTGCATGCAATCACGAAAGATCAACTGGTAAAATTGGACAAAAATTAAACAAGTACTTAAAACTAACACACTACTAAGTAATGCACTTGCTTTAAACTTGGTGAATCTTTTTATTAGCATTTTTTTCCTTCTTTTTCGGAATAGGATCAAGCTTAAAATAAATTTCTGACTTACGACCATCTTCTTCAGTTATCGTTATTTTAATTTGCCGATTTTTAGTGACAAAAAAGGCTCTTTTAATATTTAAAAGAAGTGGCATGTGCCCGCCCTCGGGGGTAGTGACACGAATCATATTTTTGTAATGCGTCAAAAGATAAATATTTGATTCGCCGTCTTTAGTAACTTTTTCAACAGCGGCTTGCCGTGAATTTGACGCCTCTGGAAATGCGAAGACCGTCTTAACATCTTCATCCGCTAAAAACTGATTAAATTGAACATAACTGAAGACAATATCATCGGTATGATGCTGCAAATGATTAGACACAGTAATTGTTTTTATTAACCCTTGCAGAGTTACTACAATTAAAAGTGTCACCATAACTGAATAGATGGCTTCTGCTATTAAAAAACCGTTATTTCGTGATCTGATAAGTTTTTTTATCTTTTGTGTCATAAACTTTTTTATTACCTACTAATTGATAAACGTGACTATGAACTGTAATCTGAGCTAAATCGCATTTTTTCATGACATGCCAGGCGTAAACACGATCAGTTTTTTCTTCCATTTTTTGCTCCAAGGCACGACTTTGACCAACGATTAGCGCCATAATTACAACCCCAGAAATAGTTATCAGCAATGCTACAATGCTTTCTACTATTAAAAATCCTGTTAGCTTAGTCTTTACCATTTATTGCACGTCCCCACATCATTTGTAATCGAATTCGTCTTGTTTCATGATGATTAGTAATAACGACCGTATGCGGTGCCATTGAACCTTTGGCAGATATTTTAAAGTTGGCAAGATTATATATCTCGATTTGAGAGTTGATTTTAATCTTGCGGTAATCATGACTTCTTTTAATAGATAAGTATTTCGATTCTGGATAAAAACTGATTATGGTTGGCTCATGCTCAATAGTTGATATTCTTGCAGCCTGCTCAATTGAGCTTTTAACTTCTCTAGCAGTATTATCCAAAATTAACTTTTCATCATATTTTTTTAGGTAGACTGTTCCAAGCATCACCAGACTAATTGAAATGGTTAAAGTAATCATCATTTCAATAAGAGTAAAGCCCGATTTTTTTAGTTTATTCGGTAGCTTTTTGAACAACACCGTCTACAACCGTATAACCTTTAGCCTTTTCAAGCTGCTTTTTAGTCAAATAACCATCATCAAACATATTTTTAAAGTTAATCTCCTTACCGTCACGGTCTTTGTCATCCTCATATAAGTTGGCCTGTGTCTGTAATGTGGTTTTAAAAGCATCATTTGTTTTTTCATTGGCACTTTGTTTTTGCTTAGCTAAGTTCGGTGCAATTATCACTAGGAGCATAACAATAATTGCTACAACGATAACCATTTCAATTAAGGTAAATCCTTTTGCTTTTTTCTTTTTAATATTTTTCGTAATTAAATTCTTGTTCATTTTTCCTTCTTCTAGATGCTTTGCATCATTGCATACATTGGTAGTAGCAACTTAAGATACATCCCAATAATGCATAATCCTATTAAAATAAAACAAACCGGCTGGACATTAACAATCAGCTTAGTAATTCTATTGGTCAAATCAGTAAAAAGTGTCCGACCTAATAGCAAACATCTTTTACTGAGATCTTCTTTTTTGGAACCCGCTTTAACTAAAAGTAGTAATTCATTCGGCAAAAAATACTCATGTTTGATAATTTCCTCTAAACTCTTTCCAGCTAGTAATTGTTGCCTAATTTTTTCACCGATAAATTGTTGCAGCGAACCTTTTTCTTGAATTGCGGCATATTCACACATTTTCTGTAATGAAAAGCCACTCGCAAGCAGCATTCCGATATCGTATATCAACAAATATTTAACGTACAAACTAATCAAGTTTCCGATAACAGGGAAATGAGCTAATTTATTTAGTGAATGGTAATCCTGCAATTTTAGCAGGTTCATTATCTTAACCAGATAATATAAAACTAATAGACTCAAAAATAATAAAATGAGTAACATGATATCGCCCGTGTGCTCATTAGTATCAGCAAATTGATTGGAAACAAAGGTTTGCATAAAAAACAATAAAAAGATCATCATTAGCGCTAAAACAAACGGATAAGACATTTCTGCTTTTAGTTTTTTAATTTGATCATTTTTTAACCGGTTTAAAGTTGCCAGTTGCGATAAGCATTCAACTAAATTACCTTGCCTCAGAGCTAATGCAACTTGTGTTGCAATTGTTTTTGAAAAACCTAATGTCAACATTAAACTGTTCAAACTGGTACCAGTTTGAATATTTTTATTTACTTGAACGAGTAAATCTTTTCGCTTGGGCCATAAAATTGGCATTAATTCCAAGCTAACACTGAGCGAAAAACCATTTGCTAAACTATTTTGTAAATAATCTAAAAAATTAAGCCGCTCTTGATTAGTCAGTTTATCCTTTTTTAAACCGTTCATATACCTGCGCACTGATCTGTCCTCCCTCACATAATTTAGTTAAGTTACTGGGCCAGTTAATAAAATCTGAACGGATACTCTGACTAAGTGCATTTGTTAGATCGTCTTCTGCTGCAATATCCATTAAGCAGGACGAACCATTTACAGTCGGTAATAACCGTTGATAGCAAATAGCGGTAAGGCAATTACTTAACTCATTGGCATTAACATGAAGACTTTCTAACCTTGATAGTGTCTGCAGTGTACTTTTTGCATGCACAGTGGCGAAAACCAAATGGCCACTTAAAGCAGCATCAACTGCCAGCCGTGCAGTCGCGCTGTTTCGTATTTCACCAATAATTAAAATATCTGGGCGATGGCGCATTGCAGCTTCAAGAAGTTTAGTGTATGTGATGCCAGCCTCAAAATTAACCTGTGTTTGTAAAAATGACTTTTCCTGGATTTCCACTGGATCTTCAATTGTCATCACCATTTGGCTCTTGCTCATGCGCTTAGCCAATTTGTACATCGTAGTTGTTTTTCCCGAACCAGTGGGACCGCTTGTTAGAATAAGCCCTCTTTTTTGCGTTAATTTTTCTAAACGCTGCAGTTGTTTACTGTAAAAAAACTTACTTGCACCAATTCGATAAATTATCCTGATAACAAGTGATTCATTATCGTTATAGTCACCAATACTTGATAAACGTAAATAATATTTTTCGTGGTTAAATTGATATTCAAGCGCTCCAACTTGCGGCCGGCGATGTTCGGCAATGTCCATTTGTGCCGCAAATTTCAAAAAATTAATTACTTCCCTTCCTTCATTTACAGAAAATGATCTTTGCCGTTTAATACCAGCTATTGTGCGCAAGTTGATAATCAGTTCTTGATTCTGAATTAAAAAGAAAATATCACTTGCATGTTTTTGAATCGCTTGTTCAATCAGTGAATTAACCGTTTCTTTAACTCGCATAAATACCCCCTTATTTTTGTCACCAGTATTAGTTACGCAAAAAAACGATTTTATTTTTTAAAAAGAAAAATTTTTAGCAAACAAAAAGAGCAGCATTTGCATGCTGCCCTTTTTGCGCTTAAATACCAATCGCCCCAATCAAGCTCGCTTAGAAGGGGTGGAAAACAGTCTCTCACTCTAAAAGATAATGTTTGTATTTGTATAGATTTGTATAGAATATTATGTAATTAATAAAATCCCTAGAAAAGAATAAATTTAGTATGTTTTCCTCTTACTCATCTGTTTGCATAAGAGATTTGCTGTATTTGTCGAATAGGTGTTCTGTTAGGAAACTTAAACGAATTTAACTCTTTTGCTCCGATTTGATTAGTATTTAATGCGTCTACTCCCAAGGCATCACTCTCCTTTCTGGTCGTATGCTAAAAAAATAAAATAATTATTTAACTTTTTATAATTCAGTCAACTGTTCGAAATATCAGTATTATTTTTAAGTCAATTTATGAGTATACACTAAACCCTCTTAAGTAATCTACAAATATCACTGATTTTACAAGATTTATTGTTTTACTAAACAAATACTATACCCATATCACTATTCACGAATAGTAATACGCTTAACTATCTTTAAGCAATTTTGTATTTAGAATAAAATAATTGACTTACAAAAATAAATTCATATAATAATACAAAACGTAGTAATGAATATTTTTATGGTCCTTGCCAAATTTTGGCACATTATGCTGTTAGTTAATAATACACGGACACTTTTGTGGACGTAACATAATACAAAATATTGTTTTTTTTGCTATCACTAGTGATACTATTTAGATATAGCAAAAAAGTAGCCAATCCCAAATAATGACTACTTAATTCAAACGTTACACAATATGAAAAGTCTTTACGCAGTCCATCTTGTGGATGGTTTTATTATAATACCACCTTTGATAGCGGTCAAGCGAAAAAGACAATCATTTGTGATACTTTTTTTAAGGAAAGAGTTGCCATGAATGTCTATACTCGTATTTATAAAACTGCCAAAAAGCACGGAATGTCCGTTAAAGAAGTAGCAAAAAAAGCCCATATTGGGGAAAATAGTATTTATCGCTGGAAAGTAATTAAACCTTCGATTGAATCTTTAACTAAAGTAGCTAAAGTTCTTCACGTTTCGACGGATTTTTTACTCGGACAGGATAACAATAAAGGGATAGATCTAGCGGATACAACTATGCCGTTATTTTATCAAGGTCATCCTATTCCAGATAAATACATTAAAATGCTTGGCTTTCTCATGGAAGAAGATATTCATGAAAAGAGCCCAAAAGACAAGCACTAACACAACTAAATAATCAATTTATATTTAAAAGAACATTACCACAAAACAAAAAGCCTAAGCTTAGCTCTGATAATAGCTTATTACTAATTCAGAGGATTACTTAGGACCTTTTTGTTTTTTTATTTTAATTAAAGATTGTTACTTTATATCCTGCATTAAAGCAAAATGAATGACAAAATTAACATTATTACTACACCACTAATCATCGGTACCGTGGTTCGCTTAATAATCTGTCCAGGCTCCACGTGTGTGGCCTCAGATACAATTAATACGACAGCAGCTACTGGTGAGACGGCTCTTAATAAATTGCCAGCCAGTTGGATTGGGACTGATAATTGCTGTGGTGCAATGCCCGCCGATTTAGCTAACGGAACAATTAATGGGATCATCGCAAAAATTAGAGCAATTCCACTACCACTAAGAATAACAATTACTGCAGTAAAGGCAACCATAATTAATGGTAGCAATATTCCTGCTCCTTTAACATGAAGCATCGCATTCTGGATCATTGACATGATACCAATCGCATTTAATCCTTGGACATAAGTTTGAGCAGCAATTAACAAAACAACTATTCCCATTGCATTGCCCATTCCTTTAATAAAGACGTTGGTATCCTTTAAAACTTGCTTTGCATCCCTACAATTAATTAGCTCAATAATGATTGCGATTATCCAACTAATTAGTGTTACTGCCTGAACACTCATTGTTGAGTCGTTTCCTTGAGCAATATTAAAGATAAAATTGACGATAAGAATAATGATTGGCATTAACGGTAATACACCATAAATAAAGCGCATAAATTTGCCATTAATCGCTTTTGTCGTTTTAGCACTTTCATCTTCAATGCCATATTCTTTTAGTTCTTGCTCATAACTAATTTCTGGACCATCTTTTTTATCTTCATGTTTTTGCCAAAAATACTGCACTAACGCCATTAATAATAAAGTTGGAATAGAAATTAAGGCGTGATAATTAAAGACATACTGGGTGGTTGACATGTGCAATGCATTTGCCATCGCAACATTATCGGAGCCAAGTGGCGTAGGGATAATTGTTGCCGATGTGGCAATTAAAGCCGCTGAGGTTAGTCTGCTCATTCCCGTTGAACGCAAGACTGGATATAAAGTCGCTAGCAAGATAATTGCTAAGTTTGAAGCGCTCGGAACTACTAATGATAATATGTTATCCATCAAAAAGACAATTGGGACTAATAAATATACCGACTTAATCCCCTTCATTGAAGAAGTTAGTCCGGTAACCGTAATGTCATTTGCACCGATGTGACTCATATAAGCGCTGTAGCCTGCCAATAATAAAATTACAAAACCAGCTTGCGACAATGTCGTCGTGAACTGATCGATCATTACTTGAATTGGTTTTAAAAATTGGCTGGAGACAGGCTGCAATACGGTCACTTTATTGCCCATAAAAACGGCACAATATAGCAGCAACAAGCCTAAGGCAAATAAGACGATTTTAATATCCATCTTTTTCGATAACATATAAACTAAAATGCCTACGGAAAGCAATGTAAGAATTATTGCGATTGTTTGACTCATTTAAAATACTTCTTTCTGTTTAGCTAGCCTGTTTAATAGCGCTAACGAACCATTCAACAAATTCTGCGACATTGACTGATTTACCAATTATTGCATTAGGAGATTGGTGCAATTTATCATTGAAATCCATCAAGGAAGCACCGTAAGTATAGCCACTATCTGTTATTATTTCGACATGCGTTTCTTCAAACTCAAACATTTCTGGCTTAAGTAAGATACCAGCAGCCAACGCGTCATAAATTTTAAGACCAGTATTGAAACTACCACCCCGGTATCGTTTAAACAAGCTATAAAACATATCACCTACTTTACCTAAAGACTTGATTTGTTCACTTACTTCAGGTTTGATTTTTGCTTGAAAGCCTAATTCTAACGGAGCCACACGAATTTTTAAGCCACTTTCAAACACTATCTTAGCAGCCTCGGGATCACCCGCAATATTGAATTCTGATAAAACGCCGTAATTTCCTCTTCCGATACAGCCACCCATCATTACCAGTTCCTCGATATTAGCTAGATCAGCGGGATAAAGCCGAATATACATGGCAAAATCCGTCAGTGGTGCTATGCCAACCAAAGTCACTTTTTCCGGTGAATTAGCAACAACTTGATGAATTGCTTCCGGTGCAACTTGATTTTCTAAAAGAAGGCTGTTATCTGGCTCTGGGAACTTATAACCGTCCATTCCCGACTTGCCATGAACACTGGCCGCGTCGATTGGCTTTTTGACGATGGCCCTTTTACATCCTTGAACAACTGGAACCTTTTTATTCAAAAATTTTTCTAGTTTTAAAACATTTGTTAGAGTCTGCTCAATTCCGACATTTCCGGCAGCGGCTGCAATTAGTTTGACGTCAACCTGACGATCAAACAATAAGATTGCCAAAGCAACGGCATCATCGATACCGGGATCCGTACTTAAAATAATGGGTTTACTCATTACCATATCCTCCTATGGCTCAAATCAATAAGTTTATGATGAAAATTAATAGTACGTAATTTATGGTAGTAAGACCATCAATCTAGTACTTATTTCAAATTATATTCTAAAAATCACGTAAAATATATCTATTTTTAGTAAAAAATATTCGTTATTCATCATTAATTTGCACTACACGTTGAAAAATCAGCTAAAATAAAAACCCTTTAGAAAAGTTTCAAACTAATCTAAAGGGTTAATTTTAAATATTTTTTTGTTTTAAAATCAAAGCAAAAATCAACATAGTACTAATCTTCGTCAGCTGCTGCAGTGTAGACGTTTTGGACATCGTCATCGTCTTCAAGTGCATCAACTAGGTTAGCAAATTGATCTTTCTTTTCTTCTGGAACTGGCGTCGTGTTCTCTGGAATCATTGTAAGTTCAGCATTAGCAAGCTTGTAACCAGCCTTTTCCAGTGCATCACGAACTTGAGCGAATTGCTTTGGATCTGTGTAAATTTCAAAGGCATCGTCACTGGTTTGCAAATCATCACCACCGGCGTCCATTACGTCTAACAACATCTGATCTTCATCAGCATCTGTTGTTGTCCGATCAATAACAATGTAACCTTTGCGATCAAACATATAGGCAACTGATCCAGTAGCACCAAGTGAACCACCATTACGAGTAAAAGCAACTCGAACAGCTGAAGCGGTCCGGTTCTTGTTATCGGTCAAAGCCTCAACAAAAACAGCAATACCACCAGGAGCATAACCTTCATAGGTAATCTCGTCATAATGCTCGTCTGAATTTCCTTCAGCCTTCTTAAGAGCCCGATCAATATTTGTCTTAGGCATGTTGTTGGCCCGAGCCTTGTCCATCACCATTCGCAAGTTAGGATTCCCAGAGGGATCAGGACCACCATTCTTTGCAGCCATATATATTTCACGAGATAATTTTTGGAAAATTTTACCTCTCTTTGCGTCTTGCGCATTCTTGCGGCCTTGAATATTGTGCCATTTTGAATGTCCTGACATAAGAATCCTTCTTTCTTTTGGTAAATTATTAACGATATAATCTTACCGCACAGACACGGAAAATTCAATACTAGCAACTAGTTAAGGAAATTTTTTCTTTAATTTATATAATTACGCATTTTTAGAAGGATAGCCTGCAATAATTTCGTGATTTACCCTAGTCATTCTCACTTTTAATTAGTAAAATGGAAACGTTAGTTTAATTTAAAGGAGAGAACTTTTGTGGAGGAAATAAATTCTAATCAGAAATTTATCTCGTGGCCCGTACTGACCTTGATGGCCTTTTGTACGGTTATTGGCCTCGATGATATCATGTATAATTTCCAAAACCAGGGAATGCCTGTTGTCACTTCCTGGATTATCATGTGTCTATTCTATGTTATTCCATACTCATTAATGGTTGGCCAACTTGGTTCGGTCTTTAACCATGAAGGTGGCGGACTTTCTTCTTGGGTCCGGGGCACTAATGGCGAATTCTTAGGTTACTTTACTGCTTGGACATACTGGGCAGCTTCGATTCCTTATGCGGTCGATTCAGCTAATGAAATTATTGTTGACATCGGGTGGGCAATAACTGGCTCAGAGAAGTTTCAAAATCAGATTTCTAATACTAAGTTTGCTCTCATGACTTTTGCCATGTTCATTATTTTCATTATTATCGAGCATTACTTCTCCCGTTCAATGGAAGTATTGTCCACGATTGGTGGTGGATTAATGTTAATCATGACCTTAATGTTTGTCTTTTTGGCATTCTTAGGGCTAGCAAAATCCGGCGGCCACATGGCCACTCAACCATTTACTTGGAAAACCTTAATTCCAAAATTTGATATGCATTATTGGACAACTATTGCCATGCTGATTTACGCCTTAAACGGTTGTGAGTTAGTTGCACCATACGTTACCAAAATGAAGAAACCAAAATCAGATTTTCCTAAAGCTATGGTTGCTCTAGCTCTTATGACCATCTTCTTAACCGTTTTTGGATCATTTGCTCTTGGTATTTACTTTAACAGCTATCATATTCCAAATGACTTAAAAATGAATGGTGCCTACTATGTCTTTGATATGGTTGGACATCAATATGGAATGGGCAAGACCTTACTCTACATCTGGGCGTGGACTTCCGTATTTTATAACGCAGCTTTATTAGCCGTCTTACTTGATGCCATGACCAGAATGCTTATTTCTGATACTGGTGACAAATATATGCCCCGCTTTTTACAGAAAAAAGATAAAAACGGCTTGCCTATCAATGGCTACGTATTAACGGTTGCTCTATCAGCCTTCATCATGTTGCTAGGTATCTTTTTGCCAGATATGAATGATATTTTCAACTGGTTACTAAACCTCAATGGCATTATTTCACCGGGTGTCACCTGCTGGATTTTCTTCTCATTTATGCAGATTCGGAAAAATTCCAAGAAGTTCCCGTCTGATTATGTCTTCTTAAAAAATGACAAGGTTGGTTACTTAGCTGGACTATTCCTGCTAATTGTAACCGCAGTTGCAACAATTCTCGGTATTGCACCGCAAGACGTTAAACAATTCAGTGGCTATTGGTGGTACGAATTAATCATTAATATTATTGCCATTGTTGTTTTAATTGGTCTTGGAGTAATTTTGCCAAGTATCAGACGCAGAGAAGAAGAATACGGCATTGCCTTTAGCCGCAATCAGTGGCTGATAATGTTCATTTTAATCATTGGTTCGATTATTTTTGATCTTTATCTTGGTGAGAAAAATAGCCTGTTCGGTGGTGCTAGCGTCAGCTTAGGTCAAATCAAATTAGGAATGAATATCGTCTTGATCATCATTGAGACGATTGTCGCTATTCTATTTTGTTGGCTTGTTGGCAGAAGAAAGCCTGTTAAAATTAATAATTAAAATAGAAAAGATTCATTGTGTCTGCAATGAATCTTTTTTCGTGTAAAAGCTAATTTTTTAACGAGGTAATGGCCTTTTCTACTATATAATATACTTAATAAATTAGTAATGAGGAGAGTAAAATGACATCTATCCCTTTTAAAGCAGTTGCAGTTGATATGGACGGTACTTTTGAAAATGATGACAAGCAATTCGATCATCAGCGATTTGAAAAAGTACTGACCAGATTGCGTGCCCAACACGTTCACTTTATCGTTTCAAGCGGTCGGCCGCTATCCCGTTTGCGCCAAGACTTTTTTGAATTTCTTGATCGGATCGATATCGTTGCTGACAACGGCTCAATTTTAACCCAAGATAATCAAATTATTGCCCGCCATGTTTTTACATATAAAACTGGCATTAAGTTAATCAACTTTATCCAGGACAATTATCCAGAAGTAAAAATAGCGGCTAGCGGTTTGGATCGGGCATACATGAATAAAAAAGCGCCGGCTAAATTCAAAAGCTTAATGCACTTCTTTTACCCTGATTCAGTGGAAGTCAATAACTTAGTCGATATTCCAACAAGTGATAGCCTTACTAAATTAACGCTAAGCTGTTCCTCTGAACTCGCTAGTGAACTTGAGCGTAAATTTAATGCCAGTAATCCCGAACGAATTCATTGCACAACAAGTGGTTTTGATAATATCGATGTGATGCCAGCTGGTGTCAATAAGGGGCAAGGAATCAAGTACTTTTTGCGTTATTTCAATGTTAAACCGGAAGAGCTTATTGCTTTTGGTGACGGCATGAATGACAAAGAAATGATTGAACTTGCTGGCTACAGTTACGCAATGAAAAACGGCGATGAACGGTTGAAACAAATTGCTAAATATGAAGCCCCTTCTAATAACGAAATGGGAGTTTTGCAAGTGCTTGAAAACTACTTAGATGGAAAACAGTACTAAAATGAACTAAGAAATATTTATTAAAGTAAGAGGAATAATTCTTCATGAGCTACATCGAAGTTAAAAACAATTTCAAACGTTACCAAACAGGTGATACGGAAATTTTAGCTAACAATAATGTTAGTTTTACAGTGGAAAAAGGCGAATTAGCAATTATCCTAGGTGCTTCAGGTGCTGGAAAATCTACCATTTTAAATATTCTTGGCGGAATGGATACCAATACCTCTGGTGATGTCATAATTGATGGCAAAAATATCGCTAATTACAATAAACGTGAATTAACCACTTATCGCCGTAATGATATTGGCTTTGTCTTTCAGTTTTATAACTTAATCCAAAACCTGACAGCTAAAGAAAATGTGGAACTAGCATCTGAAATCGTCAATGATGCTCTTGATCCTGTTAAAACACTTGAAGATGTCGGACTTAAAAACAGGATTAACAACTTTCCAGCTGAATTGTCGGGTGGTGAACAACAAAGAGTAGCGATTGCACGTGCCGTGGCCAAAAATCCCAAGATTTTACTTTGCGATGAACCAACTGGTGCTCTCGATTACCAGACTGGTAAAAGTGTGCTGCAAATTATCGCCAATATGAGTCGCAAAAAAGGTGCCACAGTTGTCATAGTTACCCACAATAGTGCCTTAGCACCGATTGCTGATCGGGTAATTCATTTTCATGACGGTCAAGTTACTAAGATTGATCAAAACGCTCATCCCGAAGACATTGCTAACGTTAAATGGTAAAGAAGGCTAACAATGACAAAAATAATTTGGAAAGATTTTTGGGAGTCAATTAAACATACCAAAGGGCAATTTCTGTCAATCATGGGCCTAATGATGATTGGTGCTTTTGCTTTGGTCGGCTTAATTGTCACTGGACCCGACATGCGCGATACCGGTAATCATTACGCTAAGCAGCTCAATACTGCCGATCTGACTGTTATCTGCAATTATGGCTTTGATCATGATGACACCGCCAAGATCAAAAAAGCCAAGGGTTTAGAAACAGCTGAATTTGGTTACATGACCGATACGGTTTTAAAAAATACGCAAGAAAGTTTTCGCGTTTTTTCCAAACCCAAAAGTGTTGGTAAATATGAAGTGCGTCAAGGTCGACTGCCTAATAAGCAAAATGAGGTGGCTTTAGCTGCGCATTACGACAAGCGCTACCATCTGGGGCAAAAAGTTAGTTTTACTGAAAAGAAAAATATTCTTGGCACAACCCTCTTAAAGCGCCAAAGTTTTAAAGTTGTCGGTTTCGTCCGTTCTAGTCAAATTCTGTCAAACGTTAATCTAGGTCAAAGCAATAGCGGAACTGGTGAGCTAAAAGGCTATGCCGTAGTAATGCCGCAAGCATTTGATCACACCGTTTTTACCGTAGCTAATTTAAGATACCATGATTTACGTGGACTCGATTCTTTTGGAAAAACTTATAATAATAAAATCAGTGTTCATAAAAAAGAGCTGCAAAAAGTACTTAAAAATGGTGCCCAAAACCGCAAGGATCGGATTACTGCAGCGGCATTCAAGAAATTACGACCAGAAGAAAAGAAATTAGCGCAAGCTAAAGCAAAAATCTATACGGCGCGGCAGCAATTAATTACTGCTGAAAAACAACTAACTGCGCAAAAAGAGCTATTAGCAAGAAAAGCTGCACAAGCTACCACACCACAGGACCAAATGCAGCTTAAGGGGGCACAAGCTAAATTAACTGCCCAGGCCCAAGTACTACAAAGGCAAAAACAGGCACTAGCCAAAAAAGCTGCACAAGCTACAATTGAAATAACTTCTGGCCAACAAAAACTGGCAAAAGCTAAAAAGCAAATTGAAAAATTAGCACTTCCAAGCTATAGCGTTTATAACCGCCGAGAAGTTCCCGGAGGAGAAGGCAACTTAGTTTATACCACTGTTGCTCGTGTCGTCGAAGACTTAGCTAAGGTGTTCCCGATTTTCCTTTATTTTGTTGCGGCTCTTGTTACCTTCACCACAATGAACCGGTTTATTGACGAAGAAAGAATTAATTCCGGAACTTTAAAGGCCCTCGGTTACGATGATTATGTCATTATTAATAAGTTTGTTTTCTATGGCTTCTTGTCAGGGACAATTGGAACAATTATTGGCATTTACCTGGGACACACGCTAATGCCGCAGATTGTGTATCACGCTTATTATAAGTCGCTGACTCTTCCACCGATTGAAGAACATTTTCACTGGCAAATTAGTTTGGTTGCCTTGATTTTATCTTGGATAAGTTCAGTTTTACCGGCTTATTTGACCGCTAAAAACGAATTTCGTGAAAAGCCTGCCTCCTTGCTTTTGCCTAAACCCCCAGCAGCAGGCTCTAAAATTCTACTGGAAAAGATTCCCTTTATCTGGAATCATCTCAGTTTCACTCACAAGGTAACTGCACGTAATATTTTCAGATACAAGAAGCGAATGTTAATGACTATTTTTGGCGTCTGCGGTGCTGGTACACTCCTATTTGCTGGATTCGCGGTCAAGAATTCAATTAGCAATATGAACAATCGCCAATTTTCTGATTTAATCCATTACAACATGATTGTAGCCGAAAAGAAGCCACTATCAGATACCCAACAACAGAAATTAACAACTAAGCTTAAAGAGCCAAATATTAAATCGGCTACTCCAGTTTATTATGAGTCAATGTCCAAAACGGCCGGTAAGGCTGGTGATACACAAGATATTACTCTGATCGTGCCCAAACACAGTGATGTACTTAATCAATATGTTCACTTAAATAACCGGCGCAATCGACAAACAATTCCATTAACAAATAATGGTGTTGTAATTTCGGAGCGCTTAGCAAGTCTGTTGCACGTTCAAAAAGGTGACCATATCACTTTAACTGATGAAAACAATCAACGCCGGTCAATGAAGATTGCTGGCATTACGGAAATGTACATGGGACATTTTGTTTTCATGAATCAAAAGCAGTACCAAAAAGTCTTTAACCGCAATTACAAAACGACTGCTTACCTAGTTAACTTGAAAAATACATCCCGTAAAAATACCAGAAAAGTGGCGGCCGAATTTATGAAGTTAAATGGTGTTGCTGGCGTAGTCCAAAATACGGCGGTGAGTCAGGAATTAGACGTCGTTGTGCAGTCGCTAAACATGATTATGGTAGTCCTTATTATTGTTGCGGGTCTTCTTGCCATCGTGATCCTTTATAATTTAACTAATATTAATATCGCTGAACGAATTCGTGAACTGTCAACGGTAAAGGTATTGGGCTTTTATGACAACGAAGTAACGATGTACATTTACCGCGAAACAATTTTATTAACTATTATTGGTATTCTAGTTGGTTACCTTGGCGGCGACTTGCTTTACCAATATATTCTTTACGTAGTACCGCCCGATAACGTGATGTTTAATCCTGCTCTATCTGCCTCAAGCTTTATGTGGCCACTAGGAGTAATCGGAATTATTACAATTATTCTTGGCTTCATCGTGAATAGCAAATTGAAAAATTTGGATATGCTGGAAGCATTAAAATCAGTTGATTAAACTAAATATTATCTAACAAATTAAATAATTTAATACCCGACTCCACGATTTTACTGGAAGCGGGTATTTTTTTGAGTAACTTTCAAGACAGCTTTTGCCCGCTGCTTAATTTCAGCGACTGCTGAACCCGTTGTTTCTGCCCCAAACTCACGAATTTGCAACTTTTAACTAGCCTTTCCAATTGCAGCAAATATTGATTATTTCTAGCATAAAAATATTCACCCACTTTGAATCATAATTAACCCGTCGTTTTTGCTCAACTTCTTTAACTGTTTGTAAATACGCAAGCGACCTAATTAATCTTTTAACGTCCATTTTTTATTAATTAAAAAGTAAAAATGATAAAAGTATGATATAATCCGAATAATAGATTTAATGTTAAACATCACAGATCTTCAAATTAACCTGTAAAAAATTTAGATTATCGCTCCTTCCTTTTTTAGCGATAAAGAATTTACAATTAATTTTGGAGAATAAATTTGAATAAAATTTTAATCGTTAAACATTTAAAAGAGACTTATCAAGACCATAATCAAAAATTTAAGGCCTTAGATGATATTTCTTTTGCAATTAATCAAGGTGAGATTCTATCACTGTTAGGGCCCAATGGTGCTGGAAAAACTACCACTGTTTCAATCATTGGTGGTTACTTAATTCCAACATCTGGCAAAGTTATCCTGAAGGGCCAAGATATCACAACTACCAGTAAAAGGCCAAGTATCGGTGTTTCCTTTGGTGGCGAAATGGGTTTTTACCGTAATGCAACTGCCAAACAGAACTTGAAGTTTTTTGCTGATTTGGCTAAGGTTCCTTTTCGCAAGCAAAATGATGAAGTTAACCGTGTGTTAGCTACTGTCGAGTTAAGTAACGTTGCTAATAAAAAAATCGGTGAATTCTCTAAGGGAATGGTTCAGCGCCTGCATATTGCCCGCGCACTCCTGGGTAGCCCGAGTTTATTATTACTTGATGAACCAACTAGTGGACTTGATGTTGAAATAGCACATACTATCCAGCAAACGATCAAAAACTTGGCGGACACCGGAATTAGTATTTTGCTGACAAGTCATACAATGACAGAAGTTGAAAAATTAGCCGACAAAGTCATTATTTTAGGTGCTGGAAAAATTTTCTACACTGGAACAGTTAGTGGAGTGGTTAATTTAGCAAACTCGACTACGCAAAAGTCCTTAGACAATTTAGAAGATGCCTACATGGCTTTAGCACCCAAGCTGAGGAGAAAATAAAATGCGTTTCATTCGACTATTTCTCTTTCACTTGCGTGATTATTTATCTGATCAATATTTCGTTTGGCTAGTAATTACGTCAACCTGTTCAATTTTTTTAATACAATATACCATCGCATACGCAAGTTACGATTTAAACAATCCCCTTTTATGGCGTCAAAGCGGAATCTTTGGTACCTGGACTTCCTGTACGACTGTTGCCGGCTGCATTAGTTTTGAAAAATATAAGGGAACTTTACCTTATTTGCTAAATAGCAAGTATGATGAACGTCTTTCTCTAATCACGCTTTTGCTCCCTGCTTCTAGTTATGGGCTCTTCTCATTTCCCCTTGCCTTTGTACTGGCTAAAATCTTAGGAGTAGCAACGGGACCAATAACTGGCAATTTTATTTTGCTAATTCTTTTATTATGGCTGGGTTGCACTATCATGGGCATTTTGATTGCTGCCTTTTTAACCCTTTCGCCTAATTCAATGCTTTATGAAACTTTAATCGGCACTCCGATTTTGTTAGTAGCCGGATTATTTGGCAATGAAGCTGTTTTAAAACCTTTAACGAATATCGCACAGTGGTTTATTCCGATTACAGCACCAATCTCCGCACTAACAAGAAACATCGTATTTAATTGGGCAGCCTACATTTTTAGCCTAATCTTCTGGTTATTTTTAATTGCTTTTACAGTTAAAAAGATTAATTATTTAGTGCGCAAGAAAGGAGCGTTGAAGATCATATGATTGCCACACAATTTTCGGCTTTGCCTTTCTTAAACAATTGGCGTACAAAAATAATTTATTTTGTACTCAATCCATTAATCAATATGGCATTATTGGTATTAATTGATATGCAATATGCCAACAGTTTTAATTGGTCGATTGTTGCTGCATCAATTGCAATTGATACTACCACTTTAACAATGCAAACAATGAACGATCTATTAGTTGAAGATGCCAGCTTGCGTATCGACTTTGAGATGATTGCTAAAAAGCCATTCAGTTTTCGATATTGGATGAGTAAATGCATCACTTCGGCAATTATCGGGACCATTTTAGCAATTATCAATTTGGTTTTAGCGCTTTGTTTTGGTGCTCCCCTTTATCTCATTTTACGTGTTGTCATCTTGCTGCCATTACTTTGTCTAACCGGGATTATTTTTGGTTTCACAGCTTGGGCAATATCATGGCAAATGAATGATCCCTACTTTTTGGCCAATTTTTTTAGCGCAATTATTCAACTGGTAGCCGGTATTTTGGTTGTGATTACTGCCTATCCGACGTGGTTAAAGTCAATCGCACTAATTTTTCCATTCGCCAGTCCAGTCACTTTTATCAAAACAGGTTCTGCAAACCTAATAGCCAGCATCATAATTACTCTAATTTGGCTGTTGGCTGGTTTGATTGCTTACGTCATTCAAATTAGGCCCGTTTTAACCAAAGGAAAACACCGCTTTTAAGCTCACACAGTTTTACCGACATAAAAAGACAGTCAATAATGACTGCCTTTTTGTTTTGCTTAAATTTTGCTTTTCCCTAATAAAACAGAGCTGATTACTACTGATAATGAACTGAAGGCCATTGCCATACCGGCAAATTCAGGGCTAAGAGTTAAGCCAGCACCAGCAAACAGCCCGGCAGCAACTGGAATTCCAAGGACATTGTAGATAAAAGCCCAGAATAAATTGAGCTTGATGCGGCTAAAAGTTTTCTTACTCAACTTTAATGCACGAACAACATCTTCCAAATCATTTTTTATCAAAACAATTCCACCTGCTTCAATCGCCACATCAGTTCCAGAACCCATGGCGATTCCAACATTAGCCTGTGTTAAAGCTGGTGCATCATTAATACCATCACCAACAAATGCGACTTTGTGATGTTGCTGCAATTTTTTTATTGCGGCTGCCTTATCGATTGGTAAAACTTCTGCAATGACCTTGTTAATACCGACTTGCTGGGCAATTGCCTGAGCAACAGGTTTATTATCGCCGGTTAACATCACCGGCTCTAGACCCAATTTAACTAAACCGCTAATTGCTCGCGCCGCATTTTCTTTTGGTACATCTTGAATCGCAATTAAACCAATTGCCTGTTTTTCAATAGCCACTAGAACAACCGTTTTAGCTTCTTCTTGTAAAGTGGTAATCTTGGCTTTCAGCGGTGAAGCGACTGTCACGTCTTTAGAAGCAGGCTTTCCGACAAAGGCTGCTCGACCGTTAATTTGACCACTAATTCCACTACCTTCAATTGCCATAAAATTAGTTACTGGACTAGTAGAAATTTTGCCAGCTTTGGCAGCAGCTAAAATAGCGGGTGCCAAGGGATGCTCTGACATTTTTTCTAAACTTGCAGCTATCTGCAAAACTTCTTCTTTATTGCCGACAATATCGGTTACCACCGGTTTGCCCCTAGTTATTGTGCCAGTTTTGTCAAAAACAACAGTATCAAGATTATTGGCAGCTTCGAGAATTTCACCATTTTTAATTAAAATGCCCATCTTCGCTCCACGGCCTGTACCAACCATTAAGGCTGTTGGCGTGGCTAAACCCAGAGCGCAAGGACAAGCGATTACCATTACTGCAACGGCAAAATTAAGGGCTGTAGCCACATCCTTGCCGATTAGAACATACCAGACAAGAAAGGTCGCGATAGCAATTATCAAAACTGTGGGAACAAAGATATTAGCTACCTTATCAGTCAGTTTTTGAATTGGGGCATGACTATTTTGGGCTTGCTTAACTATCGCTATAATTTGGGCTAACATAGTGTCACTACCGACCTTCTCCGCGGTAAAAACAAATGACCCATTTTGATTAATTGTTGCTCCGATTACTTTATCGCCCACTTTTTTGTGGGCAGGTAAACTTTCACCAGTTACCATAGATTCATCAACAGCCGAGTTACCGGAAACTATTTTGCCATCTACCGGAATTTTTTGTCCTGGTTGAACTTGAATTAAGTCTCCTTGTTTAACCTGATCAATTGGAACCTTCACGAAATGATCGTCACGCTTTACTAAGGCATTTTTTGCTCCCAATTTAACTAATTTGCTCATAGCACTAGAAGCATTACTGCGCATTTTTTCTTCAAGTACTTGGCCTAAAAGAACGAAAGTAATTACAAAAGCAGCTGTTTCAAAGAAAACTGGCCGGTGAGTAAACATAGCATAAATACTATAAAGATAAGTGGTTAATGTCCCCAGCGCTACCAAAGTATCCATATTAGAATGGTGTTTTTTAAAGGCAGCCCATGCACTACTCACAAAAGGACCTGCTGAAATCAACATGATTATTGTCGTAAATACCAGCATTGTCCATGAACCGCCCGGTAGCATCCACCCGGTAAATGGATGCAAAATCATTTCTAACAGCATCGGTAAGGAAAAAATTAATGAGATCCAGAAGCGTGTTGTAATTTTCATCTTAGTAGTTTCCTTATCTTTTTATTTAACAATCACTTTGCCATGAAACATGTTCATACTACATTCCCATTCGTATTCGCCTGGTTTGCTCGTATCAATTTTAACTTGTTCAACTTTTCCCTTAGGTAATTCTTGATTAATACCGAAATCAGAAAAAATGACGTGATCAAGGCAGCTTGATGAATCAAGTCGCTTAAAGTTTAACGTGGCTGGCACGCCCTTTTTTAGAACTATTTTTTCTGGCGAGTAACCGCCCTTTACCTCAATATTAATACTTTGCTTATCGGTGCCAAGCTCTGCCGTCTCAGCCTTAACATTTTGCTTGCCAAAAAACCACCATGTGATGAATAGTATTAAGAAAAGACCTACAATTAATACGATTATTTTAGCCATAATTATTTCTCCTATTGAGTTTTACTTTCATTTTTAATGTCTACATTTGTAAACTACAATAATTATAAAGCCAAAATTTACAAATGTAAACATAAAAGGTTTGAAGAAATAAAAAATGCCCATTGGCACTGAAACCAATAGGCTTTGCGATTTTTTTATTTTGTCTACTCGATTTTAGCCAGTCCTCCAAACTGGAAAATTTCGACCCGCGTGTAAAAAAATTATTTTACTAGGCGAGTTTTTATCTTCAAGCAAAATCGTTATTATCAACTTATCAGGATTGTAGCAATTAATGCTTTACTTAACAGCGTACAATACCTTAGTTTTTCATTTTCTATCCCATCCTAGACGTCATAAAAATAAAACCGCAAAAAAGATTTTATTAGCATCTTTTTTATCATGCAAGTATTTTGAATTGACTTTTTAACCTGCTTTTTTAGTCAACTAAAAGGTGATTTTGACTATCTTCCCGCGCCATTTTGACCAATAAAACCAACTGTCTCACCTTCTGTAACCGAAAAGTTAAGTTGATTAACAGCCTTAACTGTTTTTTTAGTTGGTCGGATAATATTTTTAATAGCTGCTTTTAGACCATCGCCCCTTTTTGTAAATGAATATTGTTTCGTGAGGTTATGTGCTTCAATCACTTGCTTGTCCATTAAAAATGCTCTTTCTTAAACTCAAATACCTTTGAAAAGCACAAAAAAGCAATTTTACTAATTAATTTACCTGTAAAAATGCCCTGTTAAAAATCTTAACTTTTCAATTTATCTTAACCGCAAAAACCAGCTTATTGCCCCTAAGCGGTGATCACAGTTTACCATTAATCTAACATAATGCTCAATATTATTTAATAGAAAATTTAATTTGTGTCGTGGAAAATAAAAAAGTACTACTTCTTTACCCGAAATAGTACTTTTTAACTAGTTTTTTGCTACGTAATCATCGATTTGCTGCAAATAAGCCTTTTTGGCATTATCACTAATCCACGAGGTGGTAAAAGAATTTTTCGCAATCTGAATCAGTTCTTCTCTGCCCCAACCAACTTTTTGCGCAAATTGATAGTAAACATCGTTAATGTAATTACCGCCTTTATAGGAAGGATCATCAGAATTCAGGCTAATTAGTGCACCCTCTTTAAAAAGCGTAGTGATTGCCTTTTCTTCCATATCCTGACGTGTGTAATAATATGCAATTGGGCAGGCGGTTATACCAATTTTTTCTTCAACAAGATAAGCCATTAAATCTGGATTTTCAATAATATTCATCCCGTGGTCAAGCCGATCAACTTCAATAATTTCCAGCGCTTGCTTAATGTGTTCCACAGAGTCAACTTGCTTTGGATCACAATGCATTGTTAAATAGTAACCCTGCTTTTTGGCTTCTGCAAAAATTAACATGAATTTCAACGGTGGATTGTGATGTTCAGCTGAATCAAGACCAACGCCGATTATCCAGCCCTTCTCATGATAAGGCCTTGCCGCTTCTAATGTTTGACGAGCGGATTCTTTAGAAAATTCACGGAGAAAGCACATTATTAGCTGGGTGTCTACGCCTAACGCGCGACCATCTACAATTGCTTCGTGTATCCCTTCTATTACTGTTTCAAAGGCTATTCCTCTGCTGGTATGTGCCTGAGGATCAAAAAATAATTCTAAATGCTTAACATTATTTTGCGCCATTTTTTGCAAAAATGCCCACGTAACATCATAAAAATCTTGCTTTGTCCGCAAAACCTTCATCCCATTGTAATAGGCTTTTAAAAATTCTGTAAGACCATAACCATAACTGTGGTCAACATCGGCCGGGGATTTTGCACCAATGTCAATATGATTTCTCTTCGCACAAGCAAATTCTAATTCAGGTTCAAGAGTTCCTTCGATATGAACATGCAATTCTGCTTTAGGCAAACCAGCGACAAATTCACGAGTCAGTTTTTCCATTGTTTGTGTTCTCCTTTATTATTTCCAATGACCACAATTAACTTTTTGGCACAATCATTTACTAATGAGATTGATTGGTTAGTTGTAGTTTTTTAACCCTCGGCTCGAAGATAACACGAACATTATAACAAGCCAAGAGCAAATACTAAGGACTCTATATCTTTTAAATTAGTACTTTATTTAATAATAGCATTTTTAAAAAAGTTTACAATAAAAAAATTAATGTTTAATTTATTCGCTTTTTATCCATAATTATAACTGCTTCATGTTTGAAACTTAACTAATGATAAGTTTAATTTTGGCTTGACCGTTACTAAAATCATTAGTAAAGTGGAGACAATTTAAATTCATTATGCATAAAGATAAGGAGTGCGACTATGTCAAATTGGACAACGAAATTTATTAAAGAAGGACTGACATTTGATGATGTTTTATTAATTCCAGCAGAAAGTCACGTACTTCCAAATGAGGTAGATTTGCAAACCGAATTAGCCCCTAACCTCAAATTAAAGATTCCGCTAATAAGTGCCGGAATGGATACAGTTACAGAAGGCGCAATGGCAATTGCAATTGCTTTACAAGGTGGCCTTGGTGTTATTCATAAAAATATGTCAATTAGTGCCCAAGCGGGTGAAGTTGCTAACGTTAAAAATGTCGTTGTTCCAAGCAACATTGCCAAAGCAGCCGTTGATGACCAGAATCGGCTTCTAGTTGCAGCAGCAATAGGTGTAACCAGTGATACCTTTGAACGTGCTGAAGCCCTGCTAGAAAAAGGTGCTGATGCAATTGTAATCGATACGGCACACGGCCATTCTGCAGGCGTTTTGCGCAAAATTAAAGAAATTCGCACCCATTTTCCTAATGTCACTTTAATTGCTGGCAACATTGCCACCGGTGACGCAGCTAGGGCACTTTTTGATGCTGGCGTTGATGTCGTCAAAGTTGGAATTGGTCCAGGTTCAATTTGTACTACTCGGGTTGTTGCCGGTGTTGGCGTCCCACAAATTACCGCTATTTATGATGCAGCTACTGCTGCTCAGGAGTACCATAAACCAATTATTGCCGATGGCGGTATGCAATATTCAGGCGATATTGTTAAAGCTCTTGGGGCTGGTGGCAACGCGGTTATGCTAGGTAGCATGCTTTCTGGTACAACAGAAGCTCCGGGTGAAATTTTTGAGAGTGAAGGACAAAAATTCAAAACATACCGTGGCATGGGTTCAGTTGGCGCAATGGCACAAGCACATGGTTCTTCGGATCGTTATTTCCAGGGTGGTGTTAACGAAGCAAATAAGCTAGTTCCCGAAGGCGTTGAAGCACGAGTACCTTACAAGGGCGATGTTTCTGATATTGTTTTTCAAATTATTGGCGGATTACGATCCGGAATGGGTTATGTTGGTGCTGCAACAATTGCTGATTTACGTGAAAATGCTCAGTTTGTGAGGATTACCAATGCTGGTTTACGTGAATCACACCCGCACGATGTTCAAATCACGAAAAAGGCGCCAAATTACGAAAGATAATAGGTTGGTAATTATCAACTAAAAAAGCACTAGCTGCTTATCCATAATGGATTCAGTTAGTGCTTTTTATTATCTGATAAAGCAGAATCTAGTTTGGCCAAATTTGCCAGTAATTTCTTTTTAGTATCTGACCCCAAAATCTTTTCAGTTTCTTGTTCTGAGGAGATAAAGTAATTTGTTATTTCTTTTTCTAGTTTAACTGCTTTTTCTGTTAACCGGATTTCCTTATAGCGAGTGTCTTGACTATCAACCTCTTTGCTAATCAAGTTCTTTTGTTCCATCAAATGCAAGATATTAGTAGCAGTTGATTTTCTAATATTAAATTCGTGCTCAATATCTTTTTGATAGATTGGTTGCTTAGTGGAAAAGGAAGTTAAATATTCGATAATCAACATCTGTGTTCCCGTTAGTCCTAAGCTTCTTGCAAAATGATCAACATTACGGTTAAAAGTATTCTGGACACGTTGTAAGGCTAATCCGAGTCTTTCCATTTTTATTCCTTTGCTTTAACAGGTTTAGTAGCTTTATACAGCAAGTATACACCAACTACCACTAAAACAAGCAAAAAGATTAAACCAACTTGTGAGGCATCAACTAATTTACCGGCCGCAGTATTCTTGCCACTCATCTGTTGAACAAATTGCATGATTGCGGAAACAATTGCAGTTCCCACTGCCCCAGCAAACTGTTGTGCCATGTTGAATAAACCGTTACCGTCGGTATTTTCTTTTTCACTTAAAACATTAAGTGATGCAGTCATCGTGTTACCCATGATTAAGCCCGTACCAAGCATTGTAATGGTATAAAAGATGATAATTTCAATTGAAGTAAAGTTGGCTGCAAAAAGACAGAAAAGCAATCCCCCAATTAATTCAAACATCGCACCAGTCATAATTGGCTTACGTGGACCATAATTATCAAGTAACCGGCCACCAACAGGCGATGCGATTGCTCCAATAATACCACCAGTTAAGAGTAGCAACCCAGCAATCATCGCTGTCGAACGATTAACAATTTGAACATAGTTAGGCAAAATAAAAGATAAACCTAACGTGTTAATTTGAAAAATAAAATAAGCGCCCAGACCCTGAGTAAACTTAATTTTCTTAAACACCCGAATATTAATTAGCGGATTTGCCACTTTTAGCGAATGCCTAATAAAAATGATCAATCCGATAATGCCAATAATTAGTGGAACAGCGAACGTTAATGGTTTTTGTAAAACTGTTGCCAAATTACTGAAGGCTAAAATCAAGCCAATGAAAGTTATGGTAATACTTAAAAAGCCCGCAACATCTAACTTAGAATGTTTAATTTTCTTACTTTCCTTAGTGATAGAAGCTAGTCCCATAACCAAAGAAATAATCATTACTGGAATGATGAAAATGTAAATAAAACGCCAACCCATTGTGTTTACAACTAAGCCACCAAAAGTTGGTCCTAAAGCCGGTGCTACAGCAGTGATCATTGTTCCGATCCCCATCAATAAACCGATTTTATCTAACGGT
This sequence comes from Lactobacillus panisapium, assembly GCF_019469265.1. Taxonomy (NCBI): domain Bacteria; kingdom Bacillati; phylum Bacillota; class Bacilli; order Lactobacillales; family Lactobacillaceae; genus Lactobacillus; species Lactobacillus panisapium. The sequence goes on along the minus strand of NZ_CP048268.1, from coordinate 799,386 downwards.
GTCCTTTCCAAAATAATGTTAAACATCAATGGAATCGCAATTCCGGCTCCAGCCCCTTGAACAATTCGTCCAATTACTAAGAAGGAAAAGTTTCTAGCCACAACATCAATAAGCAATCCTGCAATAAAGACTGCCGAAGCAGTAATAAACAGCGTACGTGAACTGAAATTCCGTTTCAAATAGGCAGATAATGGCATGATAATCGAAGCTACAAGTAAGTAACCCGTTGTCATCCATTGAACCATCGCCATATTAACGTGAAATTCGTTCATTAAGACAGGAAAAGTAACATTCCCCGCCGTTTCTATCAGGACTCCTGAAAAAGACATCAGTCCTGCCGCAAAAATTGAACAAATTAATTTTGCATCTAATTTTCTTTGCATATAATTCCTCCCAAAATTTTAGTTAGCAAGCTAACTGATTAACCATAGTAACGTAAATAATTTTGAAATGCAATTAATAATAATTTAAAAAATAAAAAAACCATCTTTAAAAGATGGTTAAAGATATGCAAATAATAATTAAAAAGTAATTCTTTTTAGGCCTTATCCGTATCAATTACATATTTTTTCCAGTATTTCCAAACTTCATCGCCTGAAAAGCGTTTAGCGTTTTCATAAGCAGCCTCACTCATTCGTTCACGTAAATTAGAATCTGAGAAGTATTTTGCAATTTCATCTGCAAAAACATCAACATTTCCGTTTGGTACGAGAACACCACTAACATTATTATTAATTAAATCAGATGGACCATAATTAATGTCATAAGAAATTACCGGAACGCCATGCGATTGAGCTTCCATCGTAACTAGAGACGCACCTTCATAAAGTGAAGAAAGCAACATAAGCTGAGCATGGTCATAGATATCATCAACTTGATTTGCGTAACCCATAAAATGGATACAATTTTCTAAGCCAAGATCCTTAACTAGCTTTTTCAATTTCTTTTCTTCTTTACAATTATCTGAGCCATCAGGGTAACCGTAAATATCTAATGTTAAGTTTTTATTTTTCTGATAAACTTGCGCAAATGCGTTAATAGAATCACCTATGCGTTTTTCAACAAATAACCTTGCTAAAATAACAATTTTACCGGGAATTCTCTGACTCATAGGAATATGCGGCTTGGCAAGCTGCTCATTGGATACAATACCGACAGGAATCGCAACAATCGGTACTTGAGTCCGCAACCGTTTTTTCATGTCATCTGCCTGGCGCTGTCCGGGCGTGATAATTAAGTCAGTTTTACTTAACTGCTCCGTATTGGCAATTGAGCCATATGATAAAAATGAGTTGGGGTCTCTGTAATCACCATAATGAATACTATGAAAATGCTCAATTTTACGTGCCGGTGTTTTCATGTTTATCATAGGTAAATTGGTGATATTACTACGATCTGAGATAAAAGTAGATTGGCCGCCATCTTGTTCATTTAGCTCGTCAAGCATAATAGTAAAAGCTTGTCCTATATTCATCAGCGAATACTGCACACCTTTTTTATCCGTCAGTTGAATATTAGTTGCTGCAAGCCACTTTGGTTTTTGCTCATATGAAACTTCATAATAAACTGTATTATCAGGTCGATAAAATGATTCATAAATAAGGTTATCGTTTGAAGTATTAAAAATTTGCGTAAAGCTTTTAAAACCTCTAGTGTCATAAAAATCCATTTTTGTCTTATGATCATCGGCATTAAAATAAGTAATAGTATCAAGATTATTATCACTAAACAAAGTAATTAACATTGTTTTGCGATTACCATCATATACTTCATAGCCATTATCAACCTTTTTAATCTGATCAGATTCGGGAATTGGTAGCTCATCAATTGTCATCTTTTGTTGCGGATAATTAACCGTTCCAGCAAAAAAATCGTACATATTGACATAATCGTCATCATTTAAACCATATAGCGGTAAATTTCGATGAGCAAAACGATTATAATCACGCATTGCAAGTTTAGCTTTTACACCCTTTTGCTTAAATAATTTTAGCCTTTTAACTTCAGCATGTTCAATGCCAGAACTATTAGAGTCTAATCTGTTATTTAAAAAATAATACATTTATTAATCCCTCATTATTTCAATCATTCATACTATATTTTATATTTTATCACAATTGAATCATGTTATTAAATGCAATTTATGTTATTTATAATATAAATCGTAAATGTTGCTGTATAAAAGATTTTATAAGGACTTACTTTAACTAAGTTAACGAAGAAATTATAACTATGTAATTTATTTTGGTTGAAAGCTAACTTTTATATTCTATAAAATTTTATTTATTTAAAACCAACTCCTTAATTATCGTAAATTTACCGTTTTTTACTATTATTTTGCTTATTATTCCATAAAATTGTACTACTACAATTCCTTATTGCTTAATTACTAGGCAATTTTACTTGAGTAGTATAATAACTAATAAATTATTGATTGATTAGTATAATTAATCATATCAGGGCAAACTAATCCATAAAACCCCTGGTCATTTTTGGAAGACCGTCATGTCTCAGCTTTAATCTGTTTAGATAATTTTGCTGACCAGCAAAATACCCCATAATTAGTTATGCTAATTATGGGGTTAACACCAAAATACTATAAATTTCTAATCCTTTTTCTTGGTCAACTTTAAACCTAGTGGCCAGATAATAGCAACGACAACACTAATTGCTAAACCTAACCATAACATTGAGGAAGTAATTAGAGAAATTCCTGGATCTAATTCGCTTTGTAAATATTGGACTAATTGATTTAGGTAATATTGCAAGGCACCAAAAGAGCCAACTGCAGCAATTAACAAAGCAATTGAGGCCCAAGATTGACCAAATAATACTAACAATGCTGCAAGAGCTAAAATCAAAATAGCTCCAAATAAGAAGTAGTGAAAAATGTTGATTGAGTTATTGACCTGTTTAGAATTATCCGATAATCCCTTATTAACACGCTGGAGTATCAGATAATTAACAGCTTTTTGAACCTCGTTTTTCTCAGGTAGCTTTAAATTTTTGGCAGTTAGCTCTCCGTTTTCCTGATAGCTAACGCTAAGATTATACAAGTCAACATAGGATAAATCCCGGTGATACTTTGAAGGCAATTGCTCAAGCACCTTATTTTCAACTCCAAAGTCTTTAGCTAACTTCAGTGTTCCCTTTAAATTGGTATCACCACTTTTATCGACGTTCTTCTTTATTACAGAACGCGCAACTTTCGGAACGTTTTGAACATTGATCGTTGCCGGACTTTCAAATAACAAAAAGCCCGCAGCACCAATAAATACTATAAATACTAACCGCAGAATTATACTAGCAAACCTTCTCATTAGACTTACCTCCTTAGGTAGATTAACTAATGTTCTAGCAATCGTGTTGACCCCAAGCTAAGCAGTTGCAAGCAATTTTGGCTGGTGCATGCAGTTTTTTCTGTGCAAGTTCTGTTTCAATTGTAGCAATATCACTTTCAGACAAAGGCATGTCTTTTAATATTTCAATCAAGACTTGTCCTTTATGCATATCACACATATGATTCATCATTTCTTTAGTGACTTGAATCATCATCTGAATTTGTGTAACTGTGGCAGAATAGACATATCGGCGACCATCTTTTCGCGTCTGCAATAGACCTTTTTTAACCAAGCGTCCCATTAAAGTTTTAATAGTCGATTCAGACCAATTTTTCTTAGTCTGAAGCTGCTCGATTACTTCACCAGTATGAATTTCGCCGAGAGTCCACACTATTCTCATGACTTCCCACTCGGCTTCAGAAATATTATGTTCTTTGTTTTTCTTTACCATAATAGTCAACCTAGTTTTATTCTACTACAAAACAAACTTTTTTAATGCTTTCGCAATTCCGTCATGATCATTATCCTCAGTTATATAATCTGCATTATCTTTGATCATTTCAATCGCATTTCCCATTGCCACTTTTTTAAAACTCGGATTCAAAAACATTGAAATATCATTTCCTTGGTCACCAAATACCATGACCTGACTAGGAGCAATTTTTAACCGGTCTGCAAGGTTAATTAGTGCGTTACCTTTTGAAGCATCTTTAATATTAATCTCAATATTAGAAGAAAAACTACGCACAACATCATATTTGGCAAAAGCCCACTCCGGAATATTATTCCAAAGCTTCTCTACTTCTTCGACATCATCTGTCTCGCTAAAGCCCACTTTATTAAAGGTAAAATCTTGTGGAATTTCTTCTGCTTTACGTACTTTAATAATATTTTTTGTCATTGCAGCATTGACCGATAAATTGACGCCCAATTCTCGGTCACATGTCCAAAAACATTCTGGTGTTTCAAAATGCAAGTTAACATGAGCAAGGCGCTGTAAACGTCGCATATTAGTAAAATCATGATAATTCATTTCCTGGTTCATCAATACTTTACCAGCTAAGTTTTGAATAACTGCACCGTTAAAGACAATATTATATTGCTTATCCCCGGCTAGTCCTAATTCCTGGTTGAATTGCATCACGCCTGATAATGGGCGGCCGGTAGCAAGAACTACTTGAATGCCTGAGTCTATGGCTTGTTTCAACGTTTTCTGTGTTTCTGGCAAAATACTATTATTGCTAGAAAGTAAAGTACCATCTAAATCGACCGCAATTAATTTAATTGACAAAGTTTTTTCCTCCCACAATCTGGATATTATCCCCTTTATTATACAAAAAGTCGTAATTACTTACGACTTTTTTCAATATTCGCTTTTATTCAGATTGGCATAAGGACTTTCAAAGGTTTATTCAACCGTTACACTTTTAGCTAAATTCCGTGGTTTATCAACATCAAGGCCCTTATCTTTGGAAGCATAATAGGCAAATAGCTGTGCGACCACAACACTTACCAGTGGGGTTAAATAATAATTTATCTCTGGGAGAACAATATCGTCATCATCAACCGCTAACTTTTTGCTTGCAATCGTGATTACGCTCGCTCCCCGAGCAATTACTTCTTGAATATTACCTCGCATTAAATCGGCAGTTAGCGGGTCATTAATCAGGGCAATTACAGGTGTTCCTTTTTCAATTAGTGAAATTGTTCCGTGTTTCAACTCGGCGGCCGCAAAGCCTTCGGTTTGAATGTATGATACTTCCTTTAGCTTGAGCGCTGCTTCAAGAGCAAGCGGATAATCAATCCCACGGCCAATATAAAAAGCATTACGTGAGGGAAGCAAAAACTTTTGAGCTAATTGCTCAATTTTTTCCTTACTTGAAATCACCTGCTCTGCTCCTTCAGCAGCTAAGGCAAAAGCGGTTTTTAAATCAAAAGCACGCGCATTTTCATTGCCAATTTTTTCTCCTAATGCTTTAGCTAAAATAGCTTCTAACGCAATTTGAGCGGTGTATGCTTTGGTAGATGCAACCGCAATCTCCGGCCCTGCTTCTAAGGAAAGTGAGGCAGTTGCTTCACGAGCAAGAGTTGAATTGGGAACATTGGTTAAAGTTAAACTTGGAATATTGCGCTTAATTGCCTCTTGTAAAACCACCCTAGAATCAGCAGTTTCACCCGATTGTGATAGAAAAATAAACAGGGGATGCTTTGACATCATTGGAAAATGGTAGCCGGCTTCAGAAGCAAAACCAACTTCGGTGGGTACACCTGCAAACTTTTCAAAAAGCACTTTACCAACCAGACCCGCATGATAGCTGGTCCCTGCAGCAAAAATATATAACCGATCAGCAGCTGCTAGCATATCAATAATTTTTGCTTTAATTTGAGGTTCGCCATTTTGATCTAAATAAAATTGTTCAAGGTGACGTAAAACTCCGGGCTGCTCACAAATTTCCTTTAACATATAAAATTCATAGGTTCCCTTAGAAGTCGCATTTGGATCAATTTTTAAAGTATATGGTTGCACAACAGCAGGCTCACCTGCAAGACTCTCAATCACATAACTATCATTAGTAATGTCACCAACTTGTCCATCTTGTAAGTCAGCAAATGTTTTAGTTTGATCTAATACTGATAGCGCATCGGAAGCGATAATATTAAAACCAGCACCAATTCCTAGCATTAATGGTGACTTATTTTTTGCGACATAAATATGATCCGGCTTAGTATTGTCAACTAGTAAAAGAGCATATGAACCCTTCACTTTAGCTAAAGCTTTTTTCAAGGCAGTGAAAGCATCCACATTTTCTGTTCGCGCAATTTTACTAATCAATTGAACAATAACTTCCGTATCAGTATCGGAAACAAAATTTACATCTGATAAATAGTTGCTTTTTATTTCTTGATAATTTTCAATCACACCGTTGTGCACTAGGTAAAAACGGTCAGTTTCATCATATTGCGGATGAGCATTATTTTCTGTTGGCTTACCATGGGTTGCCCAGCGAGTATGACCGATACCAACTAATCCTTGTTCATCAGACGTCATTTGATCTTTTAGATTTTGAATACGGCCAACAGTTTTGGTAATGTACTCATTGCCTTTTTGGTCATTTAGGTAAATCCCCGCTGAATCATAACCACGATATTCTAGCTTAGATAAACCATTTAAAACAATTTCTCTAGCAGATTTTCCAACAATTCCAACAATTCCGCACATATTTTTCTCCTTTGGTATAGCCCAAAAATGCTTATTTGGGCTAGTAGTAAATTTAGCTTTATGTAAGGAATAATATTACTAGTTTGATAATTGGTCAAGCTAAAAAATTATAATTGGTATATACATACTAAGGATAACCTTGATAGAACACAAAAAAGCAGGAAAAAATTTCCTGCTTTGATAATTTATTTTATTTTATCGTTAAGCACCCATCTCTTGCTCAACAACATCTGTAATCCGTTTAACATAGGCATCAGTTTCTTCTTGGGTAGGTCCTTCGGCCATTACCCGCAGTAGTGATTGCGTACCAGATGGACGTACTAAGACACGACCATCACCATTCATGTCTTTTTCTACTTCTTTAATGACATCAAGAATTGGTTGGTGTTTCTTCCAATCCTGCTTATTCTTAACGGGTACATTGACTAAACATTGAGGGTAATCTTTAAAATCAGCCAATAATTCACTAAGACTCTTACCTGTTTTCTTCATAACTAACATCAAGTGTAGTCCAGTTAGCATGCCATCCCCGGTATTATGATAATCACTCATAATGACATGACCAGACTGCTCACCACCGAGATTATAGCCGTTAGCACGCATTTCTTCTGAAACGTAACGATCACCAACTTGTGTCCGCACATTCTTAATTCCTCTGCGCTCAAGGGCTTTAGTGAAACCTAAGTTACTCATGACCGTGGTTACGATAGTATCCTTTTTCAGGCGGCCACCATCTTGCATGCAGGTGCCAAGAACGTACATAATGTGGTCACCATCGACTTCATTACCATTTTCATCAACAGCAATGCAGCGATCAGCATCCCCGTCAAAGGCTAAACCAAGTTGTGCTCCTTGCTTAACAACTTCTTCTTGCAACTTCTCAGTATGCGTTGCGCCAACATGATCGTTGATATTTAAGCCGTTGGGATGTGTGGCAATTGTGGTAAAGTCAACACCGCAATCTGCAAACAGGCGTGAAATCAAATTGCTGGCAGCACCATTTGCGCCATCGATGACCACTTTAATGCCATCAAGATCCTCTGGGATGGTGTTTTCAATGAACTGAAGGTACTTAGCGCTACCCTCATGAAAATCGGTTAACGAGCCTAGGCCTTCGGCTGATGGTCGAGGGAGTTTGTCTTCTTTAGCATCAATTAATTTTTCAATTTCGCCTTCCATTTCATCAGACAACTTCAGGCCATCACTACCAAAGAACTTAATTCCGTTGTCTTCAACTGGATTATGGGATGCGGAAATTTGCACACCGGCATCGGCTCCCTGCGCACGCACTAAGTAAGATAGTCCGGGAGTGGTAATCACACCGACTTCAAGCACTTCAATTCCAACCGATAACAAACCCGAAATCAGCGCATATTCAAGCATTTGCCCAGATATTCTGGTATCCCGTGAAACTAAAACTTTGGCTTGCTCATCTTTAGCTTTATTTTTAGTTAATATATAACCACCATCGCGTCCTAATTTAAAAGCTAATTCAGGGGACAAGTCTTGGTTTGCTACACCTCTAACACCATCGGTGCCAAAATATTTTAACATTAAAAATTACCTCTCTTTATTTATCTTCAATTTAATTTTTACTGCCCTTAGCATCGGAATTTTCTACTTTAATATCAATACTAATTTGAGCAGGATTGGCCTTAACTACCCCATGCGGTATGGCCAATGAAACTGTTTTTGTCGTTGAAGCAGCAACATTACTAAGATCAATTGGTACTTGTAGACTTTTAATCTTTGCTAAGTCCTTTTCCGCACCATAAATAGTAACATAGTCATTTTTAGCAGTTAGTGAATAAATTTTGTTATTTCGTTCATGCTTTGGCTGCAACTTAACTTTGACATTTTTCTTAGCAACAGAGATTGGAATAGTTACCTTGGCAGTAGCTGGCTCAATCACGACATTAAGCTGCCTACCTTTTCGATCTTGCGCTACCAAACTTACTTGCCGCTCATAAGTGTGAGTAATTTCATTTGGTAAGACGACTTTAGCAATAATTTGGTCAATCTGCTCAACTTCGCTTCGCGCACCAGTAACTTCAACTTGCTGAGGATATACGCTAGAATGACCTAACGTGTAACCATGAGCTACAGCACTCTTATTATACTCTATTTGTATAGGCATAGTAGTCGATTTTCGCCTTTGAATATTAACATGAACCGTCTTGGGATTAATCGAATAAGAAATTTGCCGACTGATACCATTAACATGAACTTTAACATCGTGAGTACCAATGCTTTGACTGGTTAAATCAATATAAGCGCGAAAGTTTTGCGTATTAATTGTCGAAGTCACGAGCGCGGTTGAACCTTCCAACGTAATATTGACTTTTTCAGGATAACCCACTACGTAGTATTTATCCGTGTCCACTGAGACTTGTAGGGGCACACTAATTGTCTGTGTTTTATTAGCTGTTTGCCTAGTACGACTAGTTTGGCCCTGAGTTAAGAAACCGCCTTGAGTATCATTAACGTAAATAACTAATAAAATCGCTATTAGTAAGGAAACAAGACGAATAAACCACGATTTACGCCAAAATTCTTTCATCGGTCTGCACCCCACTTCCAAATTTTACGCATAATCTTTTGGTACCATTTAGCATTCTCATTTTTCTTAGGTACTAGTTCGGCAGTTAAATATTTCATATATTCGTCACGGGTCATATCAAGAAGAAAACGACCATTTCGAGTAATAGTTACCCCACCTGTTTCCTCAGAGACAACGATCGTAATCGCATCCGTAACTTCCGAAATACCCACAGCGGCGCGGTGCCTTGTTCCGAGTCGCTTGGGAATCATACTGTTATCGGACAGCGGCAAGTAAGCAGCGGCAACCGCAATTTCATGGTCTTGGTTAATAATAACAGCACCATCGTGTAAAGGAGTATTAGGAATAAAAATGTTTATTAGCAACTCGCCAGTTACCCGCGCATCTAATTTAATTCCTGTCTCAATATAATCATCAAGACCTGTTTCCTGCTGAATTGTAATCAGGGCACCAATTCTTCTTTTGGACATGTACTGAATCGCTTTATCTAGCTCATTGATAAACCTAATCGATTCGTCACGTTCACTCTCCTCGCGACCTCCAAAAATTGGCAGCCGTCCTAAATGCTCAAGACCACGCCTAATCTCAGGCTGAAAAATCACGATAATTCCCACTACCGACCAAGATACAATCTGATCAATTAACCAAGTAGTGGTATGCAGCTGAAGAACACCGGCAATGATCCGGACAATGAAGATTAAGACAATTCCCTTTGCCAGTTGAACGGCCTTAGTACCCCTAATTAAAATAACGAGGTGGTAGACTAAAAACCAGATGATTAAAACATCAAGAATGGTTGATAAGTTGTTCCAAGTAAAAATATTGGAAACATTAAAATGCATAAATACTCCTTTCTAATATCTAAAATATTTTTTAATCAATTGGTTTACCAATTATGCGAACTTCCGTCTGCAAATCCAGCCTAAACTGTTCTTTAATTTTGGCTTGGATTAACGCAATCAAGTCAAGGTAATCTGTTGCAGTAGCACCACCTTTATTAACAATAAAGCCGGCATGCTTAGTCGAGTTTTGAGCACCGCCAACCTGTTTTCCCTGCAAACCAGCTTGAATAATCATTGGCCCAACATAATGGCCTGCGGGACGCTTAAAAACACTGCCACATGAAGGATATTCAAGTGGCTGCTTATATTGGCGCAACGCATTTAAGTAATTCATTTCCGCCAAAATGATATTTTTTTGACCGGGATGCAAGCTAAAAGTTGCACTAACTACCACATCATTATTTTCTTGAACAAGAGAATGACGATATGAAAATTGCATCTCCTTATTCGAATATTCCTTAAATTCACCAGTTGACGTTAAAACCTTAACTGTTTGAATAACCTCAGCTGTCTCGCCGCCATATGCGCCCGCATTCATAAAAACTGCTCCACCAACACTTCCAGGAATACCCGCAGCAAATTCCAAGCCACTGAGTCCGTGCTTAGCAGCAAAAAATGCCGTATCAATAATCCGGGCACCCGCTTGCGCCTCAACACAGCTACCGCTAATGGTAATCTTATTCATTTTGGTTAAAATAATTACCAAACCCGCAATTCCACCATCACGAATAATTAAGTTGGAAGCATTACCGATCACGGTTAAAGGAATTTGGTTAGAATTAGCGGTTTCCACTAATTTTTCTAGTTCGGCTTGATTTTGCGGAAAAGCTAAATATTCTGCTGGCCCACCAGTTTTAGTAAATGTATACTTGCTAAGCGGAACCTGTTTCTTTATTTCTATTCCATCTTTTACTAAATCAAATAACTTCAAAGTTATAGCTCCCTTTATCCTATCTTTTTACTATTTTACCGCATTCATTTAGTTGCTTCATCCTATGTTATACTAAAATTAAGTTTTAAAGGAGAAAAAATGAATTTTATCGCAATGGACTTTGAGACCGCTAACCGTCACCCAGAAAGTGCTTGTTCATTAGCATTGGTGATGGTGCGGAATAATAAAATTGTTGACCGTTTTTATACTGTTATTAATCCCCAAATGCCATTTGATGCCCGTAATATTGAAGTACATGATATTACAGCCGATGACGTTAAAGATGCCCCTACTATGGCTGAAGTTTGGCCCCACATTAAGCGGCTTTATCAACCTGGTATGCTCGTTTGTGCGCATAACGCCCGCTTTGATACTAATGTTATGCGTCAAAGTTTAGGTCGTTACGATATTCAGGAACCGCATTACTTTGTCATTGACACGTTGCAGACCAGCAAACTGTTTGAACCAGATCTGCCTAACCATAAATTAGATACTGTTTCTGATGCTTTAGATGTCGAATTATGGCATCACCACAATGCACTTAGTGACAGCGAAGCATGTGCTGGTATTTTAATTGCGCAAAATGAGCAGTTTGGGGATGAAGCAATTAAAAATTTGGTTTATCAAGTTTAATATAATCATACTAAAAACAGGACTAAAATGGTTAAGTCCTGTTTTTTATTTTATTCGCAATTTCGGCTACCCAATCTTCATTTCGCTTTCCCTGTGGGCGGAATTCAACCGTTCTTTTAGTCGAATCCCAACTATCATCAACCCGGCGAATTACAATTTGTAAATATTGATCAGGCAGATCGGCTTTAACAACTTCAGGCCACTCGATTACCACTAGTCCCGGCTGCTGTAAATAGCTGCTTAAATCAATTGATGATAAATCATCATTTTCTAAACGATAAAAGTCCATATGATAAATTGGCAACTTAGCTTCTTCATATTCACGAACGATGGTAAAAGTAGGACTTTTGACAGGGCGCTTGACCCCCAAAGCCTCGCCAATACCTTGCGTCAAAGTGGTTTTGCCAGCTCCTAAATCACCATTTAGCAGCAGTAAATCATGTGCTTTAGCGGTACTTGCAATCGCAGCACCAAGTTGTTTCATTTCCGTGGAAGAATTTACATTTATTTTCATTACTATTTATCCTTTAATAGTGCTTGAGCAGCGGTTAAAACAGCCATATGATAAATATCATCACTGCTTGCACCCCGTGATAAATCATTAACCGGCTGTGCAATTCCTTGCAGAATGGGCCCAATAGCCGTAAAATTTCCCAAACGCTGCGTAATTTTATATGCTATATTACCAGACTGTAGTTCTGGGAAAATAAAAATATTAGCTCTCCCCTTTAGCTCAGAGTCTGGAGCTTTTTTAGCTGCCACTGCGGGTACAAATGCAGCATCAAATTGCAACTCGCCATCAGCAGGAATATCTGGGTGCTGTTTTTGGAATAGTGAAGCAGCTTCAGCTACTTTGGTAACCATCTCACCTTTGGCAGAACCCTTAGTTGAAAAACTCAAAAAGGCTACACGTGGTTCAATATCTGCTAATTTAGCTGTTTGAACTGATTGATAGGCTATTTCTGCCAGCGTTTTAGCATCTGGTGCGATATTAATTGCGCAATCAGCAAAAAGATATTTTTCTTCCCCACGTTCCATAATGAAACTACCAGAAACACGACTCATCCCGGCTGCAGTATGGATTAATTGCAGAGCGGGACGAACGGTTTCCGCGGTTGAATGAGCAGCCCCAGATACCATACCATCAGCCTTGCCCATTTTAACTAGCATTGTACCAAAGTAATTAGGATCTTTTAACGCTTCACGGACTTCTTCCTTAGTTATTTCTTTACCCCGAGCCGAAATGAAAGCTGCAATCATTTCATCTAGCGCATGAAATTTTTCGGGGTTAACCACTTGTATTTGGGCCAATGAGATCTTATTTTGGTTAGCAACATTTTCAATTTCAGCTGTGTCGCCTAATAAAATTGGCTCTAAAACATCATCTTGCTGCAGTGCGGCAGCAGCGGCTAATACTCTTTCATCATTTCCTTCTGCAAAAACAATGCGGTACTTTTTTCCCGCGTTCTTTACTTTACTTTTTAATAGTTCAAAAATACTCATTTATTATCTCACCTATACTAAATCTGATTGTGTTACTTGTTGCGGTAATTGCCAGTCAATTGGGGTTTTCCCAAACTTCTTCAGGGCCTCGTTACAACGAGAAAATGGCCGTGAGCCAAAAAAGCCACGATCTGCCGAAAATGGACTGGGGTGAGCTGATTTAATCACAAAATTACGGTCAAGGTCAATTAATGCAATTTTATTTTGAGCATATCGTCCCCAAAGAATGAAAACTACTTCTCCCCGATCGCTCAAAGCCTTGATGGCAGCATCCGTTACATTTTCCCAGCCTTTACCTTGATGACCATTAGCATGACCATAAGGAACTGTTAAAACTGCGTTCAAAAGGAGCACTCCTTGATCAGCCCATTTTTTCAAATAACCATGTTGAACCGGCACACAGCCGACATCATCATATAGTTCTTTATAAATATTTTGTAATGACGGTGGCAACTTTACTCCAGGCATTACAGCAAAGCTCATTCCTGTTGCCTGACCAGGATTGTGATAGGGATCCTGACCTAAAATGACTACTTTTGTTTTAGCAAAAGGGGTTAACTTAAAAGCAGTAAAAATATGATACATATCTGGGAATATCCGCTTAGTTTTGTACTCTGTTTTTAAGAATTCATGTAATTCATGATATTCGTTACTGTCAAATATAGGAGCCAATACTTCGTCCCAGTCATTACCAATAAATTTTTTCATTCTAGCAATAGCCTCTCTTTCACTAGCCCTTATGGTATCATGAAATTAATAATGTTTGTGTAGAATCTTCGACATTTAAACGGTTCTTTATCTTCTATTTAATTAGATTTTATTTAAAAATGTGAAAAGTTTTCTCCCCTTATTATGTTAATATGATAGAGAAGTAAAAAATACCGATTTTCGGGAGGAGGAGCTTATTTTATCTTGATTAAATTAGTAGCATGCGATCTGGACGGTACCTTGTTTAACAGTGATTTAATAGTATCTAATGAAAATATTAAGGCAATTCGGGAAGCTCAAAAAAATGGCATTGAATTCTTAGTTGCAACAGGTCGTTCACCAGAACAGTCACGTAAAGTAATCGAAAATTATGGTCTTAAAACAGGATTCATCAACATCAATGGTGCTTTGGTTTATGATGCCAATAATCAGTTGCAAGTTAAACACGCATTACCAAATGATAAAGCAGAGCAGGTTGTCAACATCTTGCAAAAACATCATATTTACCATGAATTAGTAACCGAAGACCTGATTTATTCGCTAGATATAAGTCAGCGAGTTGTTAACCTAGCTCGATCCCTAATTGCCCTTAATCCGGGACTGACGTTTAAAAAGGCTGTGGCAACCTCCGCTGGCAGTAATGCAATGTTTAGTATGAAGCATGTTAATAGTTTTACCACACTTTTAAATGATCCCCATTTTGAAGTGATGAAAATTATTGCTTTTGACGGTCATGGACCAGAAGCGTTTGTTGACGTCAAAAAAGAAATCACGGCACTTGGCAATGTTGCTGTTACTTCCAGCTCTTCTGCAAACATCGAAATCAACGATATCAAGGCCCAAAAAGGACCAGCATTATTGGACTATGCGCAAAAAAAGGGAATCAAGCAAAATGAAATTGCGGCAATTGGCGATAACCTTAATGACGAAAGCATGATTAGGGATGCAGGTACCGGTGTGGCAATGGGAAATGCCGTCTACGCAATCAAAAAAATTGCACAAGTTAAAACTAAAACTAATAATGAAAATGGAGTAGCTTATATTTTAAAGAAGTTTATTAGCAATAACGCTAAAGAATAGAGGTGCTGGAATGCGCTATTTATTGGAACTAAATCAAAAACAGGAGTATGGTCAAATTCCCGTAGCCAATGAGCAAGGTAAAATTCAGTATATTATTCAGGGCAATCTTGATAATCCCAATCATACCCTTTATCTAAAAAATACTCATGGGACAGAAATTGGACGTCTTTATACTGACGGAAATGGGATTATTTCTTCTTATACCATCGACGTTGTTAACCATTCTTTAGTAAAGGTTAAACGTCTCAATAGCAAAGTTACAAACCTGTTTTATGTCACTCGGCTAAATTACCTCGTTAGCGGAAGTATTAAAAACGGGAGTTATAAGTTTTTATCAGGAATCAAGAAAGTAGCGACTGTAAAAACGGATATCCAAAAAATTGGCGTAGTTCTTACCTGCAATATTCTACGACCAGAAGACGTTCCCTTCATTTTGTTATGTGCCACTTTGTTTACCCAATGGCATACCACTCCCTTGCGGCTTCCAACGTTTCCGCCAATCGGCCAAAAATATAATGTGAAATTTAATTAAAGCATCCTCGGTGGGGGTGCTTTTTATTATTTAGTTAGTTGTTCGAAAAGCAAATTAGCTAGTAAGGTATAGCCTGCATTGCCAAAATGTAAGCCATCATCGAGTAAACCACGACAAAGTATTTTAATTTCTTTACTAGAAATCATTGCTTGGTACAAATTAATAAATTGCAGATGGTAATCTTCAGTAACTTCTTCAATCGCTGCAGTGTAAAGTGCCACTAAATAATTTGTGCGGTATTTCTGCTTTAGTTCATCAATGGCTGGCGGCGAAATAAAAATAATATCTTTTGGTGAGTAAACTTGAATAAGGCTAGAAGCGATTGATGCCATCTTTTGCTTAAATTGATCAATTGGTACCTGTTTATTGGCAGCTAAATCATTTGTACCCAATAAGATTGCTACTTTATCGCAATGCTCTCTTTTTAAAACCAACTCGGAAATCATGTCATAAAATTTTACTGAGTTAATTCCCGCAACAGCGGTATTAATAACCTGAAGATTTGAAAGCAGCTTTTTCAAATTATAGTTAATATGCGGTTCAGTTAAACCTTCTTTTCGCGCTATGATACTATCGCCTGATAAAAGTAATTTCACTGTTTTCTCCAAAATTAAACAAAAAACTGCAACTACATGATAGTAGTTGCAGTCACAATATTATTGACGAGGATTTACTTTGCTGTAAGTCATGTCCTTAAACTCATATGTCGCATACTTCTTAGCTAATTCTTCAGAAGTAAAGAATTGGTTAGTAACCTTTCCTTCTTGCGGATGTGATTGGAACAATACAGGTTCTTTTTTGCCATCAATTAACTCAGTTTTTACAGTAAATGCATAACCCTTTTTAGTAGACTTTTGATCGACTGGACTCAAAACAATCCACTTTTCGCCGTTCATTTTCTTAGTAGTTACTCGAGTATATTTTGCAAATACACCAGCATTCTTTAATTTCCAAGCTTTGGTCATTTGCCAAGGATATTTGTTAGTACCCTTAACCTTACCAACTTTGACAGCTTTCACATGTTCGTTTGTCCATGGTGTATCAAAAGAAGTCTTTTGAATGTTCATTGGACTTGGAGTCAAATTATTGGTGCTGTACCATTTGCCGCGCCAAGATGTGGGGAAAGTAAATGACTTTTTAAAGCCATATTTACTTTTCTTAACACTAGCTGCTTGGGTTTGCTCTGCTTGAGTTGCGACTACACCAGTAGCAGCAGTCAGAGTAACAGTTGCGGCTGCAAGCAGTGTAATAATCTTTTTACTTTTCATATTGTCGGCCTCCTGAGAACCTAAGATAATTTATTATTATACCAGTTAATTGCTAAAAGTGTACCTTTAAGCAAATTAGTTTTATTTATCTATATGTTCATCAAAATGGTCAGTTTTGAATATGAGTCAAAGGATTTATTCCCAAATATCAACCTGGAGCTAAATAAGACTACTATTATAAAATAAAAAGTTGCTAACTAATCGACGTTTAATACTCTGCGTATCGCTTAAGTTCTTTTGGCTTATGCCCACCAAATCTTTTGGCTAAACGCTTAGATTTCCAGTAAACATTAGTTATTCTGGAAGAAGACGTTGTTCGCTCAATTAAAACTTTATGACCCTTATAATGGTATAAACCGAGATGTGTTCCAGAAGATGCTGGGCTAACCCAAGGATACATGCCAACATACTTAATACCGTGATCTTTTTTATAAGTGACTGGGTAATATACTCTTGCCCAATTTTGCGCTTTTTTAGGAATCTTGGTCCCATTAAAATTAGCAGTTTGTTTATGTAAAACTGTTCCACCAATTTTATGAGCTGACACTTTCAATTTATTAAGCGTTTTTGACTTAATTCCACCTATATCAAAATATTTACCATACCAAGTTCCCCGCATTCTCTTGGGAACAGTAAATTTGCCTAAATCTCCTTTAACATGTTGCGCTTGTACTATTTGTGTAGGAGGTAAAATTTCATTATTAAAAGCCTTGTAGGCAAAAAGACCGATAGCAAACACTCCCATTAGAGCATATAAATATTTTAATTTTTTCAATTTAACTCTCCTTCATGTAAAACTAAATAATCCACTAATACTATGTTAACAAAAAAAGCAATTTTAAGGCTAAATTTGCTTTTTTAATCATAGTTCTACTTTGTTTATTCTAGTTTACATCATAAGAAAGATAGTTTAAGTCATTAAAACGATACTCACTATATTTTTGGGCTAATTCTGGAGACCTAAAGAATTGTTCATAAATTTGACCAGTTATTGGGTTTGCCTCAAACATAATTTCCTGGTTAGTTCCATCTAATTGCCTAGTTTCTAAGGCAAAAGCGTAGCCCATCTTTAAAGATTTTTCGTCAATTGGACTCATGATAATCCATTTTTGCTTATTAAGTGTTTTAGTAGAGACGCGCGAAACTTTTTTGATAACCGGATAATGTTTTTGGTTCCATTTATGACCCATTTGCCAGATATACTTATTAGTTCCTTTAACCTTTGTTGGTGTAACAAGTTTCACATATTCACCAGTCCACGGCGTATTTAAGCCCTTGGAATGAATTTCCATACTTTTCAATTTCTGATTAGTATAGCTATACCACTTACCACGCCATGATTGAGGAAAATTAAAATTAGCTGTAAAGCCATTTTTTGTTTTCTTAATCTTAATTTTTGTTTGCTTGGCTTGCACCATTTCCGGTTGACTAGTTAGCAATCCACTGACAGTAGTCAATGTTACTGTCGCTAGCAGCACGGTAATTATTTTACGCAACTTCATTATTAAAAGCCTCCTTATTTTTTATTATGTTGATTATCATTATAATCCCATAAAGATAGTTAAGGCAATGAAACTCTGAACTATTTTAAAAACGATTGACTGAACGAATTACTCCTTTCTTACATACAAAAAAAGCTTCTGCTCATGGCAGAAGCTTTTTCTTTAATACAGTTAAAATTAGTCTTGGTAGTTTACTAAAGCTAAGTATGAGTCAGGCTTAAGTGATGCACCACCAACTAAACCACCATCGATGTTTGGTTTAGCCATTAATTCCTTAACGTTGCCTGGATTTACCGAACCACCGTATTGAATACGAACATTTTCAGCTGTTTCTTCATTGTACAAGTCTTTAACCGTATCACGGATAGTCTTGCACATTTCTTCAGCTTGGTCTGAACTAGCAGTTTTACCAGTACCGATAGCCCAAATTGGCTCATAAGCAATTACTAAGTTGGCAACTTGGTCAGCAGAAAGACCTTCTAAGTCTGCCTTAATTTGACCAACTACCCATTCTTCTTGCTTGTTAGCTTCACGAGTTTCGAGTGATTCACCACAGCAAACGATTGGGGTAACATTGTTAGCAAATAAAGCCTTAGCTTTTTTATTAATGTCTTCATCAGTTTCATGGAAGTAACCACGACGCTCTGAGTGACCAATAATGCAGTAGTTAATTCCCATTTCATTAAGAACTTTAGGTGAAGTTTCACCAGTGAAGGCACCTTCATCTTCAAAGTAGGCATTTTCAGCACCAACACGTAATTCTGAACCAGCCGCAGCTTTTTTCAAAGCATCTAAGTCAACAGCTGGAGCACAAATTAATGATTCTACTTTGCTTGATTCTGGCAACTTATCCTTAATAGCAGCAACAAATTCTGCTGTTTGCTCTGGGTTCATGTTTAATTTCCAGTTACCAGCGATAATTGGTGTACGCATTTAATCGACGTCCTTTCCTATAGCTTATTTATCTGAGATGCAGGCAATACCTGGTAATTCCTTACCTTCAAGGTATTGAAGAGAAGCACCACCACCAGTTGAGATGTGGGTAATCTTAGGAGCGATACCTAATTGCTTAGCAGCAGCAGTTGAGTCACCACCACCAATGATAGTAGTAGCATCAGTAAGATCAGCTAAAGCCTTACCTACTTCTAACGTACCTTCAGCAAAGTTGGACATTTCAAAAGCACCCATTGGGCCGTTCCATACAACAGTCTTAGCATCTTTTAAGATATCCTTGAATTTTTCAACAGTCTTAGGACCAATATCAAGCCCCATCATGTTTTCAGGAATATCATCACCAACAACCTTGCGTGCAGCATCATTTGAGAATTCGGTTGCAGCTAGGTTATCAACTGGTAAAACAATCTTGCCATCTGCTTCCTTAAGGAGCTTCTTAGCTAAGTCAACCTTGTCAGGTTCAAATAATGACTTACCAATTTCGTGACCTTGTGCAGCAAGGAAAGTATAAGCCATACCACCACCGATTAAGATGTGATCTGATTTAGGAATCAAGTTGGTAATAACGTCAATTTTGTCTGAAACCTTAGCACCACCCAAAATGGTAACAAATGGGTGAACTGGATTAGCAACGGCATCTCCTAAGAATTTGATTTCCTTTTCCATCAAGAAACCAGCTGCTGCAGGCTTACCATCCTTCTTCATTGCTTCAGCAATACCAACATTAGAAGCGTGACTTCTGTGAGCAGTACCAAAAGCATCATTGACATACATATCGCCAAGTGAAGCCCAGTATTCACCTAATTTAGGATCATTCTTACTCTCACGCTTACCAAAATCATTGTCAATATCTTGGAAACGAGTGTTTTCAAGGACAACAACATCGCCGTCTTGCATGTTGTTAATAGTGTCTTCAACTTCTTTGCCTTCATTTTCGGCAACAAAAGTTACAGGCTTGTTCAACAATTCGCTTAAGCGATCAGCAACAGGCTTTAAAGTCAATTCTTTTTTATCTGCGTCTGATTTTACCCGACCTAAGTGACTAAGCAAAATGGCTTTACCACCATTTTCAATAATGTACTTAATAGTAGGAAGTGCAGCAACGATCCGGTTGTCATCACCAATTACACCATCTTTAATTGGGACATTAAAGTCAACACGAACTAAAACCTTTTTATCTTTAACATCAAGGTCTGAAACGATTAATTTAGCCATCTTTATCCTCCGATAACTTAATTATTTTCTCTTGAAAAAAAGGCGGAAGGAAGAATTTCCCTCCGCCTTCTCTTTACTACTTAACAGTAATCAAATTTAGCGATTAAAGAGTAGCAAATTTCAACAAAGTACGAACCATTTGGCAAGTGAATGAGTATTCATTGTCGTACCAAGCAACAGTCTTAACTAATTGATTGTCACCAGCAGTGGTTACCATAGTTTGAGTTGGGTCAAAGATTGAACCAGCAGTCATACCAACAACATCGCTTGAAACGATTTCGTCATCGTTGTATGCAAATGATGGGCTTTCGTACTTCTTCAATGCTGAGTTAACTTCATCAGCAGTAACCTTCTTGTCAAGGATTGAAACTAATTCAGTCAATGAACCATCAGTAACTGGAACACGTTGTGCGTGACCGTTAACTTTACCGTTCAATTCTGGAACAACAAGACCAATAGCCTTAGCAGCACCAGTTGAGTGAGGAATAATGTTAACTGCAGCAGCACGAGCAGCACGCATGTTACCACCACGAACAGGTCCATCCAAAAGCATTTGAGTTGAAGTGTAAGCGTGGATAGTAGTCATAGTAGCTACCTTGATGCCAAATTCTTTTTGTAAAGCATCAACCATTGGTGCCAATGAGTTAGTAGTACATGAACCAGCAGAAACGATCTTGTCGCTTGCGTCCAAAGTGTCATCGTTTACTGAGTAAACAATAGTCTTCAAGTCATTACCAGCAGGTGCTGAAATTAAGACTCTCTTTGCACCAGCGTCAAGGTGAGCTTGTGACTTAGCCTTACTAGTGTAGAAACCAGTACATTCAAGAACAAAGTCAACGCCATCGTTCTTAACCCAAGGAATGTTTTGAGCTTGTGGTTCTGCGTATACGCGGTATTTCTTACCATCAACAACAATTGAGTCGTCAGTAGCTGAAACTTCGTGGTCAAAAGTACCATGAGTTGAGTCATACTTCAACAAGTGTGCCAAAAGTGCTGGGGTAGTCAAGTCGTTAATAGCAACAACTTCGATATCCTTTGACTTTTCGCCCAAATCCATGATCCGACGGAATGCTAAACGACCGATACGGCCAAAGCCGTTAATACCAATTTTAACTGTCATATTCTAAAGTCCTCCTTAAGAACTATAAACATCTATTTATTTTAAATGAGAATTATTTCTCCTTTAAAATCTTATTTGAGGCTCCCTCATCAGTAATTAACCAGGTTTGATGAGGAGCATTAGGCATATAAGCTTCGATTGCTTTTGCCTTCCGGCTGCCACAAGCAAAGGCAAATATGTGAGGTATTTTATTTAGATTCTCGAACTGCAAGCCAACCTGGTGCACGCGGTCAACAATCTTTCCATCGCCATCGAAGAAACACCCAAAACATTCGGTGACGACCTTTTTTTCACGCAACTCGGATAAACGAATTGAATCATATCCTCGTCTACGTGCCATATCATGAGCTAGCCCTATTCCGTGAATTACGACATCAGTCTTAGAAATATCTTCAAGCACATCAGCAACAGTTGATTCACGAATCAGAGACTTATAAGCTTCTGTTGAAACCTGTTCAGGTAAATATAAAGTTTTATAGTTACCACCAGTCTCAGCGGCCATTTCCTGGACGATTGTATTACTTTGAATAGCAACATTTTCGCCTAAGGCTCCCCGACCTGGTACAAATTCCAATTGCCGATTTTTACCTAAACTTTTAGACAAATTTCTAGCTGACTTTGCAAGTGCAGCTCCACCTAGTACAGTAATAATTGAATGCCCGAGCGGCAATAAAAGATCCAGAGCAGAATTTAGTTCTTCTCCCATCTTTTCAAAGACTAGCTCTTGCAAATCACTATCACCAGGAACAATAATCGTTCGTTCAATCCCAAGTTTACGTGCTAAATCGACTTCAGTCTCACGAGCATTAAACAAGCGATCAATCAGTGGTGCTGCTTCTTGCAACATCTTTTTGCCCTTTTCTGTCATAAACATGCCAAAACTCTTGATCTCAATTAAACCAAGCTCACGAAGATACTCTGTTTCGGTTCGCACATTTCTTTCAGAAAGTCCCAATGACCGAGCAACACTTCTGCGTCCAACAGGTGCATGAAGAGAAATTTGCTCAAGGACAAGATACCTTTGCCGAAAAACTTTTAAGATGTCAGGAACGAGAGCTTCTAGCACAGGAATTTCCGCGTACATCGACTTCTCTCCTTCTCCCGGGACAAACATGACCCGATATTTGTCATTTTTCGTCCCAGATTGTCTAAAAATATAAGAGAAACGTAGACTTACGATATTAAGATCTCCCATTTCTCAATCGACATCTATAGTATAACAACCCTTTTTGAATAATTCAAGGAAAATAAAAGCAATTAATGCCCACAATTGTCGACTTAAATACTTAATTTTTGAGGTTACTGTCTCATTACTTTCGAGTCTGCCCGATTACTACTGATAACATACTGGTTTTTAACTAAAAAGCTTTATAAGAATTGTTTTAATACTTTGTTATTCACCTATCTCATCACCTTGAATCTTTTATATTTGTGACCGTAAATTGCGTCATCCTCCTTAAAAAGCTATTTTTTAGCAAAAAAGTTTTAACTTTGGCAATTTTTTTGGTATACTACTTGATGTATTTGTTCGGGCCCTTAGTGTAATGGATCGCACGTAAGATTCCGGTTCTTAAAATCTGAGTTCGACTCTCAGGGGGCCCATTAAATAAAAGCAATAAAAAAGTCAGGTTACTAGTTAACCTGACTTTTTATTTTTCAGTATTATCAAATTAGGTCTGCTGCTTATTTGACAGGACTTTTAGCCAGCATTGCATCAAGCTCATTTTGAAAATTAGTTTTTACTGAAGCAGATGGCTCTTGTTTTTGAGAATTCAATAAATAAGTAAAGATTGCCCGCATTATCGCTTTTTTATTTGCAGATTGTTCCCAAGCAATCGAATGCTTACCTTCAAGAACAGCAGTTGAGACTTCCTCTTCACGGTTAGCTGGCAAACAATGCATAAATTTAACATTAGTATTATGAGTTTTTGCCAACAATTTTTCGTTAACTTGATATTTAGGATAGAAGATTTTCAGATATTCTTCCTTGGTCAATTCGTCTTCATACGAGCCATACCAAACATCAGTATAAACAAAGTCTGCACCATGCAGTATGTCATCTTGATCTGATAATTCAATTGTAGCTCCACTTTTGACAGCAATTTCTTTTGCCTGGTTTAAAATAGCAGTCGAAATCTGCCTTTCTTTTGGTGCATACTGTGCAAAGTTCATTCCCATTTGAGCACACAATGACAAAGCAGATAGAGTAATTTGTGTTGTATCACCAACAAACACCAGCTTAACATCTTCAATGTTCTTGCCAGCCGGCATATTCTCTTCAATAGTCATGAGATCACCAAGAGCTTGAGTTGGATGATCATCGTCACTCATAAAGCTAACTACGGGTGCTCTTGAACTCAAAGCAATGCTTTTTATTGCCTCCTGACTACTGATGCGCACACCAATAATATCAAGCAAATCTCCTAAAACACGACTCGTGTCTTCTAAGTTTTCGTGTCCATTCTCACCAAGCTGTATTTGACCTGGTGCTAAATATAGCGCATGTCCGCCTAATTCAGTCATTGCCGCTTCAGCCGAACAACGAGTTCTGGTAGATGACTGGTCAAAAATCATCCCCAAACTTTTTCCTTTAAGTAAAGGCGGATAATAACCATTAGCAATTGCCGCCTTAATCTTTAAACCTAAATCAGTTATGTATTGCATTTCTTCTTTTGAAAATGCCAAAGTTTCGATGCAATCTCTTTTAGTCATAAATATCTCCTTTTTGAATTTTTTGTGACTAAATCTAATAATAACGGAAATATACTGAAAATAGGTTAACAAATTGAAAATTTACCCAAAAATTTAACTACTATAAGCTTTTTTAATGTTTCTTATCATCTACAAATTAACAAAGATTTACTTTGGCTCAGAAATCTTATAAATTAGTGTTTTTTCCTGTTTATGTACCATTATTTTTTGGTGCCTTGCCAATGATTAAAATAGCGGAAAATCAGCCAGCTTAAGATAGCGGTTAAGATCACCGGTACCAGATAAGATAATGTCGCCATTTTGACGTAATCAGCCGGAATATTAAGCCGCCAAAAAACGGTTAAGCGACTTTGCCAAGCCCAGGGAATAAATGGCCAAACTAAATCAAATAAAGAAGTAACGCCTAGCATTGAAATCACTGAACCAAAAAAGCCCAAGATCAAGCTGCCACCGATGTTCCACTTCAAAGAAACTAGTTCTGCAAATTCATACTGCAAAAATCCTAATACTGCAAAGACAATGCTGAGCGAAAATAGCTTAAGAAAAGAAATTCCGGTCACGTGATAGACAGCAGTTAAAACCAAGTAATAAATTAAGTTTGTGCCGATCACTTCAATTACATACAGCAACCAATAGTAAATTAGCTGTCCCATAATTGTTTTGCCCTTACTCATGGGCTGAGTTAACCAATTTTGAAAATTCCCGGCTTTTTCTTCACGATCAAAAACCACAGAAACTACAATACTAATCGCCAACGGCGAAATAAGGGCCAAAATTGTATTAAACATATCAACCATGTTAGCGGAAGTAGTTAAATTTTTCCGGCTGCCATAATAAATACCTATTAGAAGTGGAAAAATAATTAAGGCGGCTAAATGTAAATAGAGCAACATGCTACGATGCAATTTAATATTTTCAGCTTTAAAAATTGATTTAGGCATTCTTAGTCACCTGCTTTCTGAAGGAGTAAGCTGCCAAAAAGCTAAGCAGAATAAATAAAACAATTGAAACAAGAATAGTCCAAGTAGCATCAGGGGTAACTTCGCTTGCTTTTAGTGCTATTCCATTGACATGCAATCTTATCAAAGCAACTGGAAACAAGTCCGACCAGCTATAAGGCAAGATTTTTCCCCAAGTAAATGTTCCTAAACAAGAAATACTAATTATTGACCCAAGAAAAGCTAGTCCAATTGTCACATAGAGATTTGATATTCTACTTAACCACGTATATAGAGGAATTTGCCAGAGTGTGGTCAAGAAAAGTCCGCCAACTGCAATTAAGCAAGACACAATACCAACTCTAGTTGAAAATATAAAGCTAGCTAAAAAAAGAACTAGTGCTAAAACCAGGCTGACCATCAATGAAAGCAGTACCCCGTGCAATATCCTACCTAATTCAAACGTAAACAAATTATTTGGGGAACTTAAAATCGTTTTATATTCAGTACTAGCTTTTTCATGACGATCAACTAGACCGATGATCAAGGCTAAATATAAGTTAAAATATAAAAAACTCCACTGGTTAATCGTACTTTCAATCACATAACCCGTTGAATTGAAAAATAGCATAGTGAAAATAATAATCAAAAGTGGAAAGACAAGTGTGATTGATCTAATTAGTGTTCGCTTGTCTTTAAGGATTTCGTTTACTAGAACATCAAACATTCAAAGCACCAGCCTTTGCCAAAGTTGAATTGAAGAGCTTTTCCAAATCAGTTTCATGATCATATTCTTGCTCCAGGAGAAGCTTGCCACCACCAATAATGCCAATATTATCAGCTAAATGTTCTACTTCAGATAACATGTGACTGGAGATAATAATTGTCATTTTCCTATGTTTGAATTCAGCAATCAATTCGCGCAATTGTTGAATTCCAAGTGGATCAAGACCATTAGTTGGCTCGTCTAAAATTAAAAGCTTAGGGTTACCAACTAGAGCCAGACCAATTCCTAGACGCTCTTTCATTCCTAAAGAAAAATTCTTAGCTAACTTTTTTCCGGTGTTAGCGAGTCCAATGGTTTGCAGGATATTGGGAATTTCACTTTCTGCAGATCCTCGTAAACGACAAATTACTTGTAAGTTTTCTTGGGCGGTCAAATTACCATATAAAGGAGCATTTTCAATTAAACAGCCAATGTTTGCCAAGTCAGCCCTTGTCCATTCGTGCCCCGCAAATTCGACATGACCACTTGTAGCGGGAATCATTCCAGTTAAAATTTTCATTAAGGTAGTTTTTCCAGCTCCATTAGGACCAAGAAGGCAATAAACTTTGCTTTCCGGAACATGCAAATTAATATCATTAAGCACTTGCTGATCTTTAAACTTCTTCACCAGTTGATGTGTTTCAATTAAATTAGTCATTATTTGCTCTCTCTTCGCACAAAATTTAGTTTTATACTTTTCTATATTTATTAATAATAATTTAGTACAATAATATCATCTTATTTTAATTATGAGAATGACTTTAAAATAAAAAAGCAGCTTTTTTACAAGCTACTTTTAATCTAATTATTTAGTTTTTCCGGCCGTTAATTCTCCTCGCTGAGCAAATTCAACGTAAAGTTTATTACCAGAAACTGATAACCCTTCAATTTCTCTTTTAACATGCAATCGGTGAGTTTTTAAATACGTTCCATCTCTAGCAAGTTTAAAAATCAAGTCATTAAAACCAAGATAAAATTGATCGTGTCGTTTATCATAGGTAAAACCTTGAACAGGCGAATGATTGCTTACAAAATTACCCTTAGTGGCTCCTACTTCTTCTGAAGTCCATGTGTCACCATTGCGGGTCACTTTCCAGTATTCATAGCAATTGTTGCGACCATTATGAAACGAACAGTACATGGTATGATCGTTAGGAAAAGTAGCATTATGAATATAGCGTGGTGCTTTACCATTCCAAATTCGGAAACTCCAAATTTGCCTAACTTTCATATCTGATTTACGAATTTGAAAAATTTCTTCAGACTCGTTAGAATTTTTCGATTTATTATTAGCTATCACATAGATATATTTAGATGATGAACCAATTGCTTGTCCATGACCTAATTTTATGTAAGGACTCACCTTGATATGCGCAGCATATTTTTTAAAAGTAGACCATTTGAGGCCAGGCAAATTCTGGGCTGCATATTTGCCAATATGCTTCAAATTATACGAAACCAAGTGGCCATATTGGTCATTACTGGAATTAAAAACGGCAACAGTGAAGTTGGAACCTCGGACAGTTATCCCTTCTGGAATAATACCAACTTGTCCCATCCGATCAGCCGCTTTATTGTAATCTAGACTAACAAAGCGAGGTTGAAACATCTTAGTCTTAAGGGTCAGGCCCTTTGATTTGAAGGTATTAGGTCGAGTCTCAAAGGTAAAATTATGAGCGGCGTTCCAATTTCTCGACGTGGAAATTGAACTCCCTTTCCAGGTCTTAACTTCTTTTGGACCAGGCATTAACGGTTTATTTGCCTTAGTAATTCCTTCATTTTTATCAGAGCGGACCGTTACGTCAACTTGTGCTTTGGCCTTGCCATAGCGATAAGTCACTGTGGTAGTTCCGGGTTTATCAGAATAAATGGTCGGAGTTGAAAGATAAACTTTTTTGGTATCAATTGCTGTTCCAGCACTATTAGTCACATAATTAATCGCATCTTCAGGATTAAAAGAAAAATAGGGATTCTGCACTAGACTTACCTTTTTGGCAACAGAAATTTTATTTCTGGCAAAATATTTCTGATTAACCCAGCCGACCGGGCGTCCATCAACAATAATGTTCCAGTACTTTCCCTTTTTGGTAGTAACTGATTTTTTAGATTGAATTTGGGCATGCTTAAAATACTTAGTGGTGGTGAATTTAGCCGATGGACCTTTTTTAGATATGTGATGATAAACTGGGTATTTGCCCTTTCCTGCAATTTTAGTAACAGCTTTATGATAACTTTTGGCACTTACCTCTGATAAATTACCCCCACAAAATAAGCTAATCATGACAGTCAAGGTCATAATTAGCAGCCTACTTTTCAACTTTTGGTTCATCAATTACTCTACCTTTCCGAAAAAAATATATTAATACTAGTCTCACACTTTTAACGAGCTAAAGCAAATTACTAAAAGGTTGCCTAAGTTATCTTTTTTTAAAAGGATAGCTTTTTAAGACACTGTGGGTTACAATATTAAGGTTATTATATTTTTCTTTAGGGAGAATAAGATTAATGGATAAATCACAAGAAAATTCTAAAAAAATGATGTGGACCACACTGGCAACGATGGCCTTCTCCATAGTTTGGAGTTTCGGTAACGTTGTTAACGGGTTCATTTATTTTGACGGTACAAAAGTTATTCTTAGCTGGATTATTATTTTCCTACTGTTCTTCATACCATACTCACTGATGGTCGGGGAATTAGGCTCTGTCTTTAAAGACTCAGAGGGTGGAGTTTCCTCATGGATTAACGCTACTCTTGGAGCAAAGTGGGCATATTATGCTGGCTGGACTTTTTGGGCTGTCCACGTTGTATATATTTCCAGTAAAGGTACTGGTGGATTAAGAGGAATGGCCTGGGGCATTTTTGGTAATACGAATTGGTACGATAGTTTACCAACTACTGTTACTCAACTTGCCACTTTAGCTGTCTTCCTCTTCTTCTGCTGGGTTGCAAGTCGCGGCTTACCAGTTATTAAAACATTGTCAACCATTGCTGGTTCTTCAATGTTCATCATGTCTATTTTGTTCATTATCATGATGTTTGCGGCACCAATGATTAACCCACATGCTGGTTTTAACAGCATTAGCTGGAATTGGAAGAATTTTGTGCCTGACTTTAATGTTAAGTACTTTACTTCTTTATCAATTTTAGTATTTGCGGTTGGAGGCGCAGAAAAGATCTCACCTTATGTTAATAAGCTGAAAGATCCCGCACGTAACTTCCCTAAATCAATGTTAGGTTTAGCCGCAATGGTAATGATTTCTGCTATCTTAGGAACTATTGCTTTAGCCTTAATGTTTGATCCTAAAGTTGTCAATAACAACTTAAATGAATACATTTCAAATGGACCTTACATGGCTTTCAATAAGCTAGGCGAATACTACGGTGTTGGTGGATTGTTCATGTACATTTACGCTTGGTGCAATGTTATTGGACAATTTTCAGCATTAGTTATTAGTATCGATGCTCCGTTACGAATTCTCTTGGGTAGTAAAGAAGCAAAAGATTACATTCCTAAGAAACTGTTGAAAGTGAACAAACACGGCGCTTACATCAACGGTATTTGGATGGTTGTCTGCCTTTCAGGTGGTTTAATTGTCTTACAAGCAATCATGCCTAATGCTCAAGCAATCATGGCACAATTAGTTAAGTTAAACTCGATCGTAATGCCAATGCGTTACTTATGGGTCTTCATTGCTTACATTGCTTTGCGTAAGCAAGCAGAAAAATTCCACAACGGTCAAAATTATGAAATGACTAAGCACCAAGCCTTAGCATACACTCTTGGCGTTTGGGGACTGATTGTTACAATCGCATGTTGCTTAATGGGAATGTATTCACCTGATCCATTTACTTTAGGCTTAAACATCGCAACACCAATTGTATTATTATTACTTGGTATGATTTTGCCATCAATTAAGCATCACCAAGATGCAAAAGCATAATCTATCAGTTAAACAAGTTAAAAGCCACCTTATAATAGGTGGCTTTTTTTATATCGCGGTAAATATACCGTCTTAATAAGATTAAGTAACAACCATTTTAACAAATAAAACACACAATTCTCGTTAGTAGGAATTGTGTGTTCTTAATTAATCTACCTTAGATAGATTTGCTTTTATTTAATTTGACCAGCAGTTAATTCCCCACGTTGAGCAAATTCTACGTAAAGTTTATTACCAGCTGCTGATAATCCTTCAATCTCACGTTTAACGTTAAAATGATAAGTTTTCTTATACGTACCATTTTGGTCAACTCTGAAAATATAATCATTAAACCCAATATAGAATTGCTTACGGTTCGAATCATAAGTAAAACCTTGAACTGGTGAATGATTACTTACAAAATTACCCTTGGTGGCTCCTACTTCTTCTGGGGTCCAAGTATCACCATTTCTGGTTACTTTCCAGTATTCATAATAGCCGTTGCCGCCATTATGGAATAAGCAGTACATTGTGTTGTCACCGTCAAACGTAGCATTATGAATATAACGTGGGAAAGCTCCACTCCAAATTCTAAAACTCCAAATCTGATTAATCTTCATATCCGATTTACGAATTTGTAAGATCTCTTCTGACGCACTAGAATTACTTGCAGTATTATTATTAGCAATGACATAAATATAATCAGCTGAAGAGCCAATAGCCTGTCCGTGGCCTAATTTGATGTATGGGCTAACTTTAATATTTGCGGCATAACGTTTAAAAGTAGACCATTTTAGATTTGCTAAGTTTTGAGCAGTAAACTTGTTAACATGATTTAAATTGTAAGTCACTAAATGACCATTTTGATCATGACTGGATTTAAATAGAGCAACAGTGAAGTCAGGGCCGTTAACAGAAATACCTTCAGGTATTACACCTACTTGGCCCATTTGATCACCAGCTTCATGATATCCCAGGCTGACAAATCGTGGTTGGAACAACTTGGTTTTTAAGGTTAAACCATTTGCATGAAAAGTATTTGCCCTAGTTTCTGAAGTATAGTGATGCGCAGCATTCCAGTTTCTAGAAGATGACTTTGAACTACCCTTCCATGTTGCTACTTCTTTTGGACCGTTCTTAGGTGTTAAAGCTGCTCGACTGATACCTTCATTTTTATCATCACGCACGGTTACATCTACACTAGCCTTAGCCTTACCATATTGATATTCAATAGTAGTCTTACCAGGAGTTGCGGAACTAACGCTTGCTTTTGATACACTTACTTTACCAGTATTTACGGCAGTACCAGCACTATCAGTCACATAATTAATTGCATCCCGGGTCTTAAATGAAAAATCACTATTTTGGACTAAACTAACTTTTTTGGCCACAGAAATTTCATTTCTTGCAAAAAAGTTTTGGTTCACCCAGCCTACAGGATGACCATCAACGATAATTTTCCAAAATGTCCCCTTTTTTGTCGCTAACGATTGCTTTGACTGAATTTGGCCATGCTTAAAATATTTAGTCGAGGTAAACTTACCTGCTGGACCATTCTTGGATACACGATGATAAACAGCAAAATTACCATCTCCTGCGATCTTAGTTACAGCTTGATGGTAGTTTTTTGCCTGAATATTTGAATTACTCCCCACAAAAAATAAGCTAATTGCAACTGTAGCGCTGGCAATTAGTAAATTATGCTTCAACTTTTTCTTCATCTACTTTTCACCTTTCTATATAAAACTATAAGTATAGTTTTGCACTTTTATATGACTAAAGCAATAGTTATTAAATCAAATTAGCGCAAAAAACTGTTTATTTGCTAATCACATTGATAACGAGCTAGAATTAGCTCAAATATTTTGATCAGTCAACTAAAAAATAATTAAACTGATTATGTAGAATCAGCTTTTTTCTATAATTTAATGCTAAACTAGGTGTAAAAAGTCTGAGGAGATGATCTTCATGTCGGAACATTTAACAGATGCAGAAAATTTATTGCGCCAACATAATTTAAAGGTTACCAAGCCTCGTTTAAAAATTTTACAATACTTAATGTCGCACCATAATCATCCCACCGCTAGTACTATTTTTCAGGCAATCAGTGGTAACGAACCTACTTACCGTGCTACTGTTTATAATACTTTGAATAAACTAGTCGATGCAGGAATAGTGATTGAAATTAAGAATAGTGATGATTCTCTTCATTATGACTACTTTGTCGAGCCCCATTTTCATATCATTTGTAAACAATGTGGCAAGATTGCAGATGTTTATTATCCAGATTTTGAAACGGTTGAAAATCGAATGCGCGCTGAGGCAGAAAAACAAACAGGTTTTATTACATCTGCAAGTCACCTGGAGATTTTTGGTATTTGCCCAGATTGTCAAAAAAAGAATAATAAACGAGATAACCAAAAGATCAGACACATTAACCACTAAGATGTAAAAATAAACAAAGTAGATATTTGAAGTTACCTCCCAAATTTAGGACAAATTTTGGGGTTATTTTTATGGCTAAATTATCTAAGCAAGATAAAAATTGAAATCTATCATCTTTGGCATGATTATCAAATTGGTTTTGCTGAATTAAGTCAGCGTTATCAGGTTGACAGGTCTAATATTGATTACTTGTTGACTTTGATCAAACGTAACTTTAGTGTGTTTTATCCCAATCACAAATGGTATTCAGCTATAACTGAGTTTAAGCTCAATAGGCAAAAGACCTACTTATCACCGATCATTGATGGGTATTTCTTGCAGTCCTAATCTTAATCAGACCATGGATATGTTAAAAAAGGTGTGACTCAAAAATCATGGCATTAACTCCTCATCAAGGGCAATTCTTTTAATGATGAGTAAATGGAAGTCTTCTTCGTACTCAAGCGAGAAAAGTTTTATGGTTTTGAAAAGCAATTTAAAAATCTCAATGAACTGGAAGGACGCAATCAGAAACTACATTGAGTAGAAAAGAATTAAAACTAAACTAAAAGGACTAGCTCCGATTGAATATCGGAAGTTGGTCCTCATTTAGCAGCTAATAAAGTGTCCTAATTTTAGGGTTTACATCAATTTATATCTACTTTGTCTGTTTTTCTATTTAAAAAGCTATTTTTTCAAGAATATGTAAAAGCCTAGTCCAATGACAGCAAAGATCTAAATAATTCTGGTTTGTTTGTAAACTTTGATTTCTCAGTACCAAAAAGTTTAAGTAAAATGGCCTTAACCATTTCTATTTGATGACTATCACTGATATCAAAATAATTGTAGTCTTTATTCATATCATGACGAGTTATAGCATCAATGGTATTTTTTTTATCTTCAAGATGAATTTTATTACGTGAATTTCTTAATTCATCAATGTCAGTAAAATCATTATCACTTAAGTTAAAAAAATTTTTTCCATTGTCATCTTTTACTTCCTTAATTTTAGAGTAAAAAGATTCTTTAGGGTCATGCCCTAGATTTTCTAAATATACAGTAAAGCAGAGTTCTATTATGGAAACACCAGTAATTATATATGACTTTTTTATCATCGCTTTCAACACTGGCGTTAGTACCAATTCTAATACTTGTAGTTTTAAAAATTCAAGATACTGAAAATTATAAAAAAAATTTGACTTTATTTCATCATTTCTTTGACTACTTAATTTAGAAACCATTTCTCTTGAAAATGTGAAATCATTTTTTCTTATACTTGGTGACCATCTTTGAGTAGTAGTAATACCAGTTCCATCCACATTCTTTGCATTTTTTAATAAAGTATAAAATTCATTATCTTTATAATCGCTCATTTGTCTTTTCCTTTCTTAATATAATACATTAAAATAAATACACAGTATTATATTAGTACTTTTTAACAAAAAATAATATGCAGTATTTAGTTTTTTGCTAAAAACTATATAATCTATACATTAAGAATAAGATAATTAATCAAAAAACAAACAGGTTTTATTACATCTGCAGGTCACTTGGAGATGTTTGATATTTGCCCAGATTGTCAAAAAAAGAATAATAAAAGCAAGAACTAACTGTTCTTGCTTTTTACTTTATTCAAATCAATCGATTTTCATACTTACTAACAATTCAGCTCTTTGAGCTAAATTAACATATAATTGCCCGTTATTGACCGAAATTCCTTCAATCTCGCGACCTGTATCAAATGAATAATGATCTTTTAATGTGCCGTCACGACCGATCTTAAAGATTAAATCATTAAAGGCAAGATAGAAGTTCTTATGTTCAGGATCGTAGGTAAATCCTTGAACAGGAGAGTTGTTATTAACAAAATTACCATCTGTTTTTCCAACTAATTTTGGATACCAGTTGTCACCAGTACGAGTTAATTGCCAATATTCATAGCGATTATTCTTAACATCGTGATAAACAGTATACATTTCATAATCATTCATCACAACACCGTTATGGAAGTAACGTGGATTGTCTTGGTCACCAACCCAAGTCTTAATGGTCCAAATCTTATTAATTTGCATATCACTCTTCCGAATTTGTAATAATTCTTCAGAATCGCTGCTCTCTTTCAAAGTATTGTCATTGTTCAAAACATAGATATATTTGTCACTTGAACCCATGGCTTGACCATGTCCAATTGGAATATAAGGACTAACTTTAACGTGTTTTACATAATTGTTAAAATCCTTTTGTGACATATCGAGTAAGTATTGGGCGTTATAAGGACTAGTTAGTTTATTTAAATCATAACCCACAATGTGTCCTGATCTTAAATATGTATGGCTTAATAAACTAGTGTATGCCCATCCCTTTGACACAGTAACGCCTTCTGGGATATGACCTACACGGTTAATATTATCATCACTAGGATCTTTGACACTGAGTAAAACTGGTTGATAGAATTTAGTCTTCAGCGTTAAATTACCACTTGTCAAAGTGTGTTTTTCAGTTTCCGGTGAATATTCAGTTGGACTAACATAATTTACTGAAGAACCATAGTGTGTTTTCCATGCTTGGTGATCATTAGTACCTGGTTGAGCTGGTAAACTGTTAGTTACGTCTGGGTCGGCAATTCCCTCTTTAGTACTCTTTCTAACCGTAACTTTAACAGTAGCAGTAGCCTTACCATATGTATATTTTACTTTATAAGTTTTTGGAGTAGCACATGGTATAGTATCACGCGACACCTTGACATTATCATTGTCAATTACTGTTCCCATATAGTTAGTTGCATAGGAAATAGCATCTCTTGTAGGAAATTCATAGCCATCATTACGAACTAAAGTGACTGTTTTAGGGACAGCAATTTCATTTCTTGCAAAATAATTTTCATTGACATAGCCGACCTTACGACCGTCAACATAAATTCGCCAGTAGCGGTATTTCTTTGTTTCAATCAATTGGTCAGATTGAATGTGATTGTATTGAAAATTGATGCCGTCAGCGACTTTTTTGACAACCTTACCATTTTTAACGTCTTGCCAAACTTTATAATTCTTATTACCGGCAACTTTAGTCATCATGGCATAACCAGTAATAATCTGCTTTGGCTTCTTTTTATTTTCTTTGTCTTGATCGCCATTATCCCCATCATTAGGGTTCTTCGGATTAGTCGGTGTTTTTGCATCTGTATTACTATTACCGTTGCCGTCGTCATCGTCAGCACTTTCACCATTATTTTCATTATTGTCAACTGTATCAGAGACAGAATTCTTATTAGAATTGTTTTGTGCCGGTGTTTGCTGCGTAGTACTGGAATCAGCTACAACTGGAGTTGCACACAATCCAGTCGTTGCTGGTAAGCAGACTATCAATGCTGTCGTCATTGTTGCTATTTTTTTAATAAGCTTCAAAATTATTCCTCCAAAAATTTAGTTTACTCTTCGTATTATATAATAAGAATGTTGTAACTTAGAATACAAAATTAATACACTTTCATTGACAGGTTTTGATGTAAGTGATTTAATTAGCACTGTACTTATTAGAGTGCTAATAGATATGAATTTTAATTCAGGAGGTAGAAATATGCTTGTACCTACAGTTATTGAACAAACTGCCCGTGGTGAGCGTGCTTATGACATATATTCACGCTTGTTAAAAGATAGAATTATTATGCTTAGTGGTGAGATTAATGATGATATGGCCAATTCAATTATTGCCCAATTATTATTCCTTGATGCCCAAGACAACACAAAGGACATTTCACTATACATTAATTCACCAGGTGGAGTAATTACTTCTGGTTTGGCAATCATGGACACCATGAACTTTATCAAATCAGATGTTTCAACCATTGCAATTGGAATGGCTGCATCAATGGCATCAATTCTTTTAACCAGTGGAGCTAAGGGTAAGCGTTTTGCTTTGCCAAACTCAACCGTCTTGATTCACCAACCTTTGGGTGGCGCACAAGGTCAACAAACTGATATTCAAATTGCAGCCAATGAGATCTTAAAGAGTCGTGAAAAGATCAATAAGATTTTACACGAGACAACTGGTCAGCCACTAGAAAAGATCCAAAAGGATACTGAACGTGACAACTACTTGACTGCTGAAGAAGCAAAAGATTATGGTTTGATTGACGAAATTATGGTTAATCAAAAGAAATAGTTAAATACAGCCAAATTAAAAGAGCTTTGAATAATTTTCAAAGCTCTTTTTGTTATTCATTTAATGTTTCAGCCATCTCATGCAGTTTGGCAAACCGATGATTAGCGCCCGACTTCGAAATCGGTCCATCTGGTACTTTTTCGGCTACTTCTTTTAAGGAAAGTTCCGGGTTCTGTAATCGCAGACGGGCTATTCCCTGTAATTTTTCGGGAATGTTTTCTAAGCCAATTTTATTATCAATCAGCTCAATGTCTTCAACTTGTTTAGCGGCAGCCGTTGCCGTTTTTTTCAAATTAGCCGTATCACAATTAACCAATCGGTTAACTGAATTCCGCATATCACGCATTATTCTGAGATCCTCAAAAGAAAGCATGGCATTAATTGCACCAGTTATATGTAAAAAATCACCAATTTTTTCAGCTTCTTTTAAGTAGACGATATAACCCCGCCGCCGCTTAGTTGTTTTCGCATTAAGCTTAAAATAATGATTCATCAGCTTAAGCAGATCATTATTATGATCCTCATAAGCAGAATAGATTTCAAGGTGGTAACGACTTGTTTCAGGGTTATTAACGCTGCCACTGGCCAAAAATGCACCTCGCAAATAAGACATAGCACCTTCACGCGAATTAATAATTCTTTTGGGAATACGGGTAATTAATCCTGCCTCGGGAGTTAAAATTTCCAAATTTGTCAGAATTTCTTTAACGTGATTTTGCAGTCGAACCAAGTATTGATTATTTTTCTTAAGCTTCATTTTTCGTGAAACTATTAATAATGGTTCGACCTTATATGCAGTTTTAATTAAAGAAAAAATGCGACGCGCAATTGCGGGATTTTCGGTCGTAATATCAAGGCTAAACATGTGATCATGAAAGTTTAACACGCCGTTCATTCGTAAAAATGCCGCTAACTCAGCTTTTGCATGCTCAGGATGAATTGGTAGCGACGTTAACTCCTTTTTTACCTTGCTCGCATAGCTTGCCATTAACTAATCCATTCTCTTTCTGCGGGACATTGCCGCAAACGCCCGATTAATAATTTCTTTAGCCACTTTTTGCCCATCGTGAAAAACAAGGCCACTTCGTTGATCAATAAAATCATCGGTAATGACGCGGCACCCTTGCTGCCTTAAGCCAGCATAATCATTTTTAACCGGCTCAATATAAGCATCGTAATCATCCGGGTCAAATTTTGACATATCAATCTTGGCCCCATTAACCAATGTTGTATTAATATAATGACCGCCAAGATGATTATTAATTACAGATACATGGTCACAATCAGAGAAATGATCTGTTTCACCAAGCTGAGTCATAATATTACAAATATAAATAACTTCAGCTTGCGTTTTCTTTACAGCCTCACCTAAATTCGGAATCATTAGGTTCGGCAAAATTGAAGTAAACAAACTTCCCGGTCCCAGAACTACGGCATCAGCCTGCATTATGGCCTCTAAAACGGGCGAAACGGCTTCTGGCTCAGAAGTAGAATTTGTATCAGTTACCCAAACACGCTTAATCCGTTTATCTTTATTAGTTATCTCCTTTTCCCCTGCTTGAACTGTGCCATCAATAAATTCAGCATTTAGTGTCAAGGGTTCATTTGAAGCTGGAAAAACATGACCATCAACTCGCATCATACGTGATAAAGATTGCACGGCATCAAAAATATTACCATGCATTTCATTTAACGCTGCGATAATTAAATTACCAATCGCGTGCCCGGAGAAAAATGAATCTGATGAATCAAACCGATATTGAAAAATATCTTTTTCTTCCTGAGGAATATCACTTAATGAAACTAAGACATTTCTAATATCACCAGGTGGAACAACGTTAATAAAGTTTCTAATCGAACCAGACGAGCCACCATCATCCGATACGGTAACGATGGCAGTAATCTGCGCATTTTGATCCTTTAAGGCGTTTAAAACTACTGGTAAGCCAGTACCGCCACCAATAACAACGATTTGTGGTCTTCTGCTTTTAGTAACTCTAATTATTTTAGAATCTTCATAGGTCATTTTTTCACCTTTTTCTAGTGTAGCGACTAATTTCGCGGTGCGTAATATCAACTGAATAATTTTGGGATAAATCATGAGCAAGCTGCTGGGCAATTGCGACACTCCGATGCTGTCCACCAGTACAACCAATCGCAATTGTTAATTTACCCTTGCCTTCTTTAATATATCCGGGCACAGCTGTTTCCAGTAAATCTAATAACTTCTTGTAAAAGACTTTTGTTTCGTTTTTTTCCATTACATATTTGGCAACACGCTTATCTAATCCAGTAAACGGTCGCAATTCAGGAATATAAAACGGATTGGGCAAAAAACGAACATCCATAACGATATCCGCATCGATTGGCATACCATACTTGAAACCAAAGGACAGGACTTCAATCGAAAATGGTTGTTTTGCCTTACCACTAAACTCATCAAAAAGTTTCTGCTCAAGCTCTTTGGGCTTCAAATTAGAAGTGTCAATAATATCGTTGGCCCGATTTTTTATTCCCGTTAATATTCGACGCTCCTCAATAATTGCATCGAGAAGTCTACCACTTCGAGCAAGTGGTGGAACTCTTCTTGTTTCTTTATAGCGGGCAACAAGGGTATCATCTGAGGCATCTAAAAAAACAATCCTCGTTTGAACGCTACTATTATCTTCAAGTGAGTTTACTTCGTTTAACAAATCCTTGTAAAAATTTTTAATTCTAAGATCAACGACAACTGCCACCTTTTTAAAGTCATCTGAATTAACGATTAAATCCCAAAAACTGGAAAGAAGCGTTGGTGGCAAATTATCTACAACGAAATAGCCCATATCTTCAAGTGCATGCGAGGCCACCGTTTTACCAGCACCACTCATACCTGTAACGATTAATAATTGCTTTTTATTGACAGACATATGCTATCCCCCTATTGATATAATTATAACATACCGGGTGTTTCATAACTTTTCTGGGCAAAAAAAAAGTCCGCTAGGAACTTTTTCTTTG
This sequence comes from Lactobacillus panisapium, assembly GCF_019469265.1. Lineage (NCBI taxonomy): Bacteria > Bacillati > Bacillota > Bacilli > Lactobacillales > Lactobacillaceae > Lactobacillus > Lactobacillus panisapium. The sequence goes on along the minus strand of NZ_CP048268.1, from coordinate 760,055 downwards.
TCTTTTTTATCTACGGGCAAATGCCGCAATTACTTCACCTATTCCGAAAATCAATAGCCATAATGAAACTAGCCAGATTAACGTTAAAGCTGACAATGCTGGGTTAAACATTAAACTAATTGCGATTAATAATCCGAAAATATTCAAAATAATATTAATCCAAAAGTAAAAACCCGAAATATCTCGTAAATGCCACGAAAAAATAATTCCAGAAATTGAATCGAATAGGAACCAAAATGCAAATAAATATGCAATTGTCAGTCCAGCAGCATCGTATGAATAGAGGAATAGAACACCGATAATGATATCCAATACCCCAGAAACAATTGAGAGCCAGCTAAATGAAACAAAATAGCGAAAACGGCTATAAAATGCCAACCAAACAAATCCTTGTACAATCGATACAATTGCAAACAACAATACAAATGCATGTAATGCCTTGCCTGGATGACGGATTAAAAATAGCCCTGCTATGATCATTAAAATACCAGAGATTAGTGCGGCCCAGTTAAAGCCACGGTTTTCCCTGTAATTTGAAAAATTATCCATCTTTCTTCCTCCCTGACCGTTATTTTACACTTTTTGAATAAGAATAAATACTATTTATTATCTTTTTTAACGGTCTGCTTAGTTAATGCCGTATCGCGTTTAAGCACGGGAGCAAGATATTGACCGGTAAAGCTTTCCTTAACTTTTGCCAGTTGTTCTGGCGTACCTGTAGCAACTATATTGCCACCGCCTTCGCCACCTTCTGGGCCCAGATCAATTAACCAATCAGCATTCTTAATTACATCAAGATTATGTTCAATAATTAAGACTGTGTTACCTTGATCAACTAAACGCTGCATGACATCAAGAAGACGCTTAATGTCATCTGTATGTAATCCCGTTGTTGGTTCATCCAAAATATAGAAATTCTTACCTGTAGAAATCTTTTGTAGTTCAGCAGCTAATTTCATTCTTTGGGCTTCACCACCAGATAAAGTCGTAGCCGATTGCCCTAATTTGACATAGCCTAAACCAACATCAACTATTGTCTGCAATTTCCGCGCAATTTTAGGAATATTTTTGAAAAAGTCGCATGCTTCACTAATTGTCATATCGAGAACTTGTGCAATATTCTTTTTCCGGTAAGTTACCTCCAAAGTTTCGGAGTTATAGCGGTTGCCGTGGCAAACTTCACAAGGTACATAAACATCTGGTAAAAAGTTCATTTCGATCTTAATAATACCATCGCCACGACATGCCTCACAGCGACCACCCTTAACGTTGAAAGAAAATCTCGCTTTTGTATAACCACGAAGCTTAGATTCATTTGTTTGCGCAAATAAAGCTCTAATATCATCAAACACACTAGTATAAGTAGCTGGGTTACTACGAGGTGTACGTCCAATTGGACTTTGATCAATATCAATTATTTTTTCAATATTTTTGTAACCAGCAATGCTGCGATATTTTCCCGGCTTAGTTTGATTACGATTTAATTTTTGTGCTAGAGCACGTTTAAGAATCATATTGACTAAAGTTGATTTTCCAGAACCTGAAACACCTGTAACTACAATCAACTTACCTAGCGGAAAGTCTACCTTAAGATTTTTCAGATTATTTTCTGCTGCACCAGTAATGGTAATCTTCTTACCATTGCCCTTACGTCTTTTAAGGGGAACCGGCACAAACTTTTTACCAGCTAAGTATTGGCCAGTGAGCGATTTAGGATTCTTTTCAACTTCTTCAGGTGTACCTGCAGCCATTACTTCACCGCCATATGACCCTGCTCCTGGTCCCATATCAATTAAGTAATCAGCTTGCCTCATTGTCTCATCATCATGTTCGACAACAATTAACGAATTACCAAGGTCACGCATTCTCTTTAGAGCAGCAATGAGACGATCATTATCGCGCTGATGCAGACCAATTGACGGTTCATCAAGCACGTACATAACACCTGATAAGTTCGATCCAATCTGCGTTGCCAAACGAATTCTTTGGGCTTCACCACCAGATAAAGTATTAGCTGATCTTGATAAAGTCAGGTAATCAAGGCCAACACTGTTCAAAAAGGATAACCGATCGCGAACCTCTTTTAGGATTGGTTTAGCAATAATGCTTTTTTGCTCATTAAGCTCAATATTGTTAAAAAAGTCTAGTGCTTTATTGATCGAAAGTTCCGACGCCTCAGCGATATCTTTACCCATTACTTTTACGGCTAAGGCCTTCTGGTTCAACCTTTTTCCGTGACAAGTTCCACAAGTCATTTCCGTCATGTATTTTCCCATAATGTCACGCATAAACTTAGACATCGGGTTGACATAACGACGTTCAACGTTTTCCATTACGCCTTCAAAAGGTGCTTTTGTATCTTTAACGCCAAATTCACCTGATAAATGAAAAGCAACTTCTTTTTTAGAACCATGCATCAGCATTTCTTTTTGCTTTTTAGTGAGTTTATTATATGGCTTATCCATTGGAATCTTTAAGCCTTGACAAGCTTGTTCAAGCATGCCCCCATAATATTTGGAGTTTTTCCACGGTATAATTGCTCCCTCAGCTAGCGTTTTACTTTTATCAGGAACAACTAGGTCTTCATCAACTGACCGCTTAACACCTAACCCATCACAGTCTGGGCAGGCACCAAATGGTGCATTGAATGAGAATAACCGCGGTTCCATTTCGCCGACCGTAAAGCCACATTTCGGACAAGCATAATATTCAGAAAAGTTAAGCGTATCTCCTCCGATTATGTCAACGTTCATATAGCCTTCAGATAGGCGCAAAGTAGCCTCAACTGAATCAAAAAGGCGTGAGCGAATGCCCTCTTTTACAATTAACCGGTCAACCACAATATCAATTGAGTGACGCTTGTTCTTATCCAAGTCAAAGTCTTCACCAATTTCATGCATTTCACCGTCAATAATTACACGGACATAACCAGCTCGTTGTACACGTTTAAACACTTCTTTATGTGCTCCGCGCTTAGATCTGATTACCGGTGCCAAAAGCTGAATTCGTGTCCGTTCTGGCAAAGCCATGATGCGATTAACCATCTGCTCAACTGATTGCCGTTCAATTACTGTCCCGTCATTTGGACAAATTGGTTGACCAACACGTGCCCATAACAGACGCAGGTAATCGTTAATTTCAGTTACGGTTCCAACCGTAGAACGTGGATTATGCGATGTCGTTTTCTGATCAATTGAAATAGCTGGATTCAAGCCATCAATTGAATCAACATCTGGTTTATCCATTTGCCCTAAAAATTGGCGAGCATAACTGGATAATGATTGAACATAACGGCGCCGACCTTCAGCGTAGAGGGTGTCAAAAGCAAGTGAACTCTTACCTGAACCCGACAAGCCAGTAATTACAACCATTTTATCCTTTGGAATTGATAGATTTATATCTTTTAAATTGTGCTCGCGCGCTCCGCGAATTACAATCTTATCATTTGCCATTTATTTTATTTCCCTTTTTAGTAACTGGTTTCCTAGTGGAACTTTCAAGTTCCATAATTGCATCCCTTAAAGTTGCTGCTCCCTCGAAGTCGAGCTTCTTCGCAGCTTCTTGCATCTGCTTACGCAGATCCTTAATCATAGTCTTCTTTTGCTTAGCTGTTAGTTCATCAAAATTCAAGTCAGCAAAGCTGTCACTATCGCTAACTTCGTCAGCCACCTTAGTTGCAGAGATAACATCACGAATTGGTTTAACGATGGTCTTAGGTGTTATGCCGTGATCTTGGTTGAACTTAATTTGCAGCTTACGTCTTCTTTGCGTAGCATCAATGGCTTCTCGCATGGAATCAGTGATAGTATCAGCATACATTATTACTTCACCATCTGAATTTCGTGATGCACGTCCCATAGTCTGAACCAATGGCCGGTATGCCCGAAGAAAGCCTTCCTTGTCCGCATCAAGAATTGCTACCAAAGATACCTCTGGCACATCAATTCCTTCACGAAGCAAGTTTATCCCGATTAATACATCATATTTACCTAACCGTAAATCACGCAATATTTGCATCCGCTCTAGCGTTTTAACATCCGAGTGCAGGTATTGAACTTTAATACCTAGATCCTTTAAGTAGTCTGTCAAATCTTCTGCCATTTTTTTAGTTAGAGTGGTTACAAAAACCCGTTCATTACGGTCAATTCGTTTGTTAATTTCACCTACAAGATCATCAATTTGGCCTTCAACCGGTTTAACTTCAATTTTAGGATCAAGCAAGCCCGTTGGCCGGATAATTTGTTCGACCTTGTGATCAGTACGTTCTAGCTCATAATCACCGGGAGTAGCGGAAACATAGAGGATCTGATTAACGTGCTTTTCAAATTCATCAATTTTTAAGGGCCGGTTATCTAAAGCTGATGGTAAACGAAAACCATAATCAATCAAAGTCTTTTTCCGGTTACGGTCACCGTTATACATTGCCCGAATTTCAGGCATAGTGGCATGAGACTCGTCAATTAAAATTAGAAAATCATCAGGAAAGAAGTCAAGCAGAGTATAAGGCGGTTCGCCTTCTTTACGCCCTTCCATATGACGAGAATAGTTTTCAATACCGCTTGTGTAACCAACTTCTCCCATCATTTCCATATCAAAGGTAGTCCGCTGCTTAATTCGTTCAGCCTCTAAAAGCTTGCCTTTACCTTCAAAATCTTTTACTTGGAGTTTCATTTCTTTAGAGATTGCTTTGAGAGCCCGACGCATCTGTTCTTCGTTAGTCATAAAGTGCGTGGCCGGAAATAAGGAGATACTTTCGCGTTCACCAATTATTTCACCAGTTAAAGAATCAATTTCGACAATTCGATCAATTTCATCACCAAAAAATTCAATTCGGTAAGCATGATTAGAATTACCGGCCGGAAAGACTTCAACTACATCCCCACGCACACGAAAGCGACCACGCTGAAAGTCAATATCATTACGATCATATTGAATGTTAACTAAATTACGCAGCAAAGTATTTCTGCCATAGTCATCACCCTCATGCACCGTAATCACACTGGCCGAATACTCTTTAGGATCACCCAACCCGTAGATGCATGAAACTGAGGCAACTACAATAACATCGTTTCGTTCCATCAAATCACTAGTTGCTTGGTGGCGCAATTGGTCAATTTCATCATTAATTGATGAATCCTTTTCAATATAAGTATCAGATTGCGGAACGTAAGCCTCTGGTTGATAATAATCGTAGTATGAAACAAAATAGTCGACGGCATTATGAGGAAAGAATTCCTTAAATTCGCCATACAACTGTCCCACTAAAGTCTTATTATGTGAAATAACCAAAGTAGGTTTATTTAAATTGGCAATTATATTCGCCATTGTAAACGTCTTACCGGTACCAGTAGCACCTTCAAGAATTTGTTCTTTATATCCCTTTTTAAAACCACTTGTCAGTTTATCAATCGCCTGCTCTTGATCACCAGCCGGCTTAAATTTGGAGACAAGTTCAAATTTACGGTTATCTTGTCGTTTAATCATAGAAAAGCTCCTCGTAAAAAAGTTGGACAAAATAGCCCAACTTTTATTTTGCGTATTCTATTTTACTACATCGAACGTACTTTCGCACGTCTTTTGTCTTATTTCAATAGCTGTGCTAATGCTGCTTGATAATTTTCTGCCGCTTCTTCTGCTAAAGCAATAGTTGGCTTGTTTACACCCACATATGCTTTAATAACCGGCTCTGTTCCTGAGGGACGTAAAGCCAGCCAAGTTTGATCTGACAAATAATATTTAAGAACATTTGATTTTGGCAGATCCGCTAATTCTTTTACCTGTCCAGCACTAAATTCCTTTTGTTCTAAAAAGTCCTGAATTTTTTCTACCTTAACTCCAGCTATTTCTGTCAGACGCTCTTGCCTTAATTTGGTCATTAATTGCGCCATTTTCTTTTGACCACCAATTCCTGGCATTTCAATTGCACGAGTGATTTCAAAAGAAGTTCCGTATTTTTGCCAGATTTCAGTTAAGCCATCCAAAACTGTCATCTTACGTGAAGCATAATAAGATGCAACTTCAGCAAACATTATTGCACCCTGCATGGCATCCTTATCACGAGCAAATGGCTTAAATAAATAGCCGTAGCTTTCTTCAAAGCCCATTAAGAATCTACCATCATGTTCACGTTTCATGCGGTCTATTTCTTCGCCAATAAATTTAAATCCGGTTAAAACTTCCTTAGTTCGGATGCCAAAATCTTGCGCGATTTTGCCCGGCATACTACTTGAAACAATTGAAGTAACTAGTTCATAGTCTGACGCTAATTGATTATTATCTTTCATATTTACTAAAAGGTAATAGATCATTAATGTTGCAATTTGATTTCCCGTCAAAACTTGGAAATCACCGTTTTTGGTTCTAACACATGCTCCCATTCGATCAGCATCAGGATCAGTTGCAATAATTAAATCGGCATTTTTTTCATTTGCTAACTTAATTCCGGGATCAAAAACATCTCGGTATTCGGGATTAGGCTTTTTGGTAGTTGGAAATTCCGGGTCAATAATTGATTGGCTTTCAACTGGAAAAACATTCGTAAAACCATTTTGCCGAAATGCTCGTTCATAAAGCATCTTACCGGTCCCATGTAAAGGGGTATAGATAATAGTTAATTTTTGCGCATTATCTTTAATTAACTTGCGGTTAACGTTGACTGTCTTTAATTCAGCCAAATAATCTTCATCAATATTTTCCCCAATTAGTTCTATCAAGCCCTTTGCGCGCAATACTTCCACTTGCTGTGCTTTAATTTGAAAAAGATCTTTGACACTTTGAGCATAATGGAAAACCCGATCAGCGTCTTCTGGACCCATTTGAGCACCATCTTCACCGTAAACCTTATAACCGTTATATTGCTTGGCGTTGTGCGAAGCGGTTATATTGATCCCGGCAAACGTGTTGAGGTGCCGGACAGCGTAAGACAGCTCGGGCGTGGGGCGTAAATCATCAAAAAGATAAACATGAATCCCATGAGTTCCTAAAATACGGGCAGCGTGCTCTGCAAATTCTCGCGAGTGATAGCGGGAATCAAATGAAATTACCACGCCTCTTTTTTGGGCCTGTACGCCATTTTCATCGATTAAGCGAGCAAGACCTTCCGTTACCCGCGCAACGGTAAAAATGTTAATCCGGTTAGTTCCCGGTTCAAGGCGGCCACGCATCCCTGCCGTTCCAAAATTAATATCTTGACCAAAAGCATCATCAATCCACTTTGAATCTTGGCCTAATTCTGCCAATTGTTCTTTTAAGTAGTCAGGCATATTAGTAGCCTCTTGCCAGCTTTGAAAAATTTTCTCAGCATTCATTTAAAATATAGACCTCTTTTTTAAGTTATCTGATTTAATAATTCGGTTTCATAATCTATATTCTAGCATTTATCAATTATGCTTTCTGCATAAAATAAAAAAGAATCCAACTAACTGAATTCTTCTTTTTAACATTAATCATTTAAACTCTGTAAATAGTTGTATGCTTCTTGACCAGCAATACTACCATCACCAACAGCATTAGCGATTTGGCGTAAGTCTTTTGCTCTAACGTCACCTAATGCAAAAATGCCGGCAACCTTGGTTCTCATATGTTCATCTGTTGGAATCCAACCATTTTCATCAGTCACGCCCAAATCCTTAAATGGTGCTGTTTGCGGAATAACGCCAACGTAAATGAAAACGCCGTGAGTTGCTAGTTTCTTTTCTTCGCCTGAAACCTTATCACGATAAGTTACACCAGTTACGCGGTTGCCATCACCATCGATCGATTCCGTAATGCCATTCCAAATGAAATGAATTTTATCATTGGCAAAAGCGCGTTTTTGCAAAGTCGGTTGTGCGCGCAATTGATCTCTACGATGAATAACTGTAACAGATTTTGCGCTCTGGGCAAGGTAAATTCCCTCTTCAATCGCGGAATCACCACCACCAATAACTGCAATGTCCTCATTTTTGAAAAAGGCGGCATCACAAACGGCACAATAGGAAACGCCTTTACCAGAATATTCCTCTTCCCCGGGAACGTTTAAGTGACGATGATCAGCACCGGTAGCAATAATTAAAGCCTGCGTTGAATATTCAGCCGTATCTGTCTTAACAATCTTTTCATTGCCTTCAAGAGTAACAGATTGAACATCACCATATTCAAATTCGGCGCCAAATTTCATCGTCGAATTATACATTTTTTCGCCTAATTCAGGCCCCTTAACCTCGCTAAAACCAGGATAATTATCAATCGCATCAGTATTATTCATCTGACCACCATAAAGGCCGCGATCTAAAATTAAAACCGATAAATTAGCCCGTGAAGCGTATAACGCTGCCGTTAATCCGCCAGGACCTGCTCCAATAACAATTACATCATATTTCTTTGTCATATTTCCACCTTAAAAAACTTATTTTTCGTAAGTAAATCTTACAATGGAAATGGACTAAAGTCTAATTTCCTGTTTTGGACTTCTGCCCATCATTTGCTTAATTTCGTCATCAACGTTGGAATTTTCATATAAAACACGGTAAATAGCTTCACTAATTGGCATATCAATCTGTTTTTCTTCACAAAGTTCATGAACTGCCTTAACGGTCGTTGCACCTTCAACTACTTGTCCCATATTTCGCAAGACATAATCAAGTGACTTGCCCTCACCCAGTTGTTTACCGCAGCGCCAATTACGTGAATTAACAGATGTACAAGTAACAATTAAGTCGCCGATTCCGGATAACCCACTAAACGTCATCGGATCAGCACCAAAATAATTAACTCCCAAACGGGTAATTTCTGCCAAGCCTCTAGTCATTAAAGCTGCTTTAGCATCGTCACCGTATTTTTTACCAACTAAAATTCCAGCAGCGATTGCGATAACGTTCTTAACGGCCCCAGCAACTTCAACACCAATCAAATCGCTATTAGTGTACAAACGGAAATAATCATTTGACAACATTTCTTGGACTTTTTCAGCATTTTTCTTACTTGTTGAAGCACATGAAATTGCCGTTAAGTCTTTTTGAGCTACGCTTTCGGCATGGCTTGGACCTGAAATAGCAACGATAAGGTCTTCATCTTCAGGATATATTTCTTCAGTTAGAATTTCCGAAATCAATTTTTTAGAGCCTGGTTCAATTCCTTTAGTAGCAGTAACAATAAGTGGCTTACGTCCACTTTTAGCTAAAATCTGACCTGCCTGTTTAGCCACGATTCGAACCGCTTGCGTTGGCAAAACGAAGAGAACCACTTCCGCATTTTCTAAGGCTTTATTCAAATCTTCTGTAGCAGTAACGGTTTCATTAACCTGCCAGTCTTTCATGTAGTGCTCGTTAGTATGATGCTCATTAATTTCTTGATTAACAGCTTCGTTGTTGCCATAAAGAATTACATCATTACCCTTGTCAGCTAACATTGAACCTAAAACCGTGCCCCATGAACCAGCACCTAAAACTGCAATTTTTGTCATTTTTCTTCCAGACTTTCTTTTAAATATATTTTTATTAATCTCTTGAATACGGAAATTTCAATCCACTACCATCAAGATACCACTTTGGCTTAACAACTTTGCGCCGATAAATAAAAAGTGCAACAATCACGATTAGCAAAATCAAGCTAAGCAATTGTGAAACTCTAATTCCTGCCGTCAGGTAAAGGCTGTCTGTCCTTAACCCCTCTACAAAAAAGCGCACAACTGAGTACCAACTTAGGTAAAGCATAAAAACTTCACCCTGCTTGAACAAATGCTTTCTGTGTCGTAAAGCTAAAATCAAGATTAACCCAATTAAATTGAAAAACGATTCGTATAAAAAGGTAGGCTGATAATAAACTCCGCCAATTTTCATTTGTTCAATAATAAAGCTAGGTAAGTGCAAACTTTGCAAGAAATGCAAGGTTGTTGGACCACCATGGGCCTCCTGATTAAAAAAGTTGCCCCAGCGACCTAAAATTTGGGCTGCCATCACGCCAGGAGTAATAACATCAAGCATTAAGAAAGGCGGCAACATTCTTTTATAGCAAAAAACCAGTAAAACTAACAAGCCCGCCAGCAAGCCGCCATAGATTGCAATACCACCATTCCAAATCGCAATAATTTGATCAGGGTGTTTAGCATAATAACCCCATTCAAAAATTACGTAATACAAACGGGCCCCAACATAGCCAAGTGGAACGGCCCATAAAAGCAGGTCTAAGAAATCGTCACTTTCAATCTGCCGTTTTTTTCCTTCTATCATGGCCATCGAAACAGCTAAAATTATCGCTGCTGCCATGATTACGCCGTACCATTTTACACTTAAACCGCCCAAGTTAAAGGCTATCGGGCTGATTGTTCCGATCATTTATCCGCATCCTTTGCTTTTTTGGTTGAATTATCTTTTGAATTCTGAGCAATTAAAGCAGTTAAATTATTGTCAAAAGTTGTTGTTGCATTGTAGCCAATCCGTTTAGCACGAAAGTTCATAGTAGCAATTTCAATTATGTCTTCCATATTCCGACCAACTTTAACTGGAATCGTAATTTGCGGTACCTCAACATTACAGATCTCGCGTTTGCTTTCCTCAAAGCCAAGACGATCATAATTGACCTTATTGTCCCAATTAACGAGCTTGATGACTAACTGGATAGTTTCACGATTTTTAACTGCGCCAACACCGAATAAATCCATGACATCAATAATTCCGATCCCCCGAATTTCCATTAAATGCTTTAAAATTTGGGGTGCTTCACCAACGACAGTTTCCACATCTTTTTGGTAAACATCTACTCGGTCATCCGCAATTAGGCGATGCCCGCGGTGAATTAAACCTAAAGCCGTTTCAGACTTTCCAACGCCTGAATCGCCAGTGAGCAAAACGCCTAACCCCTTTACTTCAACCAAGACACCATGAATTGTGTCTCTAACTGCCAACCGCTCACGCAAATATTCAGTTAACACGCTTGAAACATAAGTGGTTGATTCTGTTGAAGATAAAATAGGAATTCCCGCATTATCAGCTGCTTCAATTAATTCTTTCGGAATTGGAAGAGAACGTGAAATAAAGAAACACGGCGTCTCGGGAGTACATAGCCTCTTAAAGACATTAACTAAACTTTCATGATCAAGCCTTGCAGCATATGAAATTTCAGTTCGTCCCAAAAGTTGGATTCTTTCTTTAGGATAAAAATCAAAATATCCTGTCAGTTCCAGTCCTGGCCGATAAATGTCAGAAACCATAATTGCACGGTCATCAATATATTGACTTCCTTTAACAACATACGCAATTTTATTATCGCGAATTAAATTCTTTAACTTAACTGCATTAGCCATTTTGCACTCCTCTTAGCTTATTTATCGACATCTTTAGTATGCGCATTGCGGACCTTTTTTCTTTTAGGCCGGCCATTTGGTTGCTGAGAATTGCCAGACCAATCATTCCAGTTATCAAAGTCGGGACCGTGAGGCTGGTCATCATCTTTTTTCGTAAAATGATTAATCAGCCAAAGTATTCCCGCAATAACTATAATTGCAGGCAAAAGGATAAATAAAAGATGAAAGAAAGCAAAAATCACGCATAGAATTATCACTGCCACTAAGACAATACCAACAATTCCCCAAAAACTCATTTTTTCACCTACTCTGGGTTATCTTGACTAAGCAACCATTGCAAGTATGCATAAACAAATGGTTGCAATTTCCCATCCATTACACCACTTGTATCCGAAGTTTCATAGCCTGTTCGTAAATCTTTAACCAAATTATAAGGATGAAAAACATAGGATCTAATTTGTGAGCCCCAGCCAATCTCCTTTTGGTCACCCTTAAGTTCTTGCTTATGTTGCCGTTTTTTCTCTTCTTCTAAATGAAACAACTTTGCGCGAAGTTCATTCATTGCCGTCTCACGGTTTTGAATTTGTGAGCGCTGTGCCTGCGAAGTCGTTACAAATCCGGTCGGCAGGTGTGTTATTCGAACCGCACTTGACGTTTTATTGATGTGCTGACCACCTGCACCGCTAGACCGATAAACATCTATCCGTAAGTCTTTAGGATTAATATCAATTTTAATGCTATCGTCAATTTCCGGAATAACTTCAACAGATGCAAAAGACGTATGTCTTCTCTTAGCAGAATCAAACGGCGAAATACGAACTAGCCGATGAACCCCGTTTTCAGATTTAAGCAAGCCATAGGCATTCTTACCACTGACTCTGACACTAACACTTTTAAGACCGGCTTCTTCACCAGGCTCATAGTTATTAATTTCAAATTTAAATCCTCTGCTATCCGCATATCGTTGATACATTCGTAATAACATTTGGCCCCAGTCCATTGCTTCTGTCCCACCAGCTCCTGGGTGAATTTCAAGCAGTGCATTATGACCATCATATTGTCCTGCCAAAAGAAGATCCATTTCATAATTATGAAAATCTTCTTGTAGGGATTCCAAGTCAGTTTCAACTTCTTTTTGCAATTCAGAATCAGGTTCTTCACGCAATAATTCCAAGGCAGTAATTTCATTTTGGTAGTTTTCCTGCAAGCTTAAAAATGAATCACGCTTTTCTTTTAATAAGTTAGTTGCGCTGATTAACTGCTGCGCCTTGTCCTGATTATCCCAAAATGAAGGTTCCTGCATCTTGCTTTCATTGACAGCAATTGTTTCGTCAATCGAATCTAAGTCAAAGAGACCCCCTAAAGTGGTCTAACCGCTTTTTTAATTCATCTAATTGATTTTGAATTTCACTAATTTCCATTTATTTTAAATCTCTCCTAAATCTCTCAATTAAGCAAAAGTAAAAAAAGAGAAAGCAGCTGCTTTCTCTTCAACCTTACCTGTTAACGACTAAGATTTTGTCTGATTTCAGCTTTCATGAATAACCGAGTCACATCAAACTCAATATTCGAGACCATTTCTTCAAACATATTGTAGCCAGAATCTTGATATTCAACCAAAGGATTAAGTTGACCATATCCACGTAAACTAATCGATTGCCGTAATTGATCCATCGCATCAATATGATCAGTCCAGTGTTCATCAACCACCCGAAGGATAACTACCTTTTCAAATTCCAACATTTGCGCTTGGTCTGCTAAAACGTCGGCCTTTTCCTGATAGTTAGTTTCAACTTCATTGTATAATTTTTCTTTTAATTCAGGAACAGTAATTGTCTTGAAGTCAATTTCTTCTGTTTGCTCTTCAGAAAGAATACTTGAGCTAATAAAGTCACGCAATGAATCTAAGCGCCACTTACTACGGTCACCTTGAGTAAACATGTCCACTTGACTATTAATTGTACGACGAATCATTGGAATCAGGACATCTTTAAGCGAGTTTTCCTCTTCGATAACTTGCATCCGTTCACCGTAAATAATTTCACGCTGAATACGCATAACATCATCATATTGTAAAGTTTGCTTACGCGTATCATAGTTGTTACCTTCAACACGTTTTTGAGCAGACTCAACCTGACGAGTAATTAAACGACTCTCGATCACTTTATCATCATCATTATCCGATAAGCGGTCCAAGAAATCTTTTACGCGCTCGCCACCAAAGCGTTTCATCAAATCATCTTCAAGTGACAGGTAAAATCTGGTTTCACCCGGATCACCTTGTCGACCGGACCGGCCACGCAGCTGATTATCAATTCTTCGCGATTCATGTCTTTCAGTACCAATTACTGCAAGTCCACCCAGTTCTTTTACTCCAGGCCCCAATTTAATATCAGTACCACGACCAGCCATGTTAGTTGCGATTGTGACCGCACCACGTTGTCCGGCATTCATAATAATTTGAGCTTCCTTAGCATGGTTTTTGGCATTAAGAACTGCATGTGGAATGCCTTCTTTATCCAAAAGATTACTTAGACGTTCTGAACTTTCGACGGCAACAGTACCAACTAAAACAGGTTGGCCTTTTGCATGACGTTCTCTAATTTCATCTACAACTGCTGCAAATTTTGAAGATAAAGTTGGATATAAAATATCCGAACGGTCCTTTCTGATTACAGGACGGTTAGTTGGAATCGTAATTACCTGCATATTGTAGATTTCACGAAATTCTTCTTCTTCAGTCTTAGCGGTACCGGTCATTCCGGCAAGCTTTTTATACATTCTAAAGAGGTTCTGGTAAGTAATCGTCGCCTGTGTCTTTGATTCTTCCTGAATTTTCACATTTTCTTTAGCTTCAATTGCTTGGTGAAGTCCATCAGAATAGCGACGTCCCTTCATTACCCGTCCAGTAAATGAATCAACGATCAATACTTCACCATCTTGGACAACATAATCAATGTCCTTAAGCATGATGTAGTTAGCCCGCAAAGCCTGGTCAATATGGTGAACCAATTTTTGGTTTTCCACATCATAAAGGTTTCTTAAGCCAAAGTGATCACAAGCTTTTTGAATTCCCGTTCTGGTCAAAGAAATAGTTTTCGTCGGCCAATCAATCTTGTAATCGCCATGATCTTCTTCGTCTTCGACATCATCATCACTCTTGTCTTCTTGGAGTGTCTTTACAAATCTGTCAGCTCTAATGTAATCGCCATTTGCTTGTTCAGCTTCACCAGAAATAATCAAAGGCGTTCTGGCCTCATCAATTAAAATCGAATCGACCTCATCAATAATAGCGTAATTAAGTTCACGCTGAACCATTTGCTCTTTATAAACGACCATGTTGTCACGCAAATAGTCGAAGCCTAATTCTGAGTTAGTTGAGTAAGTAATATCACATTCATAAGCTTCACGTTTTTCATCAGGTGACATAGCATTAAGGTTTAAACCAGTAGTTAAACCAAGCCAGCGATATAACTGACCCATTTCTTCTTCATCACGGCTAGACAAGTATTCGTTGACAGTTACAACGTGAACACCCTTACCAGTTAACGCGTTTAAATAAACGGGCATTGTCGCGGTTAAAGTCTTACCTTCACCGGTCATCATTTCAGCGATATTACCATAATGCAAGGCAATCCCACCCAGAATTTGAACGTGGAATGGATACAGACCCAATACCCGTTTTGCCCCTTCACGTGCAACGGCAAAAGCTTCAGGTATTAATGAATCTAATGATTCACCCTTTTCAAGGCGTTCACGAAATTCAGGTGTCTTTGCCTGCAAGTCTTCGTCAGAAAGTTTGGCATATTCGTCAGCATGACTTTCTACCTTATTAGCAATCTTTTCGAATTTTTTTAGTTCTCTTTTATCGTTATTGTATAGTTTCTTTAAAATGTTTACCATTTAATCGATCCTTATATGTACTTAAGTATAAAAACACATGATAATTTTACCATGATTGACCCTAAATTAAAAATAAACAAAACAAAGACCTCACACTAAATGTGAGGTCCTCACTTAAATAGCAGTTATTTATTTTGTTTCAATTAAGCCGTAACGACCATCATTTCTGCGATAGACAACACTAGTACCATTTGTTTCAGCATCCTGAAATACGAAGAAATCATGCTCTAGCATGTTCATTTGTAAAATAGCTTCTTCAGGACTCATTGGTTTCAAACCAATTTGCTTGTTACGAACAATCGTGAATTCACTTGTTTCTTTATCTTTAGTCTCTTCTTCAGAACTTTCAACAAAGAAATCACTAATTCCTTTTTCACGACTCTTGCGGTTAACCCGAGTCTTATATTTTCTTATTTGTCTTTCTAATTTTTCAGAAACAAAGTCGATACTGCGGTACATATCATCAGTTGTTTCTTCTGCTCTCAATACTAAGTATGGAAGTGGAATAGTAACTTCAACTTTAGCAGTCCGATCACGATAAACCTTCAGGTTTACATGGGCGATTATATCTTGATTCAAGTCGAAATACTTTTCTAATTTCTTCAGGCGTTTTTCAACGTAACTTCTTAAAGCATCAGTTACCTCAATATTTTCACCACGAACATTATACTTTAACATATGAGATTCTCCTTTCAACTGCACCCTGCAGTCTTTTCTTATTTACATTATAACAAAACTTGAAAGCGCTGAACAACATTATTCTACCTACAAATCGAAAAGCTTGCTATTTTAGCTTGAGGGAAAGCCGTTAAAAGAGCATTTCGAGCATGATAAAGCGTCCTTCCAGTTGTGTAAATATCATCTAAAAGTAAAACTTTTTTAAAATTAAAATTAATATTAGTATTTTCTAGTACAAAAAAACTCTGTTTACTCAATAAGCGCTCCTTACGCGTCTTTTCCCCCTGAGCCTTTACTCCACTTTTTTTACCTAAAACTGTTGTCAATGGAACTAAATCGGCAAAAATTGCACTGATTGTATCAAATTGCCGCTGTTGTATATGTTCTGGTGCCGTCGGAATTGGTACGTAAAAATCTGCTCGGTGCTTTCCCAATTCCTGCCAACATAGTTCTTGTAAGACCTTTCTTAAAATATAATCGCCATAACGTTTATAATTCACCATCAACTCGTGAAAGGCATCATTATATTTAAAAACGGCATAATTTCTAAGCAAGTTTCCTGTATATTTTCTCTTCCAAGCTTCGCAATCTGAGCAGATTTGACCTGAATCTAATTCTTTGGAACAAATTTGACAACGCGAACTTTTTAGCTGCACAAACTTGCTCCGGCAATGAAAGCAAATAACTTGCTCAGGCTTTTTGGATAATAGGAAAAGCTCACGCAAAGAAAGCTGGGCGGCAAACTTTTGCCCACAAAGCAGACATCTTCTCATTTATTCATCGCCTCAATTTGGTTCTTAGCTTCCCGAATATTTTTGGTATATTTGCGGTAGCAAAACAAAACTAACCCAGTAGTATCGTCTTGCGCCCGACCAACTCGACCCGCGATTTGAACCAAACTAGCCGCAGTATAAATTTGATCGTCAGCCTGAACAATAATTACCCAGACATGTTTAAACGTTACGCCTCTTTCCAAAATCGTTGTCGTCACGAGCAGTTGTAATTCGCCGTCTCGAAACATCTGCACTTTACGCAAGCGATTCTTATCTTGGGCCCAGACGCCCGCCATCTTTACCTGATTAATTATTTTTACTTTTTTCAGGGCGGCTATGTAATCGGGTATCTGGTCAATTCGCGGAACAAATAATAGTAAAGGATGGCCCTTTTTAAGCGCAATAATAATTGCTTTTAACAGTTTGGGATGAATTTTGCCATGTGCTAAAAACGGCTTTAAAAATAACTGTTCTCTTGGGACGGGTAAAAGGCCACCATGAAATCGCCTGTTTAAACGCAAAATGTCAATCTTGCCGGCTTTTGCTTCACTTAACAAGTCTGCAGTTGGCGTTGCCGTCAAATAAACACGCATGCCGTTGTTCTTAACAGCATTTTTAGCAGCAAAATGAAGCTGGGGATTTTCAACGTAGGGAAAGGAGTCTGCCTCATCAATCACTAATAAAGCAAAAGCATGATAAAACTTAAGCAGTTGATGCGTAGTACAAATTGTCAATTGCTCTAGTCCAGGCTGCTTAAATTCTTGACCATGATATTTGCCAATCTCAATTTCGCTAAAAGCCGCCTGAAAACGTGGAAAGAGCTCATTGACAACATCAATGCGTGGCGTTGCGATACAGCAGCGCTTTTTCTGCGCAATACATTCAGCAATTACCGGAAAAAGCATTTCGGTCTTTCCTGCCCCTGTAACTGCATGAACTAAGGTGTCCTGTTTTGACCGAAAATTTGTTACTAAGTTATGCGCAATTTTTGCTTGTGCCCCAGTTAATTTGCCGGCCCAGGTTAAGCCACCATTTTTTCTTGTCGGAAAACTCACTTCATTTTGATAACGTATTAAAAAATCCCCCTCGACTATTCGCCCAATTCCAATGCATTCACGGCAATATCGTTTTTTATTAGGTAAATGGGCGTAAACTTTTGCTCCACAACGGTTACAATGACCAGCACTGATTGCACTGGTTTTGGTTAATCCCGCAATTATGCTAAAATCCTTGTGACTGCTAATCCATTGGCGGCCAGCGAGATTTGATAAATTTTCCATTATTTTTCTCCTCCGCTATTAAGTACGCAAAAAGGAGGCAAAATTTTTTGACCAAAGAAGAAAATTATTTAACCATCAAAGAAAATGGTTCGCATGAAATAGTGATTAAGAAAAGTCGCTTTATCGCAACATTAGCCCGCACTGAAACAGTTGAGGACGCAGAAAAAGTAATTGCGGCGGTCAGCAAAAAATACCACGATGCAACTCATAACACGTTTGCATATACTATCGGACTAAACGACGATCATGTGAAAGCCAGTGATAATGGTGAGCCATCGGGAACAGCCGGCGTCCCAGAATTAAAAGCATTGCAGCTCATGAAACTCAAAAATGTCACGGTAGTAGTTACCCGCTATTTTGGTGGCATCAAGCTGGGTGCAGGTGGATTAATCCGCGCATACTCTAACAGTGTTACTAAGGGAGCTGAGGCAATCGGCGTTGTCAAGCGCGTATTGCAGCAAGAACTTAGTTTTCATGTAGCCTATAATCGCTTGGATGAAGTAAATCATTTTTTGACAAACGAGCAAATTTACGTTGAAAAAATCACTTATGGCGTAGATGTTGTAATTCATCTTTTTATTAATGAACAAGAGCAAGCTGAGTTAGAAGAAAAGTTAAGCAACTTACTTGCGGGCAAAGTAACTTTTACTAAGGGTGAAAAGCGGTATAACGAAATCGAAATTACCGACCATCATTATCATGAGCACTAAAAAAAGGACTAAATTAGTCCTTTTTATTTTTCTTCTTTAATTGTTCTGGTTTAGCCTGCCCCAGATGCCATACTTCAACGGTTGGATCTTTCTTACTGCGGGAACTGATAATTTTTTGTATCAACGTTAGCAGAGGTTTATATTTTTCTCCCAGTAAACCTATTGACTCAACGAATAGTTCAAGTGCTAAAGCTAATCCTGCTATCAGTAGCCACATTCCCCATACGGGTGACAATAAAAACAGCAGGGAAATAAATGAAAAAATTAACGAAATCGCATAGATTGCTAAAACGGCCTGCCGGTGCGTTAACCCCATTTTCATCAGTTGGTGATGCAAGTGGTGCTTATCTGCCTGCGAAACTGGTTGATTATTAAGTTTACGCCTAATCATTGCATAAATAGTATCAGTAATTGGTACACCTAAAATCGTGACTGGCACTAGCATTGAGATAAAAGTTACGTTTTTTAACCCTTTAAGTGAAAAAACAGCAATCATAAAACCAATATACAGTGCCCCAGTATCACCCAAGAACATCTTGGCTGGATGAAAGTTATACGGCAAAAAACCGAGTAAACAGGCAGCTAACATGAAACAGCCAATTGGAATATACAGCTGGTTGGTATGCAGGAAAAAGTAGCCGACAATCCCCATCGTAATAAGCGAAATCATTGATACACCATCAGCCAGGCCATCAAGACCATCAATTAAATCGACGGCGTTAGTTAAGGCCAAAATCCAAAAAATCGTGATTGGTAAACTCCACCAGCCTAAATCAATCTGCTTATTTACAAACGGGAGATTGAGAACGTTCATCTTAATTCCGGCCAAGAAATAAATAATCAGGGCGCCAATAAAAATACCAAACATTTTTTGGCGCGGTTTAAGTTCGAGAATATCATCAATTATCCCTGTCAACACAATAACACTTGAGCCCAAAAGGACACTAAAAGCCTCATGTGTAGGGAATTGCTCACGCAGCAAAATAAACGCCCCGATATTAAAAGTAACAAAAATGCCTAGTCCACCAAGAGTGGGCATGGGCTTTTTATTAACCCGCCGCTTATTAGGAACATCAACAGCCCCTAAAACAAAGGCAAGTCTACGAATAAATGGCGTGATTGCTGCTTGAATGATCACTAAGAAAAATAATTCAACGATAATTTTATACATAGTCGGCTACTTTCATAAATTAGTTGCTTTAATTATACAGACTTGATCAAAAATGTACAAATCACTCCCACCAAAGCTGATTAAAAGCTTACCGACTAAATATTAATGATTAACTTAAAAGTGGATTCTTGACGAATCCACTTTTATTATTAGTCGTGCTGCGAGGCACCAGAACTGGCATCGACTTTCTTAGTTGCATTATTTGCCGCACTAACACCAGCAATACGACCAAAAACAATTGCGTTGGTAATGCCCATGCCGCAGCCAGGATAAGTCATGCCCCGCCAACCACCAGTAGTACTGCCGGCCGCGTATAGATTAGCGATTGGCCTATCTTGATTATCCAAAACTTCAGCTCTCCGATTGATGCTTAAGCCTCCTGCCATATCTGGAGTTGAAGGAGCTAATTTAGCAGCATAATACGGTGGTTTAAAAGCCGTCAAGTCTTTTTCACGGCCGAATTCCGTATCTTGCCCTTTAAGAACATCATTATTCCACTTAGTAATCGTTGCCTGCAAAACGGTCGAATCTAACCCAATCTGTTCAGCTAAAGCCTTAATGGTTTCTGCCTTTTTAAAATAGCCATCTTCAACTTCTCGTTTCAAATGTGGCGAAGCGGCCGGGGCAGAAAAGGCTGTCGGCATTTCATTTGCCATTCCCTCATCAAAAAGTAACCACACAAAACCTTGATCCAGACTGGCAATTTTTTTAGAAGCAAATTCAAAATACATGTCTTCCCGAAAATGTCTTTTAGCATCAGTACCAACCCAAATATAAGGCTTGGTCCAAGCAGTACATAAAGGTCCAATACAAACATTATCACCAGATTGCGTTCCAATTGAATTAGCAATCGGCATCCACATAGCTTTTAGCTTGGCACCTATTTGTGCACCCATTCGAATTCCATCGCCCATTTGCCTAATTGAGCCATATGATTCCCCTACTGCAAAATCCGGGGCAAAACTTTTGAGCATTTCCTTATTACGCGAAAAACCAGCGGTAGCAACAATCACGCTTTGAGCGCGGTAATTGCCTTTATTGGTATGCACGCCAATAACTTGGTTATTTTGATTGGTAATTAAACTTTCTGCTGTTATATTAAAAATAAACTCAGTACCTAATTTTTGAGCACGCTTGAATAAAGGTTTGGAAAGACCGTAGCCACTTTTTTCAACAGTCAAGTGTGAACGGGCTGCCGGAACAGCATACTTTTTCATTGCTTCTTCATTACCGATTTGCTGAACTTCCTGAAAGTTAACTCCAACATCGTTAGCTAACCACTCATAATCTTCAGCACCGTGTTCAACAATTACTTCACGCATATCAGGATCTTCATACCCTTGACCAACTGCCTTTAAGTAATTATTCCAATTTTCCTTTGAATCCTTAATTCCTTGGGCCTTTTGCAAACTTGTACCGCCACCTGCATTATAATAACCGCCAGATAAAGTCATATCTGACAACATGTAGCTTGATGCATACTCAAGGCAAATAACCGCTTTGCCCTTTTGCCGAGCAGAAATAGCGGCTGCAAGACCAGCAGCGCCTGCACCAATTATTAATACCTCAGTTTCTTTTTCAAAGTGGATTTTGTCTGGATCAAGATAGCGATAATCTTCATTATCTTCTTGTTTAGCTGTTCGCAAATCAATCTTCTGATCAAGCCCGCTAGGATCTCCCGCTTTAAGCAAAGCGTCCTTGACAGCTTTTTCAACAGCCTGAAAGCTAATCGTAGCACCCGTTACGGCATCAATATTGTAAGACTGCTTAGCCACTATCAATTCCGGAGCCTTTTTAAGTGCGTCTGTGCTAATACCTTCGGTTTCATTTTGATCATCAACATGAACTGCCTTAATCTGGTTATCTTTTACAGTTACGGATACCTTGACTTCGCCACGATTGCCAGAACCGCTGCCATGATAAATTCCGTCTTTTAAATTAGCCATTTTTTGCCTCTTTTAATTTTATTTAGCCTGCTTTAAAGCAGCACTGACGGCTTCCTTAAATGCCCGACTTGTTGAAGTAGCACCAGATACAACATCAACGTTTGCAGTCTTATCTTTTACCATTTGTTTTTGAAGCTGCTTAATTGCTTGACCGCCATAATCAGGTGACTCACTTTCCTTGAGGACCTCAATTTTAGCCGGTTTTTGTTGCTCATCAACGGTTACCCGAACAACTATTTCATTACCCATTCCGCTACTTGATTTGCCAATATATTGGTTTTTACTGATTGGATAATCTTTTTCAGCTGCAAGAGGAACTGGAAACGAAGTCGAATCGACCTGCTCGTTTACTTGCGCGCTTGCCCCAGTCACAGTATCGTTTTCCTTTGGTTTAGCAGCGTTTTCACCGGCAATCTTGCCAAAAATCAAGCAATCGGCAATATCTCCGCCGCCGTTATATTGGTTAGCGCCAATATGACCTAGCTCACCCGCAGCGTACAAATGTGGTAATACCTGCTGGTCTGTATCAAGTACTTCCGCCTTTTCATTTCGTCTTGGTCCACCTTGAGTATTAAGCATCGTGTGCTGCTGTTTCAAGGAATAAAATGGGCCAGATAGGGAAAGTTTAGTCATTGTTTCTGGCTTTCTACCACATTGATAATCAACACCTTGGTCAACAAAAAAATTATATGTTTCAAGTGTGTTTTGTAAGGTTTCTTCTTTAACGCCGATTTCGTTTGCTAAATCAGCAATTGTGTCAGACTTAACTACTTTATTTAAAACTTCGCGCTGGAAATTATCTAAATCTTCAGCCAAAAATTCGTCATATTTCTTTTGATCAAAAATTAAATGCGGATGAATTTGAGCAAGGGGAATTCGCCATAAACCATGGTTATAGCGATGACCATGACGGGTTGGATCATCTTCAGGAATATAGCGGGTACCGTCATCACCAACCGTAATTAATGAACCCTCAAACAAAGCTTTCCAGCCCATGATATTATGAGCACGTTCGCCTTTTAGCGCTGCAATATTAACGGCACCGCCTGGTTCATAATTATTCATGTGCCACAAATCAGCACCAACTTCTATGGCCATCTTAATTCCGTCGCCCTTGTTATATAGAGTGCCGTATGGCAAAAGTTTCGTTTCTCCCAAATAATCTTGAATCATCTGGTCATTGTTTTCAAAGCCGCCTAATGCCAGAGCCACACCATTTTTAGCCTTAACATTGAACAAATGACCATTATTTTCAATTTGAACACCAATAATTGTTTTAGTTTCATTTTGAATTAAGTGTTTAGCTGGCGTTGAATATAAAACCGAAATCTGATCACTGCGGTCTAGTACATTTTGCCGTAGTTTCTTCCACAATGCTGCATCAAAAATTCGGTCATGAATTAAGAGATCATCATTTGTCTCCGCACCATCAAATTCGGGGTATTCAGCAATCATATATGCTAAAAGTGCTACGTTCTTATTTCCCGGATTTTTGCGAACACTAAAGGCTTTTCCGCCTAAATATTTTTCAAAATAAGCCGGTAAATCCACCATCCCTTTAATAAAGGTATCTAAAACTTTTTCATCTAAATCAAGCGGGGCAGTTAATTGTTGGTAATACTTTTTCAATTGATCATAATCATAACCTGCCTGAACAATTTGACCACAATAACGGGTATTACCACCTTCATGTCCTTCAGGTGCGCTATCGACTAAAAGAACCTTGGCCCCGTTATCCGCTGCAAACCGTGCTGCTGTTGCCCCAGCACCACCAAAACCAACTACAACCACATCATAAACTGCATTCCATGAATCATTATCTTGCAAAAACATTTTTCTATCCTCTTTTTGCATAATTAGCTAGCGGCATTAATACTATTTTTATTAATAATCATTTGGTGTCGGTATTTCAAAACAGTTTTCCCTGTCCACCTTTTAAATGCTTTGTAAAAAGTAGTCACATTGTTAAAACCGACTAAAAAACTGACTTCAGCTGTATTTAGTGTCGCATCCTGTAATAAATTAAGTGCCAAAATTTTTTGGACTTCATTAACTTGCTCTTTATAACTTGTTCCCTCATTTTTTAACCATCGTTGAACAGTTCGCGGTGATATTTCTAACGCATTAGCAACATCTTTTAATTGAAAATTCCCGCCAGCAATTAGTTTAAACAAGGTATTCTGCACTATTGCCTTGAATGGTGGATCAACCTTTAAGTCACTGATATATTTTTTTAATCCTGGTTCCATAAAGTTCCACATAATATCATTTTGGGTTAAAAATGGTTTTAACAGATTGCTTTTACTAAAAACCAAGTAATTATCATGGCAGCTTTGGGAACTAAGTCCTAAGTATTCAGTTATTTTCTTACCATAATTAAATTTACTGCCAATTGATAATGGCTTAATTAACTTACCGGTCCCAGTCCTAAGCAAACTAATCAATGAGATTTGATCCACCAATAGACTAAACCTTGAATTTTTCCGCGAATCATCTAAATAGCTTATATGAACTCTTAGCTTTTCCCCCTCTTTGAAAGTACCAATCTCAATTGGCCCAATTAATTGCTCGTATGATGAAAGCCGTTCGATTGCCTGCAACCCGTTTTTACTAGATAGCGCGGCAAAATAAGGAGGAACAAATTGGTAAATATTACTTACATCACTACAAGCTAACAGCTGCTCATCAGTTGCTTTTTGATCTAATATGGCAAATGAATGTGAACTTTTTAGCCACTTTGAATTAAAATAACGCGTCATATTTCCAGAATCTAGCAAAGCTGAAATAGAATCAAACGGATATCCTAGTTCTTGCAAAAAGCCTTTTAGATTTTTAGCGACTGCTTGATCCATCATTGTCCTCCTATCTAGTTCGTATTGTATACCCTTTCATTTTTTAAAAATATGCTTTTTGGTGCAATTTTATGCTTAAACGCGCCAACAATTATGCTTTTAGTTTTATTTTAGAACAAACAAAAAAGGTTGAACTATAAAAGTTCAACCCTTTATTTATTTTGCAACTGCAACTACTCGTTTTTCTCGAATAACTGTAATTTTAATATTACCAGGATAATCAAGCTCTTTTTCAACTTGATTTCGGATATCACGTGCCAATACCGTGATGCGATCATCAGAAATTTTTTCTGGTTCAACCATTACCCGAACTTCACGTCCAGCCTGAATGGCATATGCCTGCTTAACCCCATCATATCTATTAGCAATCTTTTCCAGTTCAGTCAATCTTCTAATATAATTTTCTAAACTTTCACTCCTGGCACCTGGGCGAGCCGATGAAATCGTATCTGCTGCAACAACTAATTCAGCAATAAACGATAACTTCGGCACATCCCCGTGATGCGCTGCAATTGCGTTAACAACAACATCTGGTTCATGATACTTTCTCGTCAATTCCACACCAATTTCAACGTGTGACCCTTCAATATCATGATCGATGGCTTTTCCAATATCGTGTAATAATCCCGCGCGAACCGCTAATTTCTCATTTAAACCTAGTTCAGCCGCCATTGTTCCGGCTAGTTTTGCAACTTCAATCGAATGGCCAAGAACATTTTGACCGTAAGAAGTCCGATATTTTAGCCGACCAAGAATTTTAACAAGCTCAGGATTCATTTTATGAATTCCTAATTCCATTAAAGCACTCTCTCCAGCTTCATAAATATCATCATTAACTTCTTTACGTGCCTTATCAACCATCTCTTCAATTCGAGCTGGGTGAATCCGGCCATCCTTGATCAAACGTTCCATTGCTCGTTTGGCAATTTCTCGTCTGATTGCATCAAAACCGCTTAGAGTAACAACTTTCGGTGTATCATCAATTATTAAATCGATTCCAGTAAGTGCCTCAAAGGAGCGAATATTACGGCCCTCACGACCAATAATTCGTCCTTTCATTTCTTCATTTGGCAAATCTACAACCGACACCGTTGTTTCTGCCACAGTATCGGCAGAACTGCTTTGAATTGCGTCAATAATAACTTTGTGTGCATAATGATCAGCTTTAGCTTGAACTTCTTCATTACTGTTTCTAATCATTTCTGCTCGTTCTTTGACTAATTCATCTGATAATTGACTCAGCACCAGTTTCTTACCCTGCTCCTTATCTAAATGAGCAATTTCATAGAGCTTTTGCTGGCTCTTTTCAACTAGTTCATCAGCTTCCTGAACTTTTTGATCTAGATCAGTTTGCTCTTTAGCTAGCTGCTTTTCCTTTTCCTTGAGTTCATCCTCCCTTTCTACCATCAAAGAATTCTTGTGATTAAGAGTATCTTCTCTTTGCTGTAAACGGTTATTATCACGTGCAATCGCATCGCGCTTGACGTTTAACTCATCCTCAACTTTTTGTCGATATTCTTGAATCTTTTCTTGAGCTTCAAGAATTTTTTCTTTTTTCGTGTTTTGTGCACTTTGCTTTAAAGCATCTGCTGCTTGCTTTTGTGCGTTGACTTCAGCTTTTGCAGCATCTACTTGTGCTTTTGCCTCGGTTAATATATGGTCGGCATCGTTTTGAGCATTTTGCGCTCTTTTTTCCCAGCCATTCTTGCGAATAGCATATCCAATACCTGTTCCCAATAAAATTGAAATAATAGCAACTGCGACGGGAATCAAAATTGTATTTGTCATGATTACTATCGCCTTTTTTTATTTTTTTAAGATTATTCACACAGTATTAATAATAATGAACCGTGGTGGTGATGTCAATTAAGTAGAAAAAAACCTTGACCTATTTTACAGGTCAAGGTTAATCTCTTCGACTTTAGTTACTTTTGCTATCTGCTTCTTTTTTATCAGAAGCTTCCTTTTCTTTACTCTCAGTCTCTTTTGTTTTCTTAGCTTTGATTTTTTCAGGATCTTCGCGTTCAGCAACAGATTCTTCATCAATGCCATATGCCTGACGTACCTTTTGTTGGACTTCATCATAAATATCTGGGTGGTCTTCAAGATATTTCTTGGCGTTTTCACGTCCTTGACCAATTCGCTCTTCATTATACGAGTACCACGAACCGGCCTTGGCAATGATATCTTTATCAGCTGCCATATCGAGAAGTTCACCACTTTGTGAAATCCCTTTACCATACATCATATCAACTTCAGCAACCTTAAATGGCGGCGCAACCTTATTCTTGACAACTTTAATCTTGACACGATTACCGGTTATCTCTCCACCAGTCTGCTTAATCTTTTCAGCTCGTCTAATTTCTAGCCGAATTGTCGAATAAAACTTCAGTGCACGTCCACCAGGTGTGGTTTCTGGATTACCAAACATAATCCCAACTTTTTCACGAATCTGGTTAATAAAAATAGCAATTGTTTTGGTTTTATTGATATTCCCAGAAAGCTTACGCAAAGCCTGACTCATTAACCGTGCTTGAAGTCCGACGTGGCTGTCGCCCATTTCACCATCAATTTCAGCTTGGGGCACTAAAGCAGCAACTGAGTCAACTATCAAAATGTCAATCGCGCCACTAGTAATCAGCGTGTCAGCAATCTGCAAGCCTTCCTCACCTGTATTTGGTTGTGACAAAATAAGTGAGTCAACGTCAACTCCAAGTGCTTCTGCATAGGCTGGATCCATTGCGTTTTCTGCGTCAATATAGGCAGCTGTTCCCCCGCGCTTTTGCACTTCTGCTACAGCATGCAAAGCTACGGTAGTTTTACCTGAAGATTCAGGCCCATAAATTTCAACAATTCTTCCGCGCGGATAGCCGCCAACTCCAAGAGCTGCATCAAGTGCAAGCGAACCAGATGGAATGGTCGAAATTTTAGTATTTGCCTTATCGCCCATGCGCATAACAGCACCTTTACCAAAATTTTTCTCAATTTTCTTCAGTGCATTTTCTAATGCAGCCTGTTTCTCATCTTTGGCCAAGTATTTTTCCTCCTCTAGTATAGTCCTCAATTTAGTACGTACTAATTATACTTTGATTTAGTGTATATTTGCAAGGAATAAGCGAACAAATGTTTAAATTTGTTCCTTCACTACTAAATACGCGAAAAAGCTGTTTTATTTTTTTAATCCTTTCGGTTGTAACCATTTTTGCAAGAAATTTAAAATGATATCTGCCAATATTGCCATTAGTGCCGTTGGCAACGCACCAGCTAAAATAATTGCACTACCATTAGTAGCATTGGTACCACGAATTATGATATCACCTAATCCCCCTGCACCAACAAAGGAACCAATCGAAGTAATCCCGATGGCAATAACTAACGCATTTTTTAGGCCAGCAATAATAACTGACATTGACAAAGGCAATCTAACCATGCGCAATACCTGCCATTTAGTCATCCCCATGCCCTTACCAGAATCAATTACATTTTTATCAACGCTGCGCATCCCAGTATATGTATTTTTAATAATCGGCAACAAAGAATATAGCGTAACAGTAAAAATGACCGTCATCACGCCTAATCCCAAGCCGATCATCACAATTGACAGTAATGCCAGCGAAGGAATAGTTTGAATAAAGTTAGCAATTTCAACAACAAAATCACCTAAATGGGCATTACGTGAAATAAAAATACCTAACGGAATTCCAATAATGGCCGCAAATAACACGCCATAAATCGAAATTAGGAAAGTTCGATTAAACTGTTCAAGCACATAAAAGCCATTATGTTGATAATAATAAATAAATTGCTGCCATAAAGATAATCTAGCCATTATTTCTCCTTTCTAAAGTAATCATGCTTTACTAAGAATTGGTGCGCCACCGTGGACGGTTCAAGCAGCTTATCATCAACGTCATAATTCATTTTACGAATATCATGAACACTAATGTTACCTACTAACCGCTCTAAAAGTGGTTTTAATTCCGGGTGTTCGCGCAAAACATAGTTATTAATCAACATGCCGCAATTATACGGTGGAAAGAAGTGTTTATCATCTTTTAACAGGTGCAGCTTATAACTATCGATTCGGCCATCGGTTGAATAACCTAAGATAACGTCCATTTTGCCGTTTTTTAAAGCTGAATAAACTAACCCGATGTTCATCGGATGGGCTTTGGCAAAAGTGATACCATAAGCTGTCTGAAAAGCCGGATAGCCGACTCCTGGAGCATTAACCCATTCAGATGCAACCCCGAAGGAAAACTTATTTTGCACCTTTTTTAGATCTGAAATATTGTACAGGTGATATTTCTTCTGATCTTTTGCCCTAACCATGAATGCATAATTATTGGCAAAGCCATAAGTATGAAGATACGTTTGATCCCACCGCTTCTTTACTTCGCGTCGAACCGTATTATTAGCCTTTTTTGAATCTTTGATTGCCGGTAATAACAAATTGGCAGTTAGTTCACCACCATCATAGGCTGCTGCCTGAATGTCGGCATCATGGCGGTAAAGCGCTTGGTGCTGCATAGGTGCCGAACCCAAATTATTTACAATCGAAGTTTTATATGGCGTTTCGTGTTCAATAAGTTGCGCCACAATATTAGCAACAATTTGCGATTCAGTCGTTGTTAAAGCAGTTATTCTAATATTTTCGTTACTTCCTTGACTGTCAGATAATCCTGGTAAACCGCAGCCACTGGTAGCCAGCATAACCAAAAAAGCAGTAATCAATAATGTTAATTTTTTAAAGCAATTTTTCATTATGTTAGCCTCCCTATATGCCTTTTGGCGTGATCTTTTTTTCCAATTTACCTAGTAAATAATCTGTTAACAGAGCTAGGATAATTACCGGAATAGTACCACCAAAAATTAGGTCGGGCTGATACAAGCTAAGGCCATTGAAGATAAAATCACCTAGGCCTCCTGCACCAATATATGAAGCCAAAGTTGCCCAAGCAATCACATAAATGGCTGATAAACGGATTCCAGCCATGATCACTGGCATTGCCAATGGAATATCTACTTTTAAAATCAATTGCATTTCTGTCATGCCAAGCCCACGAGCTGAATCGACCGTATCCGCATTGACATCCATCAAGCCGACATAAGTATTACGTAAAATTGGCATTAAACTATAAAGAAATAAAGCCACAATTGCTGGCACTCGGCCCACACCAAAGAAGGGTATCATCATTGCTAATAATGCTAGTGCCGGAATTGTTTGCAACATGCTGGCAAGCGCAATTACAACTTTTGCTGTTCGCGGAAATTTCATTAAAATGACGCTTAAAGGAACTGCGACAATTATTCCCAGTGCAAGCGAAATTGCAGAAATATAAATTTGCTGCCAGGTTTTAACTAACAATTCAGAACCGTGCTGAGCCATAAAAGCTGACATTTTAATTCGCCTTCTTTTCAGTCTGCGTCTTTAACGTACTCTTGTCGCCCCAAATTTTTTCATAAACAACGTTTACCAAACTAGAGCGAGTGACGATTCCAACTAATTTATTAGCAGAATCAACCACTGGAATATATTGCCCATTGCGACTTAAAATGCGGCTAAAGTTATCCCGCAAATATTCATCCGATTCCACAGTAGCAGTAACTGGCAACATAATATCACTTACAGTACTTACTTCAGGATACTTACGCTGCAAGTCAGTAATTGAAATATAGCCTTTTAAGTGATTATCATCATCAACTACCAGTAAGGTATCAACGCGGTGTTCTTTCATCATGGTCAACGCATCAGTAAGCGATGCACCTAAATTAATTTTGACAGGAGCTGTCATCACATTCTTAACTTTGACCGTTTCATATTTTGCTTCTGACAGACGCTCTTCACCAATTAAGCTCTTAACAAAGTCATTTGCCGGATGGTGCAAAATTTCTTCAGGTGTTCCTACCTGAATAAGTTGTCCATCATGCAAAACGACAATTTTAGTAGCCAATTTGAGAGCTTCGTCCATGTCATGCGTTACAAAAACAATCGTTTTGCCCAATTGCACTTGTAAATTTTGTACCAGTGTTTGCAAACTTTCACGAGTAATCGGATCAAGTGCACCAAAAGGTTCATCCATTAAAATTAAATTTTGATTTGCAGCCAATGCCCGAACAACACCAATTCGTTGTTGCTGTCCACCTGACAATTCAACCGGATAGCGATCCAAAAATGATTCCGGTAATTCTGCCATCTTGATTAATCGTTTAGCTTCCTCAGCTAATTTTTCTTTAGGCCATTTTAATAATTTAGGTACTAAAACAATATTTTCCCTAATTGTCATGTGTGGCATTAAGCCATTATTTTGAATGACATAACCTATTCGCCGGCGTAAACTTACCGGGTTAAATTCTGTCACGTTTTTACCGTTAACTAAAACCTCGCCCTTAGTAATACTATTCATCCGGTTAATCATTCTCATTAACGTGGTTTTTCCTGAGCCAGAGGTACCAATTAAACAGCAAAATTCACCCTTATCTATTTTGAAATTAATATTTTCAACTGCTGGTTGTTTTGACTTCGGATAAATCTTAGTCACATTTTTAAATTCAACCATTGGTATTTCCTTTACCATAAAATTCCCCCTTTTTCAATTTTATTTCTAATTTAATCCTAACAAGTTAAACTGAGCTTGGCAAATGAGAACGTCAAATGGCGATATCAGAGCAAACAAAAAACACCAACAAAGTTGGTGTTTTTTAGTTAATTCTCATAAACTTACATTGACCCTTTAAATACATCCCATGAACTGTGGAAGTAATCCCATCCTGAATAGATGGTAAAGATTAGCGCAAGGTAAAGTAAAATCGTACCAATATGGTAGAAGTCACCGATCAATAAAAAGATGATTGACAACATTTGACACGTGGTCTTAATCTTTCCTGGCATTTCTGCTGCCATCACTTGGCCCTTGTTTTCAGCTAAGATTAACCGTAATCCGGTTACTGCTAGTTCACGGCAGACAATAATGGCAACAACCCAAGCTGGTGCCAATTTCAAGGAAATCAACATAATAAATGCTGTCATCGTTAACATCTTATCTGCTAACGGGTCGGCAAATTTACCAAAGTTAGTTACCAAATTGCGTGAACGGGCAATGTGACCATCAAACCAGTCGGTAGCCGAAGCAACCGCAAAAACAATCGCAGCAATAACTAATTTCCAGTAGACAGTTGTTCCAGCAACTTGCGTACTGGCATCACCGCCAAAAATTATAATTAACATAAATACCGGAATTAAAATAATTCTAAAAACCGTTAATTTATTGGGTAAATTCATTCTTTACTTTTCCTCCTAATTGAATAGCTCTTTATCTCCCATCAGTACCATTACTTGAAGAGCTATCAGAGTGAGTGGTTTCACCGCTCTGTTCATTATTATTTGCTTGTCCAGTCTGTTGGCCGGTTTGACCACCTTGGCCACCAGTTTGACTATTAGTCTGACCAGTATGCTGGTTGTTTGTAGTTCCACTATTTTGATGTTGATTCTGTTGCTGGTTGGTAGTTGTCCCCGAATGACCAGTAGTTGAATTATTAGTAGTCGAATTACTATTATTAGTCGTATTAGATTGGTTTACACGGTGTTGTTTACCAATATAGAAGGTTAAAGTATTGCCAGTTGTTTGCGTATCATACGGTACTTTTTTGCCACCAAAAGAAATGGATGTTCCAGAACCATTACCAAAAGTAACCGTTACTGTTTGAGCAGTAGTTGGTAAATTCAAAGTATGCTTTTGATTAGGGTTCAAAACCTGTGAAAATTGGTGGATACCATTGATTGAAATAGAAACGTTAGTAGCCTGCTCACCAGCACGAACAACCAAATTACGGTTCTTCTTTAAGCCAGTAACACGGTATTGCGCCGTGGCCAATTCCTTGATTTTGACAGAGCTCTTCTTAATTTTCTTCTGCTTTTTTGGCTTGTTTGTATTATCGGAAGAAACCGATACGTCATTAGCAGAATTATTATTGCTCTGATTATTGCCAGCTGAAAAATGCGCATAAACAACGTAACAAACCAAAATAACGAC
Organism: Lactobacillus panisapium; assembly: GCF_019469265.1. Classification (NCBI taxonomy): domain Bacteria; kingdom Bacillati; phylum Bacillota; class Bacilli; order Lactobacillales; family Lactobacillaceae; genus Lactobacillus; species Lactobacillus panisapium. Next base: position 727,428 of record NZ_CP048268.1, on the reverse strand, counting down.
AATAATACCTACCCCAACGATAATTCGGGGAAGATATTCTTTCCAAAGTTTCTTTTTGCTACTAGTTGTTTTGCGGACTTCCTCACTCTTATTATCAATTGAATCCTCAACGTATTCCTCAGGTTCCGCCTGCGGAATTTCATTATGATATTCACTAAGCAGTTGTTTGCCATCTAAACCAACAACTTGCGCATATTGCCTAATAAAAGCACGCACATAAAAATCACCAGGGAGTTTGTCAAATTCATCCTGTTCAATTGCCGTCAGATATCTACCTTGAATTTTGGTTGCTTTTTCAATATCTTCAATTGAAAGTCCCTTTGCCTCTCTGGCACTGCGTAATTTGTCTCCGATATCTGCCATAGTTACCTCTTTTAATTTCTAATTTACACTTTGAGTATAACATATACTACTAATTACTTTTACCATTATATAAGCCATCCACCACTTACATAAATTGTCTGACCTGTTAAATAACTAGAACGTTTGTCAAGCAAAACGTTGACCCAGTAGGAAACATCGCTTCCCCTAGCGAGGCGCCCAGCAGGAATTTCTTCTTTTACTTTGCTCATGTCTTCCGCCGAAATCATGGCATTCATTGCCGTATCAACCGCACCGGGGGCAACAACATTGACCGTTAAATTAGCTGAAGCCACCTCTCGTGCATATCCTTGGCTAAAAGCCGTAAGTCCGGCTTTAGTTGCACTATAAACAGCTTCAAGCGCACTAGCCTGTTTGCCGTAGACTGAACCCAGAAAAACAATCCGACTAAAATCATTTTTAGTTAAAAGCGGCTCTAGAAGTCCAGCTAGTTTAATCGGTGTTGTTAAGTTGACTTTAATCATATCGTCAACTTGATTCATCTCTTGCCCATTTACAAAATGATAATCCGTAATACCCTGAGCAAATACAGCGGCATTAAGCGGTAACAAGTCTTGAACGAACTTTGATAAGTCGCTATTTTCAGCTAAAAAACTTAGTCTAATTGGAATAAAATCCTGCTCTGGATATTGCTGCATTAGCTTTTGGCTCAATTGACAAGCCTCTTGCCACTTAGTGTGACAATGAAGATATAAAGACCAGCCAGATTGTGCTAGTTCAGTACAAATCGCCTGACCGATTCCGCCGGTTGCACCAAATACAATCGCTCGTCGCATCACAACATTCCCTTTTACTACTTATTTATGAACCAGCAAGCAAAAACAGTACTGCAATTATATAATAATTGCTAAAACAACGCTACATTTTCAACTTTGTGTCCATATTCGGTTTAATTTTACCATTATTTTTTCGGAAAACTGAACAAAAATTAGACATGCTAAACTTTCTTAAAAATTTAGCCTTTGTCATCCTCCTTTAACGGTGGTAATAACACCTGTCGTGGCTTAGAGCCTTCTGAAGGGCCAACTACTCCCTTTGCTTCCATTTCATCAACAATTCTCGCTGCACGATTATAACCAATGCGGAAGCGGCGCTGCAACATCGAAACACTGGCCGTCTGTTGCCGTCTTACCAGGTCAACTGCTTGCTCGTAAAACTCATCCTCTGGCTCATCGGAATTATTTTCAGCAGTTTCCTCATTTTTTTGCGGAATCATTCCTTCATCATACTCAGGTTTTTGCTGGTTGCTTACCCAAGAGATGACTTTTTCCACTTCATGAGATGCAATATAGGCACCCTGAATACGTTCAGGCTTTGATGCTCCTACAGGCATATAAAGCATATCCCCTCTTCCCAAGAGTTTCTCTGCTCCAGTTTGATCCAAAATAGTTCTTGAATCTACACCACTTGAAACCGCAAAGGAGATTCTTGAAGGTACATTCGCCTTGATTAAACCGGTGATAACATCAACACTAGGCCGTTGAGTAGCCAAAATCATGTGAATACCAGCCGCACGCGCCATTTGGCCTAGCCGCACAATTGCACCTTCGACATCATGACCACCAACCATCATCAGATCACTCAGCTCATCGACTACGACCAGTATGTAAGGTAATGGTTTCATTACGGGTTTAGTCTTATCCTGGTTATTAATACGGACTTTTTCGTTAAATTCGCCCATATTACGAGCACCACTAGCAGCAAAGAGCTTATAGCGTCGTTCCATTTCTTTAACAGCCTTGCTTAAGGCATTAGCAGCTAGCTTAGGGTCGGTAACAACGGGAATAAGCAAATGAGGAACACCATTATAAACTGACAGTTCAACCATCTTCGGATCAATTAAAATCAGTTTAACTTGATCTGGCGTGGCTTTCATTAAGATACTTGTCAAAATGGTATTAATGGCAACTGACTTACCGGAACCCGTCGAGCCGGCAATTAGGAGATGGGGCATTTTGGCCAAATTAGCCGAAATGATTTGCCCACTTACGTCCTTACCAAGGGGAACTTCCATTGGGTCAGCTTTTGCTTTAGCATCCTGATTTTGCATAACATCCTTAAATGCCACCACTGAAGTTGCCCTATTTGGAACTTCAATTCCAATAAATGGTTTACCTGGAATTGGCGCTTCAATTCTGATGTCCTTGGCAGCAAGAGCTAACGCTAAATCATCCGCTAAATTGACGATTCTGCTAACTTTCACGCCCACAGCAGGTTGAACTTCGTAGCGCGTAATTGTTGGCCCTAAAATTGCCCGTTTAATAATAACGTTCACACCGAAGCTTTTAAAAGTAGCTTGTAATTTTTGTGTATTTTTTCTAATTGAAGCTTTATCAGCACTTTGATCAGTGTTTTTTACCGGATCAAGCAAAGTTATTGGTGGCTTTTTATATTCCACCTTAGGCCTTGAAGTAGCGCTCTGCTCAAGGTCACCATGATCGACGCTACCGAGTTCTTGTTTCATTTTTTCATCTTCGTCGTCAAATGAATGAGATTTTGGTAAAGCATTATCATCTGGTTCAAAATTTGTCTTATTAGCAAATGAGGGTTGTTCATCATCATGGCTTGAAATTTGAACTTGTTCTTTGGATTCTTCTGGTTCAGGCGGTGTAACTTCATCAAGTGCAAAATCAGTTTGGGAAATATCTTCATCCGGTTCCTGATTATCTGCCTGCGTTTCAGTATCATTTTTGACGGTAAAATCATCAACATTGGGAAACACAGGTGATTCAGAAGAAAGCGGATCGTGAAAATCCTTTGCCAGCTGTTCCTGCTTTTTTTCGGCTTGCTTTTCTCGAAGCGAACTGTATTTATCTTTTAGTTTAGTTCCCGCTTCCTTATTTTTGCTGATAAAAAGCTGGCTAAACTTTTGAAATTTATTAATTACATCAACAAACTTCACGTCAAAAAACATCAAAATGCCAATTGGGATAAATAAAACGGCAAAAACGCGTAAACCAATATGGCCGAGCAATGGGTAAAAAAGCTGATAACACATTGCTCCAATCACCCCGCCGCCCACGGACTTGGTGATTGCAGCACGACCGAATTCGGCTGACATTTCATGCCAAAAAACATTCATAAAAGCGTTATTCACTAGTTCACGTTCGAAGTAAATACTGCTTTGAATCAATAAAATGCCCAAAATAGCTAAAAATAAGCCACAGCTGCGTTTAAACTTGAAGTGCATTGGCTTATTATAAATTAACATCACTAAGCCAAAAATTGCACATAATCCAGCAGCCAGCAAATAAGAATCACCAAAAAACAAGCGGAAAATGTTGGCTATCTGTTTACCTAAAATACCAAATTTAGCTACCGCTAAGAAAACGATAATTATTTCAACAAGACCGACTACCGCCCAGGTAATGCCCGCATTTTGCGTCTTTTTTCGCGCTTTTGTTGTTTTTTTCTTCTTCTTAGGCATAACGGCACCAAATTAAGAATTAAAAATTGGCTTGGAAGTTCAAATTAACCGGTTCATCCAGCGTAATTTGCGTAACTTCATAAGTCAAAGTCTCAATATATTCAACTAACGGACGACTTAAGATTTTATAGTCAGCTTTGGAAAGGTCACTGCCATCGCCAAAATAATCCTTAATCTGAACTATTTGACTAATCATGCCACTAACCGAAAAATCGCCAGGCGCTGGAGCAACGTCAAACACAACCGTAATATCAAAATAGTTACCGTCTTCACCGGCATCAGTTGTGCCATCTTCATTTTGCTTTTCAACTTTTTTCAGGCCGAAGTTAACTTCATCCTTAGTCTCAGCATCTTCGTTTAAATCATAGTGAAAGTTCTTTACCAAAACAGGTGTTTCTTTATTAAATTCCATTGTTATTCTCCTTTTAGGTTACGCTCATATCTTTCAGGGCGATTGTAATTATCCTTTAACTTGTCATTTTCATAGTGATGACTTGTCTCAAGTTGTGGAAATCCTTGCTGTCTTAATGCTTCAAGTAAAACAATTGCAACTGAATTTGCCAAATTATAACACCGAATGTTGTCCGACATAGGAATTCGCAGGTTGCGATCATAATATTCGCGCATAAAGGTTTCGGGCAATCCGGTAGTTTCCTTGCCAAAAACAAAGTAATAATCCTTATTTGAATCAGTGTAATCTACTTCAGCGTAGTTTTTAGCAGAGAACTTAGAAATCAAATACATTTCATCATTTGGACCCAAACTAGCTAAAAAAGCATTCAAGTCATCGTGTAAACGCACATCAACTTTATCCCAATAATCAAGTCCAGCACGTTTCATTTTTTTATTATCAATTTGAAAACCCAATGGTTCAATTAAATCAAGAACAGTATTGGTGCCTGCACAAGTACGGGCGATATTGCCCGTGTTTGCTGGCATCAAAGGCTCATATAAAACAACGTGATTAGTCAATTTTTTCTCCTTAATTGAAAAAGTGTGGCTTTGTGACCACACTTTTTTTACTTCTTTGTCACTTCATTATTTTTATTACTATCCTTCTCAGTTAAGGAAGTGGTCTCATCCTCCTCGAAGACTTTTGAAACCTTGCGATAGTAATTATACACGCGAATGGTAATTATCTTCAAAATAGCATAAATTGGAATACCAAAAATTACGCCCCACAGTCCCCAAACTGAACTGGAACCAATCAGTAAAAGAATTGTTGTTACGGGATGCATTTCCATTTTATTGCCCATGACTAACGGACTAATTAATCTGGACTCAATTGTTTGCTCGACGAAAAAGACCACTAAAACCTTAATGACCATCGGAACAGAAATCATAATTCCGATTACAATTGCAGGAATAAACGCAATAAAAGTTCCAAAATAAGGTATTAAGTTCAAAAAGGCACTTAAAACGGCAAGAGCTATCCCATACGGTAGTCCGATAATACTATAACCAATACCGAACATAATTCCTACCCAAAAGGCAACAGTTAATTGACCACGGATATAAGATGACAAAGCAAAATTGATGTCATAAAGCAGCTGACCAAAAACATCTTGCCATCTCTTAGGAGCAAATTGCATCAGGTATGGCCGTAAATTATGGCCATCTTTTAACATAAAGAACAAAATAAACGGTGCGGTTAACAGCGTCATAAAGATTACCGTGACGATGCTAATAGCAGACGAGATGTTATCAAGTGTCGCATCAATCGTATTTTGTCCAGATTTAAAAATCATGTCCTGGCCACGTGTAATTGCATCATTAATATTATTTTTCACACTGTGCAGATGCGGGTCGCTTAGCATGTTTTGCACTGCAATTGTTGCATCATTCCAAATATGTGGCCAGTGACGAATTAATGAATCAATTTGTGCCTGTACTATTGGCAATAACGTATTAACGGTCCAAACAAGCAAAACAGCAACTAACAAGAATAATCCAATAATTGTAGCCACACGAGGAACTTTAAATTTTCGCTCCAGTAAATCAACCAGAGGATTCATAATATAATACTGAATCAGTGCCAAGATTAATGGTGGCAAAATAGCACTAACAAATACTTTAGCTGGATTCAGAACAAATGAAATTTTATTAAACACCCAAATAATTAGGAAGAATAATAAAATATTGACTAAAACGATACTAAAACGATTATTTAGAAACCATTTTTGAAAAACAGTTTGCTTTTTATGCTTTCCTTGAGAATTCATTAAATCATCCTAATTAAATATGTTCATAAATAATGTCATCGTTAACATTAAATGCTGGCATAGTCTGTTTTGCACTAAACGTGAGGTAAACAGCATTTGCTAATGGATTTTTAGGCTTTGATTGATTGAAAAATAACGTTATATGGCCTAAGGCCTTCATGTCACTTTCAACCATTGCTCCAACATAATCAGCAACATAAGTTTGCCCATCAATTGTAATTGTATCGCCTTTTTTTAAAATAAAGCCACTAACAGGAGTTTTAGTATCAAATTTTTGAATAATCGAAACGTCAACTAAATCTTTAGTGACGTTTTCACCAAATAAAATCACCATATTGCCTTCAGGCTCAATGGCTTGTTGACCTACTTTTGTAATTGTTGATATCCACTTCATTTTGTTACGCTCCTTAAGATTTAATTTTAGCATAACAAAAACCGCTTAACTAATATATAAGCGGTTTTTCTTTATTTCCAATTATTTTCGGTGGTATAGAGCCCATTTTTTAATTTCATCGATTAAAACTAGCGGTATTGGCAAACAGAATAAGAATAGCCAGTCAACTGGTAATAATCTTGTGGTATTAAATAGCTGTTGCAAGCCTGGGGTAACCGTTAGAACTAGGAATAAAAGAATTTCAAAAATAATTCCATACCAGATACTGCGGTTAGTAAACAGCCCCTTCTTAAAGATAGAAACTTTATTTGTCCGGCAATTTAAAACGTTAGCAATCTGTGAGAAGATAATTGCTCCTAATACCATCGTGGTAGCGCGCATGTAGACTGAGCCGCTACCAACTAGAGGAACTTGTGGCCAACCATTTTGCATATTAACAAAGAAGTAGGCACTAACTGAAATGATGCTTGAAATTAGGCCATACCATAAAAAGGCCTTAACGATTACGCTTCGATTAAGCAAATGCTCGTTTCTCTTTCTTGGTGGCTGTTTCATTACGTCGGGATCAACTGGCTCGCCACCTAATCCTAAAGCAGGCAACATATCCGTTCCTAAGTCAACAGTTAAAATCTGCATAACTGTCATCGGCAGCGGAATTAGTCCACCAGATAACAAGAAGAGGATTGATGGAAAAGCTTCTGGCACATTTGACGTTAAAATATATGTCAAAAATTTCCTGATGTTGCTATAAACGGCACGCCCTTCCTCAATTGCGGCTACAATTGAAGCAAAGTTATCATCTGTCAAAATGATATTAGCTGCATCTTTTGCAACATCGGTCCCAGTCATTCCCATGGCAATACCAATGTCGGCTTGCTTTAAGGCAGGCGCATCATTGACACCATCACCTGTAGAAGCAACGATTTCACCATTTTCCTGTAATGTTTTAACAACCTTATACTTCTGTTCAGGCGCTACCCGAGCAAAGATTACTTCACCTTTCAGGGCTTCACGAAGCTCGTCTTCACTCATTGTATTTAGCTCGGCACCCGAAATAACCCGAGCGGCATCAGAAGTAAGGCCAATTTGCACAGCAACCGTTTTGGCAGTAAGTTTTGAATCACCAGTGACCATAATGATTTTAATTCCGGCTTCGTGACAACGTTTAACAGCATTATATATTTCTGGTCGAGGTGGGTCACTCATTGTGGTCAATCCAACAAATACCAAATGATTTTCTGCTGTTTCAATTGTCAATTTATTCACATCAGTTGTTTGATCAATGATGCGGTAAGCCATTGCCATGCTTCGTAATCCCTTAGCTGCATATCCAGCATTACGCTTTTTGGCTAAATCCTGATCTTCTTTAGTCATGGCCCGAACTTGACCATCAACTTGAATCTGATCACATTGCTTGATGACATCACTAAATGAACCCTTAGTAAAGATAATATTTTGGGTATCATTCCAACGATGAATCGTTGACATGCGCTTTCTATCTGAATCAAAAGGCAGTTCCCGTAAACGTGGATATTTAACTAATACCTTTTGTCGATCAAAGCCAGCCTTTTCAGCCATGATAATCAAAGAAGCTTCAGTCGGCGTTCCCAAAATTTTGGGCTTTCCACCCTTAGTTTTACTTGGCTGAACAGCAGTATCATTATCAAGAGAAGCAATTTGAACTAATTTATGCAAATCAGGATTTTCTTCATACCATAACTGCTTTTTGTTTAACTCAATTTGTCCATTATTTTCATAACCGTTACCGGTAACTTCATATTCATTTTTAGGCGTCCAAATGTAGTGAATAGTCATTTGATTTTGGGTTAATGTCCCCGTTTTATCAGAACAGATAACGGTTGTTTCACCCAAAGTTTCGACTGAATTAAGTTCCTTAACCAGCGCATGTTTTTTCGCCATCCGCTTAACTCCTTGGGCCAAGCTTAAGGTAACAGTTGGTAAAAGTCCTTCTGGAATAAAGGCAACAATCATCCCTAATGCAAAAATAAAGGCTTTTGCGAAAGGATATTTAACAAAGAAAATTGCTGCTAATAAAAAGACGATTCCGATTGAAACAGCAATAATTGATAATTGCTTAGTCAGACGGTTAAGCTCCTGCGTTAACGGACTATCGACTTTATTTTGCTTTTGGGTCAGCTGCGCAATTTTACCAAATTCAGTATTCATTCCTGTAGCAAATGCAACCGCACGTGCGGTACCTGCTCCAACAGTCGTACCCGAATAAACCAAGTTAGTTTCAGCGTAACTACCCTCACCAGGGGCATATTCCGTTGTTTTTGATTCCGGAACTGATTCACCATTTAAAGCACTTTGATCAACCTGCATCGAACTGGCAGAGATTAAGCGCGCATCTGCCGGAATTGAATTTCCTGCCTGTAAAATAAAAACGTCGCCAGGAACCAATGTCTTGGAATCAATCTGAACTTTTTTACCATCACGGATAACTTGTACATAGGTCGGCAACATATTATTTAAGGCATCCGTTGCCCTTTTAGCTGCTCGTTCCTGCCAAAAACTAAACAATCCGTTAATGATGTTAACTAGCCAAATTGCGATTCCTAGTTCGACTGTCCCGCTTAGCATTGCTATCGCACCGGAAATCCAAAGCAGAATAGCCATCATACTGATAAAATTCTTGAAAAATGCTTTCCATTCTGATTCTTCCTGCGATTTTTTAATCTCATTAGAACCATATTTTTGTAATCGACGAGCTGCCTCTTCAGAACTTAATCCGTCTGATGAGGACTGCAAATTAGTAAAAACTTCAGAAACATCATTCTTAGCATAAAGCTCTCGAATTTTATTTTCGTCCATTCAGCGTACCTCTTATTTTAAAAACTTTTTTATCGTTAAATCCGATACCATACTTTACCACTTTTTAAGGTGATCGAACCATTCAAATTTTTTACAAATAAATGTCATGCTATACTAATCTTATTATATAATAAAAACAAAATTTGAGATGGAGGCTTAATAAATGAAGCTATTAATTGGTGGCTATACTAAAAAGAAAGCTACTGGTATTTATGAATTGCCACTGTACAATTCTAAAAAAGGATTAGAAGTCGAGCTTGGAGACGCTAGAGAAGTTATCAAGGTCGGCGGCCCTACTTATTTTGTTCAGGATGGCGATTTAATTTTTACAATTAATAATGCGGGTGATAAAGGCGGCATTAGCGCTTTCCAATTAGTTAACGGCGCATATCAAGAAAAGGATTCAAACTTAACACCTGGATCATCACCAGCTTATATTGGCATTAATCGCAAAGATAAATTGCTCTATACAGCCAATTATCACACCGCTGTCTTAGCTGTTTTTTCATATACTGACGAAGGCAAATTGAGCTTAATTGATTCCGTTACCCACACTGCCGACACTCTTGGCCCAAAGCCAGAACAAGCAGACGGACCACACCCCCACTTTTTTGACCAAACACCGAAGAAAAACCTGGTTAGCTGTGATTTAGGTAATGATTGCGTCGACTTTTACCGTCTCCAAGACAATCATCTGGAACACTTAGCCAAGTACCAAAATGAGCCCGGCTTCGGAACCAGACATATCGTTTTCAGCCCTGATGGTAATTACTTTTACGTTGTCGGTGAGCTTTCAAGTAAAGTTAACGTTGTTAAATTTTCTGAGAGTGATTGGACATTTACAAGTATTGCCACTTATTCAACTATTCCTGACGACTTTACCGATCACAATGGTGCTGCCGCAATTAAAATTAGCCACGATGGTAAATTTATTTATGTTTCTAATCGTGGTCATGATTCAATTACTGTTTTTGCAGTTAAGGATGATCATACACTCCAATTACGTCAACGGGTATCGACTTTTGGCGAATTTCCGAGAGACTTTAACTGGGATGAAAGTGAACAGTTTGTTGTTGCCACTAACCAAAACTCCGACAACGCAACTTTGTATAAGCGTAATGCCAAAGATGGGTGCTTAACCCCAATTCAAAAAGATATCTATGTACCTGAAGGGACGAGGGTTCTATTCAGTGAATAACTAAATCAAGCTACTAAAAAAGAGTTGCTGATGCAACTCTTTTTATTATGCCTTAATTATTATGCTTTTTGCTTCTTTTGCCATAATTGCTGCATATCCGGCGGATCAGGAACTCTGATTTGCACACGTTTATTTGCCCTAAAGGGATCAGGAAAAGAGACGTAAAAGCAATTGAGTGCTTGCCGATTAAACTCATCCTTAATACCGTATAGCGGATCACCAAATAAAGGATGACCCAAAGACTGCATGTGAAGCCGAATCTGATGTGTTCGACCGGTATATAGCCGTAACTCAACCAAACTTATTCCAGGAGCTTGCTTAAGAACCTGGTAGGCCGTGACAGCTTTTTTACCGTTAGGGTCGATAAAACGCTTGACCGTTTCTTTAGTACTGCCGATTGGTTGCCTAATAATGCCACACATTTCATCGGCTTTAAAATTACCGTGAACAAGTGCGTGATATTTTTTAACAAAATCATCTTTACTGAGCTTGCTAAAACGCGCATGAGCAATGGCATTCTTGCCCATTAATACAATTCCCGATGTATCGCGATCTAATCGGGTAATCACATGAGGCTTACTTCCTTGGATTTTTTGCCGGTCAAAGTAACCTAGCACACGGTTTACTAATGCATTATCATCATAACGTGAAGGAATTGAAAGCACGCCGGCCGGCTTATTAATAGCTAAATAATCGTTAGTTTCTTGGACAATATCAATGGGCTGATAGGATGGCTGCAGCCAAGGATTGACCTTTTCTTTGCCGGGGACAAAAATAACTTCATCTTGTGGATGAAGTACAAAATTGGTATAGCGCCGTTTATGATTAACTAGAATTAAACCACCATTGTTTTTAGCATCGGTTACCGCTTTTTTGGAAAACCCGTTTTTCATTAAAAAAGCTCCTAATTGTTTGGGAGCCTTTGTTTGTACAGTCAATTTAAATAAAGTCATCTTTACCACCTATAAAGGCACTTTGAACACGTGACCAGAAATGAGTATGACCGAAGCGGTCAAAGCGAATTTCTTTGTTGGAAATACGATAATTAATCTTCTTAGCATTATGCAGGTCCAACTTGCTTCCGTCAACTGTCATTACAAAATGGGCCGAATTAGGAACAATTGTGATCCACTGGTCGGGGGCAATTACAATTGGTGAAGAAAGCGTTCGAAAAACACGATTATTGATTGAAGCGATTTCCGCCATCTGCAAAGCCTTGAGCCGAGGATGAATCACCGCCCCACCAAGCGATTTATTATAAGCCGTGGAACCAGTTGGCGTGGAAATGCAAAGTCCATCCCCACGAAAATTTTCAAACAGCTGCCCATCAATATAAACATTAGCTTCTAATGTATGTGAAATACGCTTAACCGCAGATTCATTAAGAGCTAAATAATGCTTTTTCTCATTAGCCTCCGTGACTAATTCAACCTCAAGAAGTGGATATTTGGCAGATTCCGGTTCACGCAAAAAAAGGGCATCGACCATTTTATCAACGTCTTGAGCTTGCCAATCAGTATAAAAACCTAGATGACCAGTATGAATGCCAATAAATCGAATTGAACTGATTTGATTTTCATACCGATGGAAAGCATTGATTAGAGTACCATCACCCCCGACTGTTATTACAACATCAGGATATTTAGCATCAAAAACAACGCCCTCCTTTACTTCGAGGGCATTTTTTAAATGCGCCACAACCTTAAGCGTTTCTGCATTATTATTATGAGCAATTGTAATCCTCATTATTTTTCCTTACCTTTATTTTTGGTAAAAATCTTTTGGGCTTCCTGAACTTCATCTTTAATCAAGGACATTTCCTCGTCAAGTTTATAAGCCGTTTCTGCAGTTGACTTTAATCTTTTAGAAATGTCTTCTGGGTAGGAACCCTGGTATTTATAATTTAGGGTGTGTTCAACGGTTGCCCAAAAGTTCATTGCTAAAGTTCTAATTTGGATTTCTGCTAATAATTTTTTTGATCCTTCGGGTAAATAAACGGTGTAGGAAATAACCATGTGATAAGAGCGATAGCCTGAAGGTTTAGCATTTTTAACATAATCACGTTCTTCTAAGACTTCCATGTCATCTCGATCATGGATCAAATCAACTACTTTATAGATATCATCAACAAATTGACAAACAATTCTAATGCCAGCAATGTCCTGCATATCAGTCTCAATTACATCGGGACTGATCACACGACGTTCCATTTTTTCTTTGATTGAATCTACTGTTTTTACTCGTCCAACCACAAATTCAATTGGCGAGTGTTCACCCTTAGTCAAAAAACTCTGACGCAAGGACCGAAACTTTACTTTTAATTCACGAACAGCCTCGTTATAAGGCCACAAAAAATTATCCCAGTCAATATTCATAGAAATAATTCCTTTCTCTACAGCACATTCATTTTAACATAAAACAAATGATAGCAATTTCATTCAGACAAGCTAATTATGTAAAAGTTAAGTATTTGCTTTTACCAAAATGCCTTGATTGCAGTATTCTTTGTTTTTTTTGCTACTAAGGCAACGCGACATAAACGATAATCTAAAATTATGATAAATTTATTAATCTGTGTCAAAAAATTAGTCCTAATCGTCCCTTTTTATTATTTTTCAAACCAATTTTTTGACTATTAAAGTAAAAAAGGTACAAAATGGTAAGCATTGATGCATTATAATAAGAGTAAACAGACTACGTGTTTTTGACAATGCAAGCTGAGCTAAACGATGCTTAACACGCCTGTACTTTTTCAAATCTGATAATAGATACATGAAAATGCACCTTTTTGATGAGGGCCTATCTTTTGTTAAAGCTAAATTACGTTTTAACGTAAAATCAAGCCTTGATCAATATTTATGAAAAGAAAAGGATAGTCGGATGTCAAAAAATAATGAAATCGAAGCTAAAATAATTTTGCCTGAACAAGTTTACCAACAACTATGTGGTGATTTTAATATCAAAACCTGCTTTACCCAGGAAAATTATTACTTTGACACAAACAATGGCTTACTAAAGGATAATAATATCAGCTGCCGGATCCGGCTCTTTGATAATAGTGCGGAACAGACACTCAAAGTTCCGCACCAAAACCCAGTCCAACAAAAATTTCATGAGGCAACAGAAATTAATGATTCACTGCCACTTGAACAAGCCCAAAATCTTATAAAGCAAAGTGCTCAGCGGCAAGAAATTTCTTTCAGTGGAAATGTCGGTCACTTTTTACAAAGTCATTTCGCTGCTGCTAGTCAATTACACCTGCAAACATACAGTAAGACCAAGCGAATTTTGGCAGTTGGTCCGCAAGATTGCGAGTTAACTTTTGACAAAAGCCAATACCCTGACGGTTATCAGGATTATGAATTAGAAATTGAAAATCCTGATCCTGAGCTAATTAAAGCGGTTCTAGCAAAATTAAAAGATAAGTATCATATCGTGCAAAACTTTTCTAATACAAACCAAGCAAAAATTGCACGCGCTTTCAAACATCGTGGTAAAATGTAAGTGAAAGTATATTTTTTGGTTATAGGATAGATATTTGGTAGAGTTATATTTAATTAAATAATCAAGATTAATCAAGTTATGGAGGAGCCTGATCATGTTTGAGATATTTCTTTTTGTCAATCCCATTGGTTTATATTGTTATGATACGGAAGTATTAATCAAGGACGCAATTGACGAACTCAACATAAATTCCTGCTTTCATTTTATTCCCGTTACGAATTCGAAAGTCATTAAAGAAGACATCATTAGAAGAAAAACTAGCGGACAAATTATAAATGATATTCCGGAATACACAATGGCTTCTTATCAAGCATTACGTAATTACCATGCAATTAAATTCGAATATGGTAATAGAAAAGCACGTTGCTATTTAGTTAGCTTACAAAAAGCTGTTAGTGGCGATTTTAATGTTTACTCACAGGATTTACCTGAACAGGTAGCATTAGATTTAGGGTTAGATTTTAATCGCATTAATAGTTCTAAAATAAGTAAATACGTTGACGATTCCATTCAGCAAGACAAAGATCTTGCCCGCAAATTTAACGTTAAGAATATACCAACAACAATTATTTTTAATGAAAGTGGTAATTATAACGGAATTTTACTTGAAGGAATTGTAGCTCATGATAAGTTAATTGCACTTTTCAAAAATAGTGCTTGTAATCAAATTCCTGACGAACCAAAAGAAGAAAATAGCTATTATCCAACACGACATTTACGCTTGATGTAAGAATAATGTGATGTTGTCGGGTGACTTTACTGGTCTGAATCGTTCATAAACCCAATTAGGCAGATCATCAATTGTCAGGTGATTTTGGTAAAGTTGAGCAGCAATGCGCAAGCCTTTAGTGCTTTTTTGCATTATTTGTGTTTGCAAGTAGCTTTTTTGTGCTCGCGGGTTAACGTTATAAGTGATTAATTGTGGCTGAAAGTGCCACAATTGCCGTAGTCCACTTTTACTTAAAGCAAAATTCGTTGACTGATACTGGATAAGGTTAGTTAAAGGCTCACGTTGGACGTTAAACTTTAACCGTAAAATTTTTTGATAAGGGTTAATTTCAAAATAATAATTATGCCACAACTTATTTTCACGAAAGAAAATAAGTTGTGACTTTTTTATTTCTCGCGTTAAATAATGCCGTTTGCCTACTAGCCAAATATCTTTAATTCCATTTTGCCTGTATAAGAGATGGCGATGATTAAATTCTGCTTCGCTTAAAGGCGCACATTGGACTTCAAATGCCAACCTGGGACTTGCTAAAACGTCTGCCCTTAGTTGACCAGAAGCCAAAGTTACCTCTGTTTGCGCACTGAATTTTGCCTGCATAAGAGCAATTTTTAGTAGGTTCTTACTTCGTGCATGCTCATCTTTTTCTCCAGCCAAATTAACCTCTCCTGGTTGATGCCTAAAATAAGCAGTACCAGCCTTTACCACTAACTGCACTTCTTGAGAGCAATGCGGACAAAAATAATGATTTTTCTTCTTTTTAACTAGTGCATTTTTCACTTTTTCTGCTTCATCAATTGCGGTCACTAATTTATTATTCCAAAAAGCTGCATACATAATTTTCACCCATTATTAAGTACGCAAAAAAAGGCAAGATTCACTTGCCTTTTACTTTTTATTCAAATAAATTATTAGTGCTTCAAATGGCTAAAATAATGACGTAACTGTCCAAGGGCATCACGTTCAATTAAACACTTACCCGTTGTTCTAACCCGAGCCATATCAGTCGCTTTTACTTTTGTACCGTATTCGTTAGCAATAATCCAAGCATCTTCTGGTTTAATTTCAACGTAATTTTCATCTGTAAATGCTAAATCAAGATAAAACAACCCACGTTCAAAATAAAGGCTTGAAGAAAGATCACTGGCTAATAAGCTATCTGCAAGTTCCGTTACTTCATTAAAATCATTAAAACTGTAAGCTTGTTTTTTCTGCAACTTCCAAAAATCTTTTTTAACTTTTGGCTTGTTAGAATCGTTTGTGTCAGCACTATTTGCGTCATCATCTTCTAAATCAAGAAATGAGCGCCGTGAGTCAGTAATTTTGCTTTTTTTCAAATCACCAAAGTCGTTTTCAAACAGCTTAGATAGCTTGTCACGATCCTTTTCAGTAGTCTTAGTAATTAATAAATCTAAGCCACCATTATTCGGCATTACCTGAAAAGTAACGGGAGCATCTTGACTAAACGAATGGTCAGTATCAATTTCATCCAAAATTGAATAAAAGAATTGTTGGATCTTGTCTTTATCGCCCAGCAAATCTAGAACTTTTAAACCGCGCTTTTCTAACTCGGCTTTATTAATCCTCACGCGGATAGTATTTTCATTAATATGTTCTACTTGCATGAGTTCTTCACCTCCATCAGATCCTTTGTTATATTGTAGCGTATTTTACGAATAAAATAAAAGCGTTAGTTTAAAAAACCAACGCTTTTTTCTTCACTGCTTAACCTATTATAAGTCAGCGATTTTTTGCATCTCTTCGAGTTCAAGACGCCGTACTTTTCTTGGCAAAAACCGTCTAATTTCATCTTCATTGTATCCAACTTGAAGACGACGGTCATCCATAATAATTGGTCGTCTTAGAAGGCTTGGATTCTTTTCCACTAAATCCAGTAGCTGATCAATCGATAAGTCATCTAAATTAACTTTTAATTGTTGAAATGCTCTGGAACGTGTAGAAATAATTTCTTCTGTACCGTTCTCAGTCATCCGTAAAATCTGAATAAGTTCCTCTTTGGTTAAAGGTTCAGAAAATATATTTCTTTCCTTAAAATCAATATTATGCTTTCTTAGCCAAGCCTTGGCTTTACGACATGAGGTACAACTTGGAGATATGTATAAATTTACCATGTGATTCACGCTCCTTTGAACACATTGTTTCAATACTCGTATTATATCATATTACTTCCTTTTTGTAAGCAATATTTGTAATACTATCTATAATTCCATGTTACCTTGTAAAAGTGAATAAACTGTGAATTTTTCCTCAAGAAAAGGTAAAGAAAACGAAAAGGGCCCATTAATATTTATTAATGCGTCCCTTTCATTCTTCATAGTTAATTATTCACTTTTTTCATTAATTCGTCAACTAATTTCTCGTTTTCTTCAGCAGTTTCTGAAACAAAACAAGCTTTATTAGCTAATTCCTTAATGTCCTCAGTGTTAAGTTTCTTCATTAAACTTCTGATTCGCAGAATCGAAGTAGCACTCATTGAATACTCATCAAGTCCCATTGAAAGCAAGATTGGGAACATTGTGTTGTCGCCAGCGGCTTCACCACACATGCCACACCAAATGCCATTTTCATGAGCAGCATCAATTGTGTGCTTAATTAAGCGTAATACTGAAGGATTGGCAGGTTGATACAGGTAAGAAACATTATCATTTCCACGATCAGCAGCCATTGTGTATTGAATCAAATCATTAGTACCGATTGAGAAGAAATCAACTTCCTTGGCAAATTGATCAGCTAAAACTGCAGCAGCAGGAACTTCGATCATCATTCCTACTTCAAGATTTTCGCCAACCTTTACGCCCTTCTTAGTTAATTTATCTTTTTCTTCAGCCAAAATTGACTTAGCTTTACGCAATTCAGCTAAAGTACCAATCATTGGGAACATAATTCCGAGCTTACCGAATGCTGATGCACGCAATAAAGCACGTAACTGTGTCCGGAAGATTTCCTCATTTTGCAATGACAGTCTAATTGCACGTACGCCCAAGAATGGGTTCATTTCTTCAGGTAAGTCCCAGTAATCGAGGTGCTTGTCACCACCGATATCCATGGTTCTGATAATGACTTGCTTGCCATGCATCCCTTCGATAACTTCTTTATAGGCTTCGAATTGATCTTCCTCAGTTGGAAAATCTTTAGAATCCATGTACAAAAATTCTGTTCTGTATAAACCAACAGCTTCAGCACCATTGGCATTTACACCAGCCATATCATTTGGAGTACCAATGTTAGCAGCGATCGTGAATTTCTTCCCGTCAGCAGTTACTGAAGGTTCATTCTTTAATTTTTCCCATTCAGCTTTTTGCTTTAAGAAAGCGTCACTCTTCTTCTTGTAATCAGCTACTTGTTCATCAGTTGGTTCAATTACAGCGTCACCGTTCAAACCATCAACAACTAAGTTTTGACCGTTAGTCACGTCCTTAGTAATTGAATCAGTCCCGACAACAGCAGGTAATTCTAATGAACGAGCCATGATTGCTGAGTGAGCAGTCCGACCACCAATATCGGTTACAAAACCTTTGACAAACTTTTTGTTTAATTGCGCAGTATCACTTGGAGTTAAGTCGTGTGCAACAACGATAACTTCATGATCAATTGAAGCAGGATTAGGCAATTCCTTGTTAAGCAAGTGCGCCATAATTCGCTTAGAAACATCACGAACATCTGCAGCACGTTGTTGCATATATGCGTTATCAGTCATTCCTTCAAAAATTGTAATAAATTTTTGAGCAGTTTCATCTAACGCAGCTTCGCTGTTGATCTTTTGCTCCTTGATTTCATTTTCAATTGCACCCGTAAATTCAGGGTCATTCAAAATCATCAAATGTGCTTCAAAGACTTGGGCTTCATCTTCACCTAAGCTCTTTTTAGCGCTGTCGCGAATTTGCTCAACTTCTGCAGTTGAAACTTCAATTGCTTTTTTGTAACGAGCCAATTCACTGTCAACGTCGCTAATTGTCGTCTTTGTATAAGTAAGATCAGGTTCAACCAAGAGATAGGCTGGTGCTACAGCAATACCATCACTTGCAGCAATTCCTTTTAATGTCTTGGTCATTATTCAGCCAAACCCTCTTTTTTCATTGTTTCAGAAATAGCAGCAATTGCGTCTTTTTCGTCATCACCATCAGCACTAATAGTAACATCGGCATTCTTACCAACACCAAGTGACATAACACCCATGATTGACTTCAAGTTAACTGACTTACCATTGTATTCAAGGTTGATGTCTGAACCAAACTTTGAAGCAGCTTGAACTAACAAAGTTGCTGGACGAGCATGAATACCTGTTTCTGCAATAACATGAAAATCGCGTTTTTCCATTATAAATATCTCCTTTGAATTGAAAAAATCAAACCGGTAGTAAATACCTATTCCTGTATTAGACTATCATTTTTTTGTGAATTAGACAACATAAATGTAACAGTTTACATCATTAAAGTTCAGACTTTGATTGCGTGTAAACTATTTTGCCTCCTCGCAAGGCTTTTCCAGTTATATTCTGTCTTTTACCAAAAGATCTTAAAGCAGCTTGAAAATCAAACGCTTCTTCAGGTTTAACTTCATAATGATCCAATTCACCATTTGCTAACTGCTCCAGAATTTCTTGATAATCCAACTTTACCACCGTTTCTATAAAACATATTCCATCCTTAGCAAAAAAATTGCTAAGGCTTATTTTAGCATATTTACTATGTCGACAGAAAAGGTTTTAAGTTTTAGCACTTGATTATTGCGAGTGCTAATTATATAATTTAATCATTGAAAAGAAAGGCGGTATAACATAATGCTTTGTCAAAACTGTCAAAAGCGACCTGCCTCAATTCACCTTTTTGCAAAGGTCAATGGGCAAAGCCGCGAAATTAATTTATGTCAACAATGCTATCAAGAACTTCAACAACAAGGAAATATTAATATGAGTAATGATAATAATGGTTTCTTTGGCGATTTTAACGATTTATTTAACTTTAGTAACGGCAATAACGGAATGAATGGCAATCCTAACAATCCGGGAATGAACCCAGGTAATCCTGGTAATCCAAATAACGGTGGAAATGGACGCTCACTACTTGATCAATACGGTACTGATTTAACTGCATTAGCGAAAAAAGGTAAAATTGATCCCGTCATTGGTCGCGATAAAGAAATTGCGCGTGTCATTGAAATTTTAAACAGAAGAACCAAAAATAACCCGGTCTTAATTGGTGAGGCTGGTGTTGGTAAGACTGCTGTCGTAGAGGGCTTGGCCCAACAAATTGTGGACGGTTCAGTGCCAGCCAAATTACAAGATAAACGAATCATTTCATTAAATGTTGTTTCACTTGTTCAAGGCACCGGAATTCGTGGCCAATTTGAACAGCGTATGCAGCAACTTATCAAGGAACTGCAAGATCACGATGACATCATTTTATTTATTGATGAGATTCATGAAATTGTTGGTGCTGGTAATGCTGAAGGTGGAATGGACGCTGGAAATATTATTAAACCCGCACTGGCTCGTGGTGACTTGCAGCTTGTTGGTGCAACAACCTTAAAAGAATACCGTGAAATTGAGAAAGATTCCGCTTTAGCTCGGCGGTTCCAACCCGTTGATGTTAAGGAACCATCAGTAGCGGAGACTATTCAAATCTTAAAAGGAATTCAAAAGCGCTACGAAGATTATCACCATGTTCACTACACGGATGATGCAATCAAAGCTGCTGCTGAATTATCTGAGCGCTATATTCAAGATAGATTCTTGCCCGACAAGGCTATCGACTTACTTGATGAAGCTGGTTCTCGCATGAATTTGACAATTCCTTATGTTGATAAGGATAAAATGAAGGAACGAATTGATGCTGCACAGCAATTAAAGCAGGATTCTCTTAAAAATGAGGACTACGAAAAAGCTGCTTATTATCGTGATCAAATCGAAAAATACAATAAGATGAAAGATCAAAAAGTCGATCCTGATAAGTCACCAATTATTACTAGCAAGATCATGAACAAAATTGTCGAAGAAAAAACAGGCATCCCTGTTGGCGACTTACAAAAACAAGAAGAAAGCCAACTACAAAATCTTGCTTCAAATCTAAAAGCACATGTAATTGGTCAAGATAAGGCGGTTGATAAGGTTTCCCGCGCAATTCGCAGAAATCGGATTGGCTTTAACAAGTCCGGCCGCCCTATTGGTTCATTTCTCTTTGTTGGTCCAACGGGTGTAGGTAAAACTGAGCTTGCTAAGCAACTCGCCAAGCAAATGTTTGGTTCAGAAGACGCTATGATTCGTTTTGATATGTCGGAATATATGGAATCATACTCAGTTTCAAAATTAATTGGATCAGCACCTGGCTATGTTGGTTATGAAGAAGCAGGTCAACTAACAGAACGAGTTCGGCGCAATCCTTATAGTTTAATTTTATTAGACGAAATTGAAAAAGCCGATCCTTCAGTGATGAACTTATTCTTGCAAATTTTGGATGATGGCCGTTTAACTGATTCACAAGGACGGACGGTTTCCTTTAAAGATACCATCATTATTATGACGTCTAATGCTGGTCAAGGAATTAAACAAACCAGTGTCGGATTTGCTGCTGAAAATTCTAGTGAACATCCCGACTCCGCTAGAAATTCAATGAGCCAATTCTTCAAACCAGAATTTTTAAACCGACTAGATGATGTCATTGAATTTAATGAATTATCTAAGGAAGACTTAATCAAGATTGTTAACTTAATGCTAAATGAAGTTAACAGTATGGTTAAGAATCAAGGAATGCAAATTACTGTTACCGATGATGCTAAAGAAAAATTAGTTGAAGATGGATACAATCCTGCTATGGGTGCACGTCCTTTACGGCGAATTATTCAAGAAGAAATCGAAGATAAAGTCGCTGATTATAAGCTAGATCACCCAGCTGCTAAAAATCTTTTGGCCAGTGTCTCAGATAAGCAAATCACAATTAGTGAACAAGATAATGCCGAATCTGTGCATAGCGCAACAGACGAAGATTAATTACTTTAATTTAAGCTAGTAGTTTTGGATAAATTACAATAAATATTATTTTTTAATAGAGAAAATTGTTTAAAATAGCGTTATACTAAATTAAGAACTACTAGAAGAAACGGGTGAAATCCATGCATTTAATAGATGTAACCAATAGTTATAAGGATCTAGTTCACAGTCAATTGAATTCGACTAATGTTAATTATGTCAAAGTTTATTCATTAGGCAATACTTCTGTCATCTATACCGAAAGTAATGATGCGATCGGAATTGCCTTGGAGAACCACGATCGTCGTATACGTAAGGAAGAAGCAGAATTTGTAATTAAGCGATTAATCAAAGAGCAAGATCCTTCGTACGTGGTAACCTTCGACAAAAGTCAACACTTAATCGAAATTCATATTGACAAGTAAAAAAGAGAGACGAATGTCTCTCTTTTTTGTTTACAATTTTTCTGTTAGTTTTACATCTGGATACTTGTCTTGGAAAAAGCGTTCAGCAAACTGATTTTCAAATAAGAATAGTGGTTGATCATACCGATCTTTAACCAATAAGTTCCGGCTATTCGACATGGCAGGATCTAGCTGGTCTGGATCTATCCAACGGGCAACCCGGTGGCCTAAACTATTTAATTCCACTTCGGAATTATATTCGTTTTTCATTCTGAATTTGAATACTTCAAACTGCAATTGACCAACGGCACCTAAAATGTACTCGTCAGTTTGATAATTACGGTAAAGCTGAATTGCCCCCTCTTGAACCAATTGTGTCATTCCCTTGTGGAATGACTTTTGTTTCATTACGTTCTTAGCAGTTACCCGCACAAAAAGCTCGGGAGTAAATTCTGGCAAAGGAGGATAGACAATTTTATTCTTGCCAGCATAAATACTATCTCCAATTTGAAAGTTGCCAGTATCGTATAAGCCGACGATATCACCAGCCACTGCATCAGAGACTTGGACACGTTCACTTGACATAAATTCAGTTGCATTATTCAACCGGATTGGCTTCCCCGTTCTGGCTAAAGTGACATCAAGCCCCTTTTGAAATTCACCGCTACCAATTCTAATGAAAGCAATCCGATCCCGGTGATTGGGATTCATATTAGCCTGAATTTTGAAAACAAAACCAGAAAATTCTTCGTCATCTGGCGCAAGCGTTTGATCTTCATTAACAACGTGCTCTTGCGGAGCCGGAGCTAATTTTACAAAGCTCTTAAGGAAAGTTTCAACCCCAAAATTGGTTAAAGCTGAACCAAAGAAGACAGGGGTTTGATCACCTTTGATAATTTTAGCAAGGTCAAAAGTGTTACCTGCTTCTTTGATAAGTTCAACTTCTCCAAGCGTATCCTGGAATTGCGGATTTTGACTAAGTGGTTCATCTTCTGCAAGATTACCATCTTGATCTAAAGGCAAAAAACGATCTGGACCATCTTTGTGATACAGTTCAACTTGATTGTTTGCAAGGTCATATAATCCTTGAAGTGTTTGACCTGAACCAATTGGCCAATTCATTGCCACTCCTTCAATTCCAAGAAGGTCTTCAAGTTCAGCAATCAGATCTAGCGGTGGCCGACCATCACGATCAAGTTTATTCATAAATGTAAAAATGGGAATGCCACGCTGTTTAACGACCTTGAACAGTTTCTTTGTTTGCGGTTCGATACCCTTGGCAGAGTCAATTACCATTACGGCAGAATCAACCGCCATTAATGTCCGGTACGTGTCTTCAGAAAAATCCTCGTGTCCTGGGGTATCAAGAATATTAATTCTTTTACCGTCGTACTCGAACTGCATAACAGAACTCGTAACCGAAATACCACGCTGCTTTTCAATTTCCATCCAGTCACTAGTCGCATAATGACCGGTTTTACGTGCCTTAACCGTACCAGCACTGCGAATTACACCACCAAAAAGAAGCATTTGCTCCGTTATCGTAGTTTTCCCTGCATCAGGGTGCGAAATGATAGCAAATGTTCTTCTTTTATTAACTTTATCCGTTAGTTGTTCACTCATTAATTTTTCTGCTCTTCTTCCTTTTGCCCTTTATCCGGTATGGTTAATAAGACAGTGAGTAGTCTTGACCGCATCATTCTGCGTGTTGTCAATACCATTCCGTTATCTAATTTGACAGACAGTTTTTCACCTTTAGCTGGGATAATTCCTAACTTGGTAATCATATAACCAGCAATCGTGTCAACGTCTTCCATTTCTAGATCGGTTCCAAATTGATCATTAAAGTCATCAAGGGGCATTTTACCATAAATTACATACTTATTAGGTGCAATCTTTTCAGATAAAACTTCCGTATGATCAACTTCATCATCAATATTGCCCACAATCTCTTCAATTAAGTCTTCAATTGTGGCAATACCAACAACACCACCATATTCATCTGTTAAAATTGCCAACTGTTGCTGCGTTTGTTGCATTTCAACTAACAATTCACTTAAGTCTGTTGTTTCTGGCGCAAAGAGCGGTGGATTCATTACATCTTGGTAAGTAATATTGGCAAAGCCCTTTTCCCAGGCCTTGCGTAAAACAGTTCTAATGTGAATAACGCCAATAATTTTATCCTTGTCTTGTTGATAGACAGGAATCCGCGAATAAGGCTCGCGCAAGATTTCCTTGAGGTTATCTTGCAAGCTGTCACCATAATCTACCATAAAAGCATCGATTCGTGGCACCATGACTTCACGAACCATTCGTCCCTGGAAGTCCAAAACATTGTTTAACATTGAAAATTCTGTATCGCTTACTTTGTGATTATCGTGTAAGTTTTTAATTTCCGCTGTTAAATGCTCTTTAGTTTCTTCATCACTTGCAGGGGAAAATTTATTTTTTAACAAATTAAATAAATTCCCCTTGTCAGGGTCGCTAGCCATATTAATTTCTCTCTTTCTTTAAATAACAAATTTAATATCAACATTATATCATGTACTCACATGATATGTTAGAATAGCACGTAAGAAATGAGGTTTATTTAATGAAAAAAAGTCATGTCTTACTTGTTTTTACCTTTTTACTTTTAATCCCCTACTTGTGCAGCCTCACGATAATTGGAATTGGCTATAATGCTTTAGTCCTGCACTCAGCTGACTTATTTAGAACTTCTATTGGGGCTTTCGTTGGCGCCTTAATTATGTTTGCAATTAAAGCCACAATCCAGCGTCCAGTTGACCTATTAGCTGTTGAAGTTGATGATGGTATTTTAAAGCAGCTTTTACGTTTCTTCAGTATTAGAAGGCGCCCTCTTTTGCAAATGGCAAACGTTATCTTAGATTTTATTCTTTGTTTTGCCGCCACTTTCGTCGTGCGTGCTTTTCTTACCCTAGACCAAATTGTTGGTAAATCCGTGGGCATTGTTTTTTTAATCATGCTATTATCAACCTGCTTGGGCGCTTATGTTGAATATGATAATCTGTCAATCGACCCTAAACAGCATTAATATCTACTGACTGACTTCCAAATAGAGCATCTGGGTCAGTTTTTTTGTTTCTAAATCAAGCTTTTGTACAAAATAAGGTGTCAAACTGTCCCCAGGGTTTTCATATGTTTGAATTCCTTGTTCGCGCACAGTTTGAAGAAACTGCGGAATCACCATGTTTAAGGGCTGGGCAAAGAAGGATTGATTTTGCTGTTCCCGTTCCTCAACCGCTACCTGAGCCTTAGGGAGCGTAAATTTCATTAATCCTTGTGGCAGCTCAGTTACTTCTGATGTGAGCACGCCATACCAGTACATGAAATTTTCTGGTCCAAAAACTACCATGCTACTACGATTGGTTAGTTCATTATCCGTTAAAAATTGTTGAAACTGCTGATCTTGTTCAAGCTCGATGTTGCAGTTATTATATGTCTTTTGCTCATCAATCATTTGATCAGAAAAAGGACGGCCAACAAAGGTAATTTCTTCTTGTAATTTTTGCATAAGTACTCCTAATATTCAGCTAATTCATCAAGCGGAATAATCTCTCCCGCTAAAAAGGCATCAATTTCACTACTAGAAAAGCCATGTGTAAACAAATAATTCCGCATTTTTGCTTGACGCTCACTTTCTGGTAAACGACGAAAGCGCTTATAAGCTTTCACGCCTTGCTTTTTTAGCGCTTCTAATTGTTCCTCATCATTTTGTTCAAGATCAAGACTGGCAATAATTTCCCCGGCCAATGCACTAGAAAAACCATGACTCATAAGTTTCGTACGCATTTTGCGCTCAAGTTCGCGCTGAGCCAGCTTCCCCACCTTGCTTTTCATTGACTTTAAGACTCGCATTCCTGCATCTTGCCACTCTTCATCGGCAATTTCGTCTAACCCTACCTGAATTAGTTCGGGATCCACTCCCTTTTTCAACAGTTTTTGCGTTAAACTCAGCGGGCCGTCGGTTCCTATGCGCAGATTTTGCCTGATGGTTAATTCGACATATTTTTGATCATCTAAAAAGCCCATTTCGGTCAGTTGAGCCACTGCATTTTGTGCAGGTTCATCATCAATTTGATGTTGCTGTAAATATTGCAAAACCTCAAAGACCGTTCGCGGCTCGTAATTTAAATACCGTGAAGCTAAATTAGTAGCCTTGGCATCTGCATCATATTGCTTAACTTCTGCTATTTTTTCCGGAGTTAGTTCCTGCCCCTTTAAGAGCACATATTCCGCAACGGTTTGCTCACTGGCTGAAAATGCATATTTACCATCCAAAAAAATGTTATAGCGTCCAGGACGTTTTTGGCTGCTAACCTTAGTAATTATTGGCATGTTGGTTCACCTTTCTATTAGTCTATGTCCATGCTAGCAAATTTCTTTCATTCTTGCTAAAAACTTTTCTTAGGTAGTACAATAAATTGTTATCATTTTAACGTTTTAATTGTAGAAAGAAAAAGAATGTACCGAAAATTTAACCAAAAAGAAACTAAAGAAAAAGACGTTATCATTACTATTAAACGCTTAGGAATAAACGGTGAAGGAATTGGCTATTACCGTAAGAAAATTATTTTTATTCCTGGTGCTTTACCTGAAGAAGTAGTAGTAGCCAAAATTAACAAGGAATACCCGCACTACATTGAAGCGGAGCTTGTCCGAATTAAAGAAAAAAGTCCCGACCGAGTAGCATACCCTAAAAGGGTTGATCCTGCAATCGGCGGACTTGAATTGGCTCACCTATCTTACGACAAGCAACTCGAATTTAAACGTGACAACGTGCTAGAAGCACTAAAAAAATATCATCCCCGCGGTTTTAGCAAGTATAAGGTTAAGAAGACTATACCAGCGCCTGATGCTTGGCACTACCGGAATAAGGCCCAATATCAAATTGAACGCGACCACGGCAAAACCAAATTGGGTTTATTTGCGCCAAACTCGCACCAGTTATACGACTTACCAGTTATGCCTACTCAAAGCGTGGCAACGCAAAAAACAGAACGGCAAATTAAGGAATTAGCTGAGCGCTTGCATGTTACCATTGCAGACCCTTACCGCCACACTGATGGGTTAAAAACAATAGTTGTGCGTCAAGCTCAAGCCACTAAAGAAATTCAAGTAACACTAATTACTGTTGGTCATAAAATTAAAAACTTGCTTGAACTAAGCAGTGAAATTATGAAATTACCAAATGTCGTGAGTGTTTACCAAAATGAGACTGATTGGCGCAATCCGCAAGTCTGGGGTAATAAGACTGAAAAACTTGCCGGCAAAAACCAAATTATTGATGAAATATTAGGTAAACAATTTGCTCTTTCGCCGCGCGCCTTCTTTCAGCTAAATCCGGTTCAAACTGCCACCCTTTATTCAAAAGCCCTCAAGTTTTTAGACTTAACTCCTGAAGACACTTTAATTGATGCCTATAGTGGCGTTGGCACGTTAGGAATATTAGCGGCAGACCAAGTTAAGCAAGTTATCGGAATCGAAACTATTGGCGAGGCGGTTGCTGATGCCAATCATAACGTTGAATTGAACCATCTAAAAAATGCTAATTATATTCAGGGAAGTGTCGAAAAGGTACTACCTGAATTAGAGCAAAATGGTGTTCCAATTGATGCTTTAATCGTCGACCCGCCAAGAACTGGTCTGGCTAAACGGTTAATTAAGACTTTACTCAAGGTTAAACCTAAAACGTTTGTGTATATTTCTTGTAATCCTTCAACTTTAGCCCAGGATTTAGTTTTACTTAGTGAAGCTTATAACGTGCGGTTAATCGAAAATGTTGATATGCTGCCACAAACTCCGCGTTGTGAATGTGTCGTTAAATTAACCTTGCGCTAAAATCAGCGAATAAAAAATAGTTGTCGCAATGCGACAACTATTTTTGTTAGTGGATGAGGCATATTACTGTGTTGTAGATACAATGGTAAATAATGACTGATATTAATAGCGGTCTGAGCAGCCAACATTTATCTTTGAAAATCACTAATTTTCCAAACTATAGAAAAATTAAATTATATCATTACATATTTTTTACTTTACTTTGACAATATACAAATTATGGAGATAAAACCTTGTTTACGTCATTACCCCTAACCACAATTACATCATAGCAGTTTGTGCAAACGCTTGCAAAGTTTTTGCCTGTTATTTAACGTACTTTGTTAAAAAGTTCTCAATATGTTTACGATATGCCTTGGGATGATTGGCAAAAGACTTGGCATGAGCAGAATCCGCTGCTATCCATAACTTCTTGGGACCTCTTGTCGCACGATAATTTTGGTACACCATTTCTGTTGGAACAAATTTATCTCGATCACCGTGAATAAATAGCATTGGCCGGTGATTTTTGTGGAGCTGAGTGATGCTTGAACCATCTTTCATAAAATAGCCAACCTTCATTTTATTAATACCGCTTAGGATTTCAACTAAAGGAAAACGTGGAAAAGCTGGCATATTATACAAAGCCTTTGCCTCGTGCTCAATTTCATCCTTTACGCTGGTATAACCACAGTCCTCGACAAAAGCCTTTACTTGGTGCGGAAGCTTTAGTCCGCTAACCATCATCGCGGTAGCAGCACCCATACTTAGACCGTAAACAACAATTTGCTGTTGTTGGCCTTTCTTCTGTAAAAGAAATTCAATCCATTTTTTTACATCATTCTTTTCAGGCCAGCCATAACCGATA
Organism: Lactobacillus panisapium; assembly: GCF_019469265.1. Taxonomy (NCBI): domain Bacteria; kingdom Bacillati; phylum Bacillota; class Bacilli; order Lactobacillales; family Lactobacillaceae; genus Lactobacillus; species Lactobacillus panisapium. Next base: position 698,642 of record NZ_CP048268.1, on the reverse strand, counting down.
TATTTTCCCTGGCTCTGTCCCTGAGAACGTGGATCAGGCGTTAACGTGTTATACCCCATTTTGTGAAATAGTGCATCATACTCACCCATATCTTCTTTTGTATCCATATAACCCGGTAAAACAACTACTGTTTTGTTAGAATTATGACATGGAAGGTAATTTGCCGTTAACTGGTACTGCCCATCTGCTGATTTAATATGCCACTTTTGTTTCGTAGAATCTCTAAACCATTTCTTTTCATGATAAAGTGGATCCGACTTAGTCAGTTTGCTACTTGAAGAACTTAAGAAGCTCTTGGGACCAGGCACACAAGCCACTTTAAAGAAATAAAATCCTGCACTAACAAATCCGATGCAAATTAGCAAAATGATAACGATCAGTGCAAGCAAAAGCTTTTTGTGCTTTAATTGTTTCAACGATAAAGCCACCTTTTTCAAAAAATTAATATCAATAGTATAACACTTTTAAGTTGTATAGGAATGACTATAATGAGATTAATAGATTTATTGCAACTCACCAATGATTTGAATGATCAAATCAACATCTTTTTAACAGTTCATCAGCAAATCAAACCCTTGGCAAAACTTAAAATTTCAAGCAGTGCATGCTTACTTTATCCTGGTCAAAAGCCGATGACTAAAGCCAAAATGACCAAACTGGTTAAAAACCTTCACGGTCGCAATATTCCGTTATATATCATTGACCAGCAAGAAAGAATTAATGTTTACGGCATTCAAATTGTTCCCGAAAACAATTTAATTAAACTGACATAAAAACCGCTTTGCTTTTGTGGCAAGGCGGTTTTTATTTGACAACTGCTGTTGTTTATTACATTAATTTTTAGCGTTTAAATCCAAGCACCACGTTATTTTTGCTTGTATTGCCGGACGTGATCTTTTGTCCCGGCAAAATACCAGTAACCGGGCTCTTCGTCACTATTAAGTTCAATATTATCTTGCGGCAAAACCAATGCCTCATTAAAAATTTGTTCATAATCGGCGATGGTAAGCTTTTGCCGCCGCTTAAGCATTTGTTGGGTAGCATTTGCGTCTAAGACATTTTGATAGTCAGCCACAACGCGACCAGCATAAAATTCGCCCATCGCACCTGACCCATACGAAAATAGTCCTACTAATGCCTCAGGTTCAAGCGAACCATTTTCAAGCAAACTTAACAGACTTAAATAAAGCGAGGCCGTATATATGTTACCAACTTCACGACTATATTTAGCTGAAGCCGTAAAGTTTTCTTCTAAGTGCTTGGTCGTACTTGCGTCCTGCCCTGTGATTGCAAGTTGATTGGCCTTATAACCCATCTTAACAAATGGTAAATGATAAATTAGGGCCGAGAATGCGCTTGTCTTTATTCCTGTTTTTTCTTGATAGGATTTAAAAGTACGCTGGAAAAAGTCCAAGTAAACTTCTTTTGAATACTTGCCATTAACGAGGGCCACGGCCGAATCATTGGGACGCCAGAAGTCATTGATATCTGCACTGTATGCACTATGACCATCTTCTAATGCCAATATTTGCGGTTCAGCCTTGATTAGCATACTGACGCTGCCAGCTCCTTGAGTGACCTCACCGCCGGTTTTGACACCATAGCGCGCAATATCACTACCAATAACAAGCGCACTATGATGCGGATGAAGTCGAACATAGTCACGTGCAATCATAATTCCAGCGGTCATACCAAAACACGCTTCTTTAACTTCAAAAGTGCGAACATCTGGGTTAAGCTTAAGCGCACTTTTCACAAATAATGACGCTGACTTTGATTGATCAACACCACTTTCAGTTCCAATAATTAATAACCCAACATTGTTGCGTTCAATTTGATCAAGATACTGCAGAGTAGCATTAATCCCCATTGAAACGGCATCTTGCGTCTGGTCCGCAACGCTCATTTTACTTTGCCCAATTCCAATTAAAAATTTATTGGGATCTTCACCGCGAGCATGTGCTAAATCAACCATATCAACGTATTTATTCGGCGTATAAAAACCAATTCTGTCAATTCCTACTTGCATTATTTTCCTCTCTTATCTTAGCCAAAAAACATTTAGCATCACTTACAGAATACTTATTTGCAGCAGACATTCTTTCCTTTACCTGCTCTTTTTCTTCTGCAGTTGCCTCCAAATTAGCAACGATGTTTCTGGCTTGTAATTTCATATGACCTGCTTGAATTCCCTTAGTCGCAATTGCTAAAAGAGCGGCCAGATTATTGGCCAAGCCGATTGCAGCAATCACATTCGCCAATTCCGCACTTGAAATATGCTTACCCAAAAGCCGAAAGTTTTGTTGAACATCCTTGCGGGCGCTGATGGAGCCACCAACTGTTCCGATTGCTAAGGGTAACGCAATTTTTCCAAGCAATTTGTCATTTTCGACTGTCCATTTACTGAGACTCTGGTAATGGCCTTTGTTATTAGCCCAGACTCCGCAGGCAGCTTCAATTGCGCGAACATCATTACCTGTTGCCAGTAATACTCCGTCGACACCATTCATAATGCCCTTGTTATTAGTCACGGCACGATAAGGATCAACTTCGCCAATTTGACTTAATAATGCTATGCGTTTGGCCGTAGCAACGCCACCAACTGTAGCTACATCCAATTCAACTTTGGCTTCAGTAAATTGACTCGGATAATTAGATAGTATTGCAAAAAGCTTACAGCTTATCCCGGGAAAGCTGCTCAATTCGCCCGCCATAAATTCTAAAATTGAATTAACACGGTTTGCACCCATTGACTCCGCCGGATCAACTAATACTCTTAAAAAAACCAGTTGTCCGGTAGTTTCTTGCACATCAATTTGGCGGACTCCGCCGCCATGAGCAACCAAACTGTGAAATTTAGTATTTGCCTTAGCAATTAAATTAGGCAACTCTCTTTGTAAATTAGCTTGCACAAAACCCGAATTCTCTTGCAAAACTATCTGACCATAGATGCCGTCACGCTGACTGTGCGCCTTGACTCCGTGATTTTGAGCAAAAAGATTTGCCCCGTGATTGGCTGCAGCAACAACCGAAGGCTCCTCAGTTACCATGGGAACTAAATAACTTTTGTTATTTACGAGTAAATTTTGGACGACACCCACTGGCAGACGTAATTGTCCGATAACATTTTCACTCAATTGATCGAGTTCGTGTAATACAGTTGGCTCAATCTCGTCTAATTCGATGCCTTCCTGAGATAAAAGCGCGCGTCTTTTTTCAGGGGATAATTCATAAAACTTCGTCATTTTAAAAATCTCTAGTTAATTCGCAAGCAATTGCTTGACCTCCACCAATGCACAAGGTTACCAAAGCTCTTTTACCCTTCACATGTTCCAAAGCGTTAATCGCTGTTCCTAGAATTCGGGTTCCCGTTGCGGCTAGTGGATGGCCTAATGCAATTGCTCCCCCAGCAATATTCAACTTATCCGCTGGAATTGCCAAGGCTTTTTCGAGTGCAACACATTGACCAGCAAATGCTTCATTTAACTCAATAATATCGAAATCTTCGATCTGACTGGTCGTTTCCTTAAGCAGCTTCTGCACGGCAAAATAAGGTGCAAAGCCCATGTATGCTGGGTCATTGCCTGATTCAGCAAAGGCACCAAGACGAGCCAATGGTTTCAAGCCCAATTCTTCCACCTTGGCAGCCGTTGCCAAAATTATCATGCTGGCTCCATCGCTTAACGGGGATGCATTGCCAGCAGTAACTAAACCATTTTCTTTAAATACTGGCTTTAACTTACTCAAAGCCGCCATATTAGTATCTGGGCGAATATTTTCATCATAAACAATTCGTTCACTGTTAGAATCCGCCTTAATTAGCTCATGATCAAAATAGCCGTTCTTTCTTGCAGCAACCGCTTTTTGGTGAGACCGCAAACTAAATTCATCCATTTCTGTTCTTGAAATGTGGCATTTTTCAGCAATATTTTCCGCTGTTAACCCCATTGGCATCCCTGAAAAGGCATCGGTTAATCCGTTAGTAAGCATCTCGCTTTTCATATTCTGCCCAGATTTATCTTGCGCAAAATAAACAGCATTCGTCATACTTTCGGCTCCACCAACTGCGACTAAATCAAAATCACCCATGACCATTTGGCCCTGGGCTAAGCGCACAGCTTTTAAGCTCGAACCGCAAACCTCATTAACAGTAACACTGCTGCTTGTTTCTTTCATACCAGCGTCCAAAGCGACTTGGCGCGCCATATTTTGCCCTAAGCCAGCCCCTAAAACATTACCCATGAATAAAGCATCAAGCTTTTGGGGATCCAAATTAATGCTTTTAAGGGTTTCAATTAGAGCGAGTTCACCTAAACTGGTTGCATCTTGATCATTCCATAAGCCACGATAACGACCAAACGGCGTTCTTTTAGCAGCAACAACATAAATATCTTTCATTAGTTATTCTCCTAGCAAAATATTCAAGTTGCATAATACCTAAATTTGCTAGTTAAAAGTAGTAAATCGAATTAGATTTAGAAAAATTTTACCTAAAAAAGAAACCACTTTGCAGTGGTTTCCAATATTTTGTTATTTAATTATTTTTTCTTATTTTGTGCCTGCAGCTTTTTCCCTAAGTCAATAATGTATTGCCGCAACTGGTCTTTAGTCTCAGGGTGTTGCAAACCATATTCAATTGAGGTCTCCAGATAATTTTCTTTATTCCCGACATCATGCCGTACACCCTTAAAGACATGGGCAAAGACGCGTTGTGTCTTATTCATGGTATCAATGGCATCGGTTAATTGAATTTCACCGCCCTTATCAGGCTTTTGTTCCGCAAGTATTGCAAAGATTTCAGGAGTTAATAAATACCTGCCAATAATCGCATAGTCACTTGGTGCTTGGTCAATTGCAGGCTTTTCAACAAATGACTTAACGTTAATTAGTCCAGGCATAATTTCATTATCAGGTTCAATAACGCCATATTTCGAAACTTCCTCATGCGGAACAGGCATTACCGCAATGGTCGAGGCGTGAGTTTCATTGTAGCGATTAATCAATTGTTTAGTAAGCGGCTCTTTGTCCATCATTAGGTCATCGCCCAGCATTACAACAAAAGGCTCGTCCCCAACAAAGCTGCGACCCCGGGCAATTGCATCGCCCAGACCAGCTGGATATGGCTGTCTAGTGTAATAAATATTAATTCCAAGATGGGTGATCGCCTGCGACATCTTTAACAGGCCGGTTTTACCCTTTTCCTGCAAGTTTTGCTCAAGCTCAGGATTCGAATCAAAATGATCTTCAATGGAGCGCTTGTTCTTTCCGGTCACAATTAAAATATCTTCAATCCCGGACTTTTTTGCTTCTTCAACGATAAACTGAATTGTCGGCTTATCTACGATTGGCAACATTTCCTTTGGCATCGCCTTGGTAACTGGCATAAACCGCGTACCAAGTCCTGCAGCAGGAATAATCGCTTTCCTTACTTTCATACCTTATACACTTTCTTTTAAAATTCCTAAAACCTAATATAGCAAATTAAACTGGAAGAATCTAGTCTTTCCGGTGGCGCTTTCTTTGCACATATTCAGCTAAATGTCCTACCGAATACTGCACTTGACCATAGTTTATCGTCACAATTGCAGCATTAACACAAGTTCCAAGCAAAAAGAGGATAGAAGAAATATTAAGCCATAACATGAAAATAATAAAGGTCCCGATTATTCCGTAATTTTCCCAGCTAATGTGGAAGTTATGTAAATAATAACTAAACAGCCAAGATAAAATTAGCCAACCAATTAGAGTCGTAAAAACTCCTGGCCAGATAACCCTTTTCTTTAGTTTTATGTTTGGTAAAAAATAATTTAAATAGTATAAAGCACTGATCAAGATGATCCCAATCACCGGGTAACGGTAGTTAAAGACCTTTTCAATCTCACCTACTGAAAAAGAAAAAATCGGTCGCAAGAATTCAAGTACTTGCTGACCAAAAATCAAAGTTAAACTAAGTAAAGCAAAAACCAAAATCATCAGGTTGGTCAACATAATGGTAATGGAACGCGTCCAAACAGTTACCTGCCATTTCTGACGTAATTCAATGTCACGTACGCCATAGATTCGATTCATCCCTATTCGAATCGCATTAACAAGAGAAGATACCGACCAAAGGGCAAGCAAAATACCAAACGAAATGTACCCTGTAGAATTGCTTTTTAACAAAGAATCAATAATTGGCATAATGAATCCCGCAATTCGATCAGGAAAAATCAACTTAAGGTAACTAGCAATAGGTGCCGTATTAATCCGAAAAAGGGGTAAAATGTTTCCAATAATAATGATTAACGGAAAAATTGAAAACAGCACATAATAAGCAATTGCAATTGCGCTAGTTAAGACTTCGCCTTGCGTAAATTTAGCAGAAACTGTCTTGTAAAACAAAGAGATACGTTGTTTGGCTGCGCCGATTTTTCTACCCATTCAATTTAGTCATCCATTTCATCAAAATGTGGTAAATACTTTTCGTAACCGTCATAAGGTTTTTGTAAAGTCAAAATTTTGGGACCATCTTTAGTGATTGCAAAGGTGTGCTCAAATTGCGCTGACTTTGAACCATCTGGAGTTGCATAAAATACCCAATCATCATTTGGATCAGCAACCGTTTTTTGTTCAATGCGCCAATCGCCTCCCGCTTCAACCATTGGTTCAACGGTAATAGTCATACCTTCACGCAAGCGCAATCCGTGTCCTGCTTTACCCCAATGCGGTACTTCAGGATCTTCATGGATGCTTGGCTGGATGCCGTGACCAACTAGCTCCTTAACATCACCGTAATGATGTTCATCTTCAACGTAATGTTGAATCACCGCACCAATATCACCAATTCGGTTGCCTACGACGGCTTGGTCAATTCCAAGATACATAGCTTTTTTGGTTGTTTCCATAAGGTCACGATCCGCATCCGAAATCTTGCCTACGGCATATGTAGTACAAGAATCAGTTTCGAAGCCATTAAGATTGCAGGTGACATCAACTTTTACTAAGTCACCTTCGTTTAGGATGGTATCTTTACGCGGGGTTGCATGCGCAATTTGATCGTTAACTGAGATGCACGTGCCGTATTTGTAACCTTCAAAGCCTTGCTCTGACAATCGTCCGCCCCGTTTTTTGACAAATTCTTGGCAGAACTCCTCGATTTTCCAAGTTGTAATTCCTGGCTTAATCACATCCCGAAGGCCCTCAAACATTGACGCCAGTAAACGGCCTGAAGCCTGCATACCTTTAAGTTCACGAACGGATTTAATTGTAATCAAAATTAAACTTCTCCTCTTAGTAAAATGATATTTACTAACATTATAGCGTTTTTTAAAACTTTACTAAAGAATTTCATCAAGACGGTGAAATTATGTATAATATTGTGATAAGCAAAAAAATAAGAAAGGTATGGAGAAGGATGAAGGCTAGAATTGTCTATGCTAGTATGACTGGTAACGATGCCGATATGGCAGATATCTTGGAAGAAGACTTACAAGATCTGGGCTTTGATGTCGAAACCAGTGAAGCAGAATTCACAGATGCTAGTGATTATTTAGCAAGTGAATTGTGCATCTTTGTCACCTACACATATGGCGAGGGTAAAATGACCGATGATGTTGCCGATTTTTATGAGCAACTAAAGGAACTAGATTTAAGCGGTAAGTACTTCGCCGTCATGGGTAGTGGAGACATGGTATATGCCGACCATTTCTGTGAAAATGTTTTTGATTTTGAAAAAATGTTTAAACAAGTTGGAGCAACAGAAGTTACCAAACCGGTAACTATCGAAAATGCACCTGATGATGAGGCAATTTCTGCAATTGACAACGCCGCAAAGGAAATGGCTGATCAATTAAATGATTAAAGAAAAAAACGATAATACATCCAAGTTTAATTCCACAGCTGATCCAACAATTCATCGTTTAGGACAACATTTAGTCAAAAGGCACCGAAACTTATTCGTTTATATGTTTTTTGGCTTTATTGCTGCGCTAATTAATACTGTAGCCTTCATGGTATTACATAAGTACTTGCATAGCCCAGTTTTAATTTCCAATACGATTGCTTTTGTAATTTCAAATCTGGCATCTTTTGTTTTTAATCAAAAAGCGGTCTTTACTAATAACGTTGATTTGGAGCATTCAACTTGGCAAAAATTACTCGTATTCTTTACCTACCGGATTATTAGTCTAATTCCGGACAGTTTAATCATGCTGGTTGGTCTATCTTGGTTAAAACTCAACGCGCTCTTAGTTAAAATTATTGACCAAATTTTAGTCGGAATTTTCAATTATTTGACGACGCGCTCTGTTTTTCAAGCACAGGAAACAACTATGATTGAACGGGCTAAAAAAAGAATACAGACTCATCAAAATAAAAAGGACAATTAAAAGTCGTTGAGACCCATTAATTAGGTTCAAAATAGGCAATAAAAAACTGCTGAGCGTCATTGTGAAGTGACTCAGCAGTTTTTTTATTTTAAATAAATTCTCTGATTTAAGTAAAATCCCTTGGACGCTTATTTTTATGATCAGAAAAGTAATAAGCAATATCTTCCATAATGCGCTCGGAGGCATGACCATCACCATAAGGATTCTTGGCATTGGCCATCTGATTATAAGCAGTTTTATTTTCAAGTAATTCAAGCATAGCAGAACGGACAGCATCAACTTGCGTGCCCACTAGTTTTAAGGTACCCGCTTTAACCCCTTCTGGACGCTCCGTTGTATCACGTAAAACCAGAACCGGTTTATTCAAAGCAGGAGCTTCTTCTTGAACTCCGCCCGAATCAGTCATAATGAAATAGCTCCGTTTAGCTAAGTTATGAAAATCAACAACGTCAAGCGGTGGGATTAAATGAATGTGGGGATCATTGCCCAGTATTTCCTTTGCTACCGACTGAACTTTAGGCGACATATGAACCGGATAAATTATCTCGACGTCATTGTGACTGTCAACCACATCACGCATTACCTTAAAGACGCGCCGCATTGGTTCGCCCTGATTTTCACGTCGATGCATTGTTACTAAAATTATTTTGTGCTTTGGCTCGATTAAATCAAGGACCTCGTGATGATAATCGGCCTGAACCGTCTCATGCAAAGCATCAATTGCCGTGTTCCCAGTTATAAAGATATTATCTGCCTTGTGATTTTCCTTTAATAAGTTTTCTTTACTGAGCTTAGTCGGCGCAAAATATAAATCGGCTAGATCATCTGTCATTTGCCGGTTCATTTCCTCAGGAAACGGTGAATACTTATTCCATGTTCTTAGCCCCGCTTCAACGTGGCCAATTGGCCGCTGTTGATAAAAACTAGCTAAACTTGCAGCAAAACTAGTAGTTGTATCACCGTGAACCAGCACAATATCAGGATCTTCTTTTTTAATCACATCAGTAAGATCAAGCAAAACTTTTGCTGTAACTCCTTCAAGGGTTTGATTTTTTTTCATAATATTAAAATCATAATCAGGTGTTATTTTAAAAATGTTCAGAACCTGATCAAGCATTTCTCGGTGTTGAGCAGTTACAACCGTTATTTCATCAAAGCGATTATCCGCTTTTAATTTAAGTACTAAAGGCGCCATTTTGATTGCTTCTGGCCTTGTGCCAAAAACCAGCATTACTTTAATTTTGGTCATAAGATCCTCCTTTTCTATATTAATCATATTAATTTGACAAGAAAAACTCAAGCCGATGTGGTTTAATTATCATAAAAATAAAAGTTGGTGAAAAAATGGGAGTTAATTCGGTTTTACTATTTGGAACTGCACCACTAATTGTAGTTGCTGCCTTTTGCTTAGTTTTCAGTTTTGATGTACGTAAAACACGTAAAAGTCGTCTTCAGTTATTTATTGCAGCAATAGTTGTCTTTTGTTTGATTGCAGTTATCATGTACCGCCTTTTTCGTTCACCACTTGCCTAAAATTCTTAATATTACTGGCACTCTTTGTGCTAATGAAATTAAGGTTGTGATCTATAACCAGCAATTTTTATAAATGATTACGCAATATGAGGAAATTGCTTTGCTAAGTTCACAATTATTGCATAATAGCGCAATGCCAGGGATGAAATTGATACTAATTTTGATGTGTATCTTTTAATCCGTTAACAGCCATCTATTCTTAACACAGAGAAAAAATCGGCAAACTCACATTAACTTAAGCTCTATACCGCAGAAGAAACTACTTTTGCGGTATTTATTGTCTTGTTAACAAATATCGTCTTTAGTAATTTTTGCAGCAGAATGAAAAAGTAAACATATTTTCAATATGCATCATTTAACTCTTAAAAATATTTCTGTTGTATAATCACGGTAGAAAGTGCGAAAAGAGGTGAATAAAATGAGTAAAGAAGAAGTTACAAAAAATGTTTGGGTTACAACTCACGGTGATCAATGGGCTGTTAAGATCGCTGGTGAAGAAAAACCTTTAAAAATATTTGATCGTAAAGATGATGCATTAGAATTTGCCAAAGAACGTGCCAAAAAAGAAAAAACTGAGTTAATTAGCCAAAAACGGGACGGCAAAATCAACTTAAAGAATTCTTATGGCCATGATGATCCTTATAAAAAAGGTTAAATAACCGATTAATCTTACAAACAATTCTATCTATTGACAATAATATTACCGCTTAAAATCCATTTATATTAGTGGATTAGAACTATAATTAGTACTCTATTTATATATTTTGCGTTAACTTTAAATATTAGTGCAAGCAAAAGCGAATAAATTTTTCGTAATGTGGTCTGATCTCCCAAAAGGAAATCAGACTTTTTTGATATAAAAATACACGACTCCAACTAACTTGGAGCCGCGTATTTTACGTTGGCTGAAATAATAAAACTAATTTTGCAGTTTCTTATCTTTTTGCTAATGAATTAAAACAAGAAGAAGTTGCGGCTGAATTAAATGTTTTATTTACCCAATTTGATTTTTTCATAAGATGTTCCAGTCAACTCTTTCACAACTTGCTTTACTTCTTTAGTAGCTAAGGATTTCGAACCACCATTTCTCAAGCGGGATATTTCATCAACAATAATTTTATGATTCTTTTTATTTAACTTAAATGTCAGTGATGTCAATAATGCTACTAAAATTAATGCACTAGCACCAATTACCAATGCTGATAATATAGCATTCCTAGTTTCGAACGACTGAACCGTTGCATTTTTGACAAATCCATGCATATCTAAAAACATACCAACTAGAACGGTTGCTAATGAAGCAGTTAAGTTTCTTAATAGGGTCATCACTGAGGCAAAGACACCTGCCCTATTTTCACCCGTGACGATTTCATCAGTATCAGGAATAAAGGGATAGACATTCCACGGAATAAATTCGAGCAGTGAACGGCCAACTTGGTAAAGCAAAGATATGATAAATAACCAGAGTACAATATTTGCGGGGCGAACCTTGCCAAGGACAAAATATCCTGCCAGCATGAATAACATGATTGAATAAGCACCGACATAAAGCCAGCGTGGTCCAATTTTAATAATTAATAAGCCGCCAAGTAAAGAAGTTACTAAACCAATAATTGATAGCGACAACATATTAGCAGCAACAGTAGCGGTCACCCCAAGCACATAAACACAATAATAAGTGAAGGTAGTGTTATAAACATCTTTTCCCGTAAAAGAAAACAGGTAGATTATTAAATGCTTTCGAAAACTCTTATTTTTAAAAGTTGCAAAATAAGACTTGATCGCCTCCCACAGAACTTTCCTGGGCCTTTTTGCTTGTTCACTATCTGCCGTAACCAGTTCGCTTACAGGCTTTTCCCACGTATTAAAAGCTGTGATATTAATAAAAACGATAAAAATTGTGGTAAATATTAGCCCCATAAGTAGAAATGGCATTGGACTATTTTGTCCTAAAATTTTAAATAATTGTCCTGGTATCCAAGTTGCCAGAAAGGTGGCACTTGCTGAGCAAAACATTCTAACCGTAGATAATTTAGTTCGTTCATTAAAGTCTGTAGTCATTTCTGTCGGTAAAGTTTCATAGGGAATCGTAATGGTTATTGCTACATCAAAGAGACAGAAAGTAACTAAGTAATACCAAAAATTCAGTCCGCCTACCCACATTAATGCAAATACCAGTAAAAATGGGGCACCTAAAAACAGGAAGAAATGTCGTCGTCCAAATCTTTTACCTAATTTAGTTCGATAAAAATTATCCGAAACCCCGCCAAGAATAAAGCCAAATACTGCAGAAACAACTTTACCAGTTGCTACAATAATTGCACCTTGGGTAGCCGTTAAATTGCAAAACGAAGTGTAGAAATATAACAGCCAAGCACCAATAATTGTCTGTCCGCCACCACCGATAAAGTCTGAAATACCGTAGGCGATAGCAGTTTTGGTGGTTACTTTTCGTTTGGTATAAACTCGTTTAGAAATTTTATCTAATAACTTCACATTCCTTCCCCCTGCTAATTAAAGGTAAATTCATTACTCTATGATTTGTCTTAATTTAAGCAGTTTTTTAAGTATTACTCTTGTTAACAGTACGGCAAAATAATTTACTATTTAACACTTAGACCAGAATTATTTTGATTATGACTGAACATTCCCGTATTTGAACCCTGAAGTGTCACATTATTCATTTTGACGTTTGCAGTGTTTTCAAGCCAAAAGCCCGCAGCCGCATATTTTTGACTATGTTCAATCATTTCTGGCGCCTTGGCAATTGCATTAGGCTGCATCGTAACTGAATAGTTGGTGATCGTTAAGCCAGAGACCGGTGATTCTGGCAGGCCATAAATAAAACCGGCCACAGCAGAAACATCCGAAGCAAAAGTATTTGAAATCGTAATATTTTTAATACATGGTGTACTTTCATTAATAGGTTGTTTCTCACTAGTTAAATAATTTGCTGAAACTGACCCACTTTTACCATAATATTCATTAATTGCTATTGGTGTAATTACAGACTGCATAATAGTATTTGTCACAGTTATGTTCTCAATCTGACCACCACGTCCACGTCTAGTTTTCATCCTGATACCGCGATCAGTGTGATCAAAGACATTGTTACTAATCACAACATTTGCAATACCACCACTCATTTCGCTACCAAAGACAACGCCACCATGACCGTGTTTCATTATATTATTACTAATAATAATGTCTTGGCTCGGGCTTTTTTGCGTTGTTTTTTCTGTTCCTGACTTAATAGCAATGCAATCATCACCATCGCTAATAGAATTATTTAGGATTTTTACATTTTGGGATGATTCGGGATCAATCCCATCGGTATTGGGTGAATCTAAAGGATTATCAATTGTAACGCCTTGAATTAAAACATCATTACATTCAAGGGGATGAATTGTCCAGGTAGGAGAATTAATTAGTTTAATACCAGTAATTTTTATTTCAGAACTATGATCAAAAGCAATTAAGTACGGACGAGAATATTGATAAGGTGTAAATGATTTGCCTTTTAAAGGACCACTTTTTGCCTGCTGATACATCCTCCACCAAGCTTGCCCATTACCATCTAAAGTACCGTTACCAGTGATTTGAACATGATGAACATTGTTACCATAAACATCGGGATGGCGCATTTTAGTTTCCGTGCCTTCATACCTCGTTTTTATTGCTGGAAAAGTGGCAAATTTGTTTGAGAAGATTATTCTTGCACCATTACAAAGGTGCAAATTTAGGTTGCTTCTTAAATTTAGGTATTTTACGTGATAAGTTCCAGCCGCTATTGTTACTTTTCCTCCACCATGTACTGCCACTTTATTTATTGCCGCTTGAATAGTTGTCGTAGCATCTTTTTTCCTTACGTTTTGCCTTGTTATGGTAATTACATTGTTATTCGTCACTTTTTTAGCAGCAACGTTATTAGTACCGGTCATTAAAAATCCAATTGCAATCATTCCCAGAAATTGTACAATCTTTTTCAAAAAGTTCACTTATGATGTCCCCTTTTATTTAAAGTATGTTTGATCAATAAAAGTGTTTTAATCGCTAGTTTGAAAGTGGCTAGCTGTCTTATTCAGTTGATTTACAGCATTCATTAGACCTCATGATGAAGTTAAGTCGACTTAATGTAAAAATATCTGTCAATTACAGAAAAGCACTTAATTTTGAGTTGTTTTCAAGAGTTACTAAGACTAAATCAATCATTTTTAGAAATTAAAATAATTTTTGGCATTATTGTAAGAAATATCTTGGACAATTTTTCCTAATTTTTCTGGATTATCAGGAACTCTTCCTTGTTCAGCCAACTTGCCATAGAAATTACATAATACCCGTCTGAAGTATTCATGGCGCGGGTACGATAAGAAACTTCTTGAATCCGTGAGCATTCCGACAAAGTTTGGCAACAAACTTTGTTGCGCAAAAGTTCGTAATTGGTTTTCAATTCCTTCAGCAGTGTCGTTAAACCACCAGCCGGCACCAAGCTGCAGTTTTTGCTTAGTTCCACCTTGGAAGCAACCCATCATTGTTGCCAATTCCATCCAGTCGTTATTATTTAATGAATAAAAAATCGTACGCGGAATCTGGTCGGTATCCTGCATTTTGGTGAATAACTTAGTAAACTGAGCAACAATGTCAGGTTGGGTACCAACAGCATCATAACCAGTATCAGGACCGATTTTTTCAAACATCGGGTGATTCAAATCACGATTAGAATTAATATGAAACTGCATTGTCCAATCAAATTCATTATTTAATTCCATTAATTTTTCAAGCAGCATTGTTAAATACTGATCAATTTCTTCTTGCTTAAGAGGTGCATTGTTAATACCCTTTTGCACAATTTCATCCAGCTTTTCTTCACTAGCTTCATTAAAATGAAATTTAACTAATGAATGATCTGATAGTCTGCCACCCATTTGAGTAAAGAACTCGAAGCGTTGATGCAAAGCAGCAACAATATCGCTAAATTTGCTAATTTTTACACCCGAAACCTTACTTAAAGTTTCCAAGTATTCGCCATATTCTCCGCGATCAATTTGGATAAGCTTATCTGGCCGCATAGCAGGAAGTGTCTTAAAACCATTTTGTTTTTCTTCTTTTTTCAACAATTTGTGATACTTCAATTCCGATGCTGGATCATCGGTTGTACAGACCACCTTGACATTAGAATTTTTAATTAAATTTCTAGGTTTAAATTGCTCTGTTTGAAGCAACCGATTAGCCTCTTGCCAAATTTTAGGCGCAGATTCTTCTGTCAATTCGTCATCAATCTTAAAGAAACGCCGCAGTTCCAAATGTGTCCATTCGTAGAGTGGATTACCATAAGATTTCTCAATTGTTTTTGCCCATTCAAAAAATTTTTGATATTCGTCGCCATCTCCAGTAATATACTTTTCATCCACGCCATTTGCTCTCATCAAGCGCCACTTATAATGATCACCATAAGTACCTTCATTGAGCCAAATCCGAGTAATATTTGGATAATTCTTATTTTCGTAGATTTCTTCTGGGTTCAAATGGCAATGAAAATCAATAATCGGCATTTTTTGGGCATAATCATGAAAAAGTGTCTTAGCAAGATTATTTTCCAGTAAAAAATCTTTATTTAACAAACTCATAGTAGCTTAGAACCTCCTTGACTAGTTGCTAGCTGATTTACTTTTCCTTTGAAATATCTGTTTTAGGCTCGTTCTTGTCGAGAGCTTCTTGCTTAGTCTTAACTACTCCTTGCAATAAGTCTAAATGCTCTGCAATATGAATATTCAAGTACTTGTCATAAAGATCCTGATTCTTAAGTAAGATATCCCAGAATTTATCGCGGTAAACATAATGATAATTATGTTTCAAGTTCATAATTGGACCAAACATAGTGTGTAAAATTTGTCTTGAATCATCATTGTTTAGCAATTCATTGACATTATCAGGATTAATATCCTCAGGTTTTGGAGCCGTACCATCTGTTTGAGCGTTAAAGACATAGAAGTCCTTTACGGCATCCAGATTTTCGTAGGCAAACTTGTATAATTCGACCATAAATTTTGGATCCTTATGTGCAATTACCCTGAGTGCCTCTAACCAGTTAGTACCTGCTGTCTTAACATGCCAGCCATTCTTTTTCGAAATCCTACCAATAATTTCATAAACAGATAGCTTATCAGAGCCTGAGTGAATACTTAAGCGATAGCCAAAGTGTTCTGCGATTGCTTCGTGAATCTTGTAATCTTCTTCAAATTCCTTTGGATCACCGATATAATCAATTGCCTTTTGAAATTCACCAACAAATCTTGGTGCTAAAGAAGTTGGTGTAATACCACGTTGTTTCAATTCATTAGCAAAGAAGTAGTGGTTGGCATTGGTTGTTCGATAAGGCGTTTCATCCATTGAAATTTCAAGGTCCAAATTATACGGCACGATATATTTGTTATAAACATTAATAGCGAACAGAATAGCGTCATAAAACGTTAAAACTGACTCTTCAACATCATGTTTACTAAATTTAACAGAATAACCATTGCCAAGATCAAAGGTCTTGTTTAGGTATGCCTCATTGAAATACTTAATTTGGGCTGGATCTAATGCATTAAACTGGCGGTCTAATTCTTCATCACTTAAGTTAACCGCCTTATTATTAACTACTTCCGTTAAATCTAGCGTAATGATCGAGCAACCAATCTTAACTGCATAGTCAACTTCATAAGGAGTTTTAACGTGGTCACCATCAGCACCCCAACCATAAGTAAAGCCTTCTTCAAACACGGCCCATGCTGCAGATAAAAAGACATCTGTATTGGTTCTGTTCATTAAAGTTAGTTCACGAATCGATTGCTGTGCTAAAACTGGCATAACATTACGACCCTTAAACAATCTAATATGAGCATTAGAAGCATTGCCTAACCGATCACCAAGACCGAAAGAATATTTGTAGTTGCGTCTTGAAGTTGGTCTCATCCAAAGGAAACGTTTAGATAGTGCCTTATTATTTCTTTCATTCAGACGACCAACTAGTAAAGTTGAATCAACATCTGTTAATGACTCTTCCGCTTCAAAATCTGTTGCCGTCAACCGATTTTCATAAGCAACTAAACTCTTTTGCATAATTCCATTTGAGCCCATGTGGTGAAGGATAAAGTAAACATTCCGTCGATCAACTTGAATGGAAGGAACATAAATTTCTTTATTCGTTAAGCCATCATATTTACCATTTGCTTGTAAAATCTGTTTAACATCGCCTAATAATTTATTTAAATCCATTATTTTATTCTCCATTTCTTATTCTTAATTTTTAGTTATCACTAATTTTTCCGCCTTCCCAACGACCATGATCTAGGTCATCAGCAATTTGGGCGAATTTTTTATCATCTAATTTATATAAGAAACCAATAACTACTGCTGCTAAAAGTAGGCAAACACCTGGATATAAAGTCATTGCTGCCTTGATACCCTGTAAAGCACTCGCCGTTTGGGGAGCATTAGCAACATAACCAGTCAAGGCCAACACACCTGAAGAAACAAGTGCAGCTAGAGACTGGGCTATTTTGCGCGAGAAATTGAAAGCGGCATATGTTATACCTTCCTTACGCGTACCAGAACGCCATTCACCGTAGTCAATTGCATTTGAAACCATTGCCCAGGTTATTCCGTTAGGAATTGCTAGTGCCGTGTAACCAATTGTTACCAAGATAATAAAAGTCACGACATTGTTGGGTAAAATAAAGTTCAACAAATTAGCAACGGCTCCGATGATAAAACTGCACATCGCAGTCTTTTTTTGGCCAAAATGTTTGGTAAGGAAAGGAATCATAAAAACACCAACAATTGAGCAACCCATCATGATTGCATTAATAAGTGGCTGCAGGCCAATGTTGCCTAAATTATATTCGGCATAAAAAACCATCATCTGATTATTGGTATTCATCGCTGAAATAGTGAACAGCGTCATTAGGATAATTGCGCCTAAAGGTCCATTTTTGAAAATAACCCTAAAGTAATCCTTAAAGCCTTCTTTTTGCGCTGACTTTTTTCGGTTAACGTGAACATTCTCTCTTGTGCCAAAGTAACAAATTGCAAACATTAAGACGCCAATAATCGCAAAAATGAGTGAGGCAAAGAAATATCCTTTTTTCTGATTGCTACCACCAATCATTACTGTCAGTGGGATAAAAGCTACTCCCGCAATAAACTGGGCTCCGACAGAGCCAATTTGCCGGGTGGTCGCCATAAAACTGCGATCTTGTGAATTGCGTGACATAACTGAAGCCAATGAACCATACGGATCATTAGTAAACGAATACGTTAAGCCCCAAATCATATAAGCCGCATAAGCGTAAATAATCTTTTGCGTCATCGTCAGATTATTTGGCATCGTAAAAGTTAAAACCGTTAAAACGCCTAGAATAATGGCAGAAACCATCATAAACGGTCGAAATTTACCACGTTTTCCAATATGCTTTCGGTTATCAACAACTGATCCAGCGATTGGATCCATAAATGCGTCAAAAATTTTTGTAAAAGCAAAAATACCACCGACAACACCCGCACCAATTCCGACTCCATCTATCCAAAACTTAGTTAGATAAGACTGGCCCAAATCAAACATAAAACCATTGCCAAAATCACCAAAACCATAAGCGATCTTTTGGTAGACAGGTATTTGTTTGGAAGAATCATTTACCAGGTTCTGACTATCTTTTTTTGAATTTTCTGAAGTATCATCTGAATTAATGCTTTCCATTACACACCTCCATATTAAATTTTCGCTATGCAAAAAAGAGTTAACTAAACTTTTTTTGTAGCTGCTATGTCCTTGAGAAGTAAAGTAAACAGTGGTCAAAACTAAAACGGTTGTTAACACATGCGACTTAAATCTCAGTTCCATCAATGATATATTAGTATATCTGTAATCGGTTTCATCATATGTCTTAAGAATTTAACTGTCAACACAAAAATTATTTTTTGTTTGCTTTATTTAGTATCATGCCTAGTGTCAGTAATGTTTACCAGTTTCTAATTTTTTTATTTTATGGCTGCGGTGTAATTAAATTATCAAAATAATGAAATAAAAAAGGCTGACTTATGACTTAAAATCATAAATCAGTCTTTTAAAAATGCTATTTTACTAAAAATTATTCAAAATAATCAGCGTAATCCTGGCGTAAAGTCGGTTCCTCAGTCAACATCCGATGCAAATGACTGGAAATAAGCTTTGTGGCTTTGCTAGTCTTCTTTTCAGTTACCGCCTCAAGAAGTTCTTCATGCTCATCAACTAAAGTTTCCCAAGATAAGCTCTTACTACGAAGACGCAGTACCCGAAAACGATTTAGCTGCATATTACTCATTTGCAACCAGCGCCACACCTGGTCTCTTCCCGTTGCCTTATAAAAGTAATGATGAAATTGCTCATCTAATTCGAAAAATCTCATATCATCATGAGTCGTTCTTACTTCTAACTTCTGCCTGTCAATAATTTGCTGTAAAACCATTAGATCATATTCATTGAGCTTAGCAATAGATTCTTGGATAATTTTGGTCTCAACACTTTCCCGCAAAAATCGTGCATCTTTCGCCTTTTGTAAATTAATTTTCGAAATATATGTACCGGACTGCGGGACCGATTTAATTAATCCCTCTTCTCTTAATTGCAGTATTGCTTCTCTGATTGGTGTCCTACCGATATTTAATTCTTCACTTAAATTTTTCTCCGATATTTTCTCACCTGGTAAATATGCCAAGCTAATAATTCTTTGTAAAATAGTATTATAAACTTTTTCCTTCATGCTTGAAATCATTGCTATAATCGGTGACCTCTCCAATATATTAGATTCTTTAATTACAATAATACTACTTTTTCTTATTTATCAGGAGCAATAAAATAAAAATCTTAGATTTGTTATTGACAAAGTCTAAGAATTCGCTTACATTGTAATATATTAGTATATCTTAATCAAAAACATACTTACTAAGGAGGATTTTATTGACGTGCTTAGTTTAAATGACGACTATTTAGCTAAAAGTGCTGATTTTTCAACTCAAACTATTGCAATACCAAAGTTTGACCAATCAAAAATCTCCAACTCAACTAAAGAAAAACCTGTATGGGTTCATTTTGGAGGTGGTAATTTATTTCGCTGTTTTCATGCAAAAATCGCTCAAGATCTTATAAATAATCATGAGTTGACTAGCGGTGTTACAATCGCAGAAACATATGATGATGAAGTAATTGAGAAAATTTATAATGCCTACCATAATCGTATCTTGCGGGTTGTAATGAACAGTGATGGTAGCTTGGAGAAAGAACTTTTGGCTAGTGTTGGTGAAGCAGTTTACTTTAATCAAGCCAGCGAAAAGGGCTGGAACCGGCTAACTGAAATTTTTACCAAACCATCCTTGCAATTTGCTACTTTCTCAATTACCGAGAAAGGTTACGCTCTAACTGATGTTAGTGGAGCGCTAACTCAGGCTGCTAAGGAAGATATTCAAAACGGACCAGAAAAGCCTAAAACAAATATGGGGGCTATTGCTCACCTGCTTTATGCTAGATACAATGCAGGCAAATTACCAATTGCAATGGTTTCAACTGATAACTTTTCGCAAAACGGCTTAAAGTTAGAAACAGAAGTTTTGCGCGTTGCTGAAGGTTGGCTTAAGAATGGCTTTGTTGACCAGGAGTTTATTGCGTACCTTAAAGATCCAAAAAAAGTTTCTTTTCCTTGGACAATGATTGATCGGATTACCCCTAATCCTGCTCAAAGCGTTGCAGATAGATTAAAGAGCAGTGGATTTGCTGATACTACGATTCTGCACACCAAAAAACATACAAACATTGCTCCATTTGGCAATACAGAAAAAACGCATTATCTGGTAATCGAAGATAATTTCCCTAATGGTCGGCCTCAGCTTGAAAAAGCTGGCGTAATTTTAACTGACCGCGAAACCGTTAATGATGCAGACCAAATGAAGGTAACGGCTTGTTTGAATCCTTTACACACTGCTTTGGCAATTTACGGTAATCTTTTAGACTATACGTCAATTGCCGATGAACTAACAGATGATGATTTATTAGGTTTAATTAAAGCCCTAGGATATAAGGAAGATTTACCGGTAGTAAAAGATCCTAAGATTATTAATCCCAAGAAATTTATTGATGAGCTCATTACTATGCGTTTACCAAATAAAAATATTCCTGATACGCCACAAAGAATTGCTAGTGATACATCCCAAAAGATTGCTATTCGCTATGGCGTTACCATTCAACATTATCTTGATGACCCTCAACTTGATGTTACAAGCCTTGAATTTATCCCACTAGTTTTGGCGGGATGGTGTCGCTATTTAATGGGAATAGATGATAATGGCAACGAATTTACTCAAAGCCCTGATCCACTACTAGATAACCTTAAGTCATATGTGGCAGGAATCAACTTAAGTGACGATGATCAAGCTAAAATTCATCAAGCCCTTAAGCCAATTTTGGCTAACAAGAGTATTTTTGGCAATGATTTGTATCAAATTGGGCTCGGCGATATAGTCGAAGACTACTTTAAACAGTTAATTGCTGGCAAACATGCTGTTCGCAAGACGCTGCATGAAACAGTTAAAAACAAAAAATAACAAGACAAATTAAAGAAAGAAGTTTAATTATGAAAAACATGGGATTTCGCTGGTACGGCGACAATAACGATTCCATCACCCTATCAGATATTCGGCAGATTCCTGGCGTTTCTCAAGTTGTTGGTACTCTGTTTGACATACCAGCCGGCGAGGTTTGGCCGAAGGACCAAATCAAACACCTAAAAGATGAGGTCGAAGCAGCTGGCTTAAAGCTTGAAGTGATTGAATCTGTTAACATTCACGATGATATCAAAATTGGTCTGCCAACCAGAGACCAGTACATTGAAAACTATATTGAAACAATCCGTAATTTAGCCGAATATGGTGTTAAGGTTATTTGTTATAACTTCATGCCTGTCTTCGATTGGGTTAGAACTGACTTACATTATCTTTTACCTGATGGTTCAACGGCAATGGCTTTTGAGCAAAAATACCTTACCGATGATCCGCAAAGTATTGCGGATGCAATGCAAAAAAATTCAAACGGTTATGTCCAAGCTGGATGGGAACCTGAACGTATGGCTGAGATTAAACGTCTGATGACAGCGTATAAAGATGTCGATACTGAAAAATTAACAGCCAATCTAAAATATTTCTTAGATGCAATTATTCCTGTTTGCGAAAAGTACGATGTTCGAATGGCTATGCACCCTGACGACCCACCACGTGAATTGTTTGGCTTACCAAGAATATATAAGAATCGAGATGATATGCTTAAAATTGAACAGCTACACGAATCCCCATACAATGGATTTACCATTTGCTGTGGTAGTTTAGGTGAAAATCCGCAAAATGATGTTCCCGCAATTATCCGTGAATTTGCAGCTAAAGATCGTGTCTTCTTTATTCATGGACGAAACATTAAATTTATAAACGATGACGGTGACTTCCATGAATCAGCTGCATTATCCAGTGAAGGTTCATTAGACATGTACGAAATAATGAAAGCATTATATGACAATGATTATCAGGGCTATATTCGTCCAGATCATGGTCGTGATATTTGGCATGAAAATGGCCGTCCTGGATATGGCCTATATGATCGTGCATTGAGCATTAACTACCTTAACGGCTTATGGGAGGCTATCAATAAAGACCATCGATAATAAAATACTTCCCCTTTTTTAGATAATCAAAAACCATCTCATAAACTAAAAACTATTTCTAATCAATCCTGACGATGAATATCATTCAACATTTCCCTTCTAGGTATTCCGTCGTCAGGATTTTTTATACGCATTTTTAAGTAAAGATTTCTCCTTCAAAAATCATTTCTTAGTAACGAGAACTAAAACAAGGTTCCAGCTCAAGATAGTGAGCAATTACAAATTAATTATGATTAGCTTTCTTCGTCTGGATACCTGGTACAAGGTGGTTTCACTTCTCAATAATTCATACCTGTTTCTTTGATAATACCTTAAAAGTTGTTAGCAGCTTGAGTGATTAGTTCCTAGTGCCTATTACTAAGGATTTAATGATGGGTATTCAAAAACGCCCTAACTCGCCACGACCAGCTTAATTTACGGCAAAAGATGGCGAATTTTGACTAGTAGTCAGGCTTATGCGCAATAGTTTTACCCACATAAATAACCTCATAGTTAGTTGAACCATGAGGTTAATTTATTTTCTTATTTACAAAGTATTTTAGAGACTACGATCAACTTTTTATCAAACCGTCTCGTTAGTTTCATTGAAATGCCGCTTTTTACCATGACGATCTATTACCGGATCATTCAAATCGTTTAAATCACGATTATTTGTGTTAGGCGATAGCCAAGCACTGATAAAAGTTACTGCTGAAAAGAAGATCATCATCAGTGCCAGTGGCCACCAACTCCCCAGAGCCATTCCTACCAGCGAGGCAGCTATCACCGGGCCAAATCCGGTAGCAAAAAGACCAGCAATCTCTTTTGCTAATGATGAAAAAGTCATCCGGTGAAGCGATCCAAACAGTTCAGGAATCATGATATTCTCCAGGGCAAATAAATCTTGCACACCAACATTTAACCCGATAATCATGGCGATTGTAATTAACAGAGTGTTTCTAGTACTAATTAATAGCATCATTGGGATAGCAAATATTGCCATCGCGCCCGATAAAATTAGGTACATCGTTCTTCTACCAAACTTATCTCCTAGCCAACCGACAAAAGGAATAGTGAAAAACGAAATGATTGATGCAATCATATTGGCATCAGTTGGAACAGTTCGCGCAACAGAAAGATAAGTGACAAGAAAAGCTGCTAAATATGTTTGCATTAGACCACTGTTACCGGCCTGACCAAATCTTAACCCACCAGCTAAAACAAAGTTCTTCATCGAAGATTTAAAATTAGTATGCTCAGCTTTTTTCAGAGCTTGTTCTTCATTTTCCTTGTTGCTTGGGTCTTTTTCTGCTTGTTCTGCTAATTCTTCGCGTAATTGAGCCAATTCTTTCTTTTTTTGTGCCATTACTGGACTCTCTTTAATAAAAAGTCGAATTAAAATGGCAGCAATCATAACCACAAATGAAGCATAGAACGGTATTCTCCAACCCCATGTTAGCAGTTGTGCATGAGTGCAATGCGTTAAAATTATTGTCCAAATGCCATTGGCAATTAGTGTTCCGGTGGAAGTGCCCAAGCAGACGAAACTACCGACAAATCCCCGGCTCTCTTTTTTCGCAAATTCAACTGTCATGATGCCAGCACCACTAATTTCTGCACCAGCACCGAATCCCTGAATGATCCTTAGAATTACTAATCCGATTGGGGCTAAAATACCTACTTGAGCATATGTTGGTAAAAATCCGATGCCAGTTGAAGCTATTCCCATCAAGGCAATAGTGAAAAACAGGACATCCCTACGGCCAATTCTGTCTCCTAGCCTACCAAAAAACCAGGCACCTAGCAGTCTTGCACAATAACCGGCGCCATAAGTTCCCATTGCCATTATCAAGGCCATGGAAGGATCTTCATTATCAAAAAAGATTTCATTAAAAACGATTGCAGCTGCAAGTGAGTAAAGCTGGAAGTCCATAAATTCCATTGCTGTTCCTAGCCACCCACTTGCAGTGACTTTGATAATTTCTTTATTATCGATTGTTACCTCTTTATTTTGTTTATCCATTTTTATCCTCTAAAAGTAGCTTATAAAAGCGCTTACTTGAATGTGCCAATAAATTTACCATTACTACAATTAATTAGCCTAGTTATCGAATAAAAGAACAATCTTTCTCGCTTTGTCTGGATCATTATTCATTAAATCCATTGCTTTTTGAGCATCTTTAATATTAAACTTCTGGTTTACCATGCCATCATCGCCCAATTTGTTGTCTTCAATGGCATGAATTATTGGTTCAAACTGAAAAGTTTGGTGCCGCGAACCACAGATAGTCAATTGCTTCTGCATAATTGGCTGTTGGGTAATTGTTACCGGTGCAGTTGAGAACCCCATTGGCACAACTCGTCCTGCCACACCGGCTATCTCTAAACATGACTTGAAAGTTGAAGGTGCTCCAACCGCATCAATAACAACATTTGCCATTGCCCCATTAGTCCATTGCTTAACTTTTTCAACTAAATCTTCATTTTTAACGTTAACAATCTCATCAGCACCATTTTCTTTTGCAAAAGCTAATTTTTCTTGGGCAACATCCGAAATCAAAACATTGGCACCCTTGGCTTTTGCAACTTTTAAAGATAATTGTCCAATAGTACCTGCGCCCTGAATCACAACTGTTTTACTTAAGCCAACTTCACCTCTAGTTGTTGCATTACCTGCAATCGTATATGGTTCTGAAAGAACCGCTGTTGTCCAAGGAACACTCTTATTAATGTGATGAAGTTGCTTTGCTGGCACTTTAATATATTCCTGCATACCACCGTCTTGGTGCACACCCAATACTTTTAAATTGGCGCAAGCGTTAGGCATATGCTGTCTGCAAGCATAGCATTTACCGTCATAACTAATTGGCTCCACTACCACATGATCACCAATTGTAAATTCAGTAACTTCTTTACCCGTTTCGGCGATTTCACCAACAAATTCATGTCCCATTACCCGTGGAAGTTCAACGAATGGATTTGAACCATTGTAAATTGCTTTATCACTCCCACAGATGCCGACGGCTTTGACCTTAACAATAATATCTGTTGGGTTATCAATTGTTGGTTTAGGCACATCAACGACTCTCATATCTTCTTTACCATATACACGAACTGCTAACATAATATCCTCCTTAAAAAAGTATTTTTAACAATTTCCCAGCTGTTTTCTTGACTCTGGTAAAAACAATTTGCCTTGAGCTTAAAAACAGCTCTACGATTTTTAACTAATTTTTAGTTCATTGCTAAAACACTCTAATGGCCATTTTCATTAGAATCACTGTCTATAATAAGTAAAAATAGTAAGGTGAAGTTTTACGCGTATTCACAGCAATTTTAGCTAATAATGATACTCACATAGGTAAAAGCATTAGATTAAGCAAACAAATAGTCATATAATGTCGTGCTCTTTTCGCCAAATTGGAACAACTGCATTAAGAAAGCATTTTAGCAAGTAGTTTTTTCCTTGATCGCCTCCTTTTAGTGGTCCCGCAACGCATAACTATGCTGTGTGACTAAATGGTGTAATTCCTGTCTAACTGCTCCTTTTTCCCTAATTAGTTGTAAAAAATCTCGCTCAATGATTTCTCCCAAGCCAATTTCAATTAAGTTGTTACCAAAAATTTCTTGGTTCGTTAAAATTGGTGCCAATGCCTGGTGCACTTTATCTTGATTAGAATCACCTAATTTGATTGCAGCAACCTGCGAATGCAACTGCTGATATAATGGATCCGGGCTAGGAGTAAACTGTTTGCTTTCGTCATCAATCGCCATTAGATACCTACACCAAGCTGCTAATATAAATGGAATAAAACGTAATTGCTTAACATCTAAATTCGGATTGGTAACATAATGCTGAATAGTTACACCAAATCTAATCGCGATTTTTTGTGAAGTATCACTAGCAATTCTTTGCGGTGTATCAGGAATATTTTTGTTCGGCAGCCGCTTAGTGATTAATTCACTAATAAATTTGCGAGGATTAATAATTTGAGGATCACGCACGACAGGCAAGTCTTCTCCGTAGCCTAAATTGACAATGAAACGCTTCAAATCTTCATCCTGCATTTCCGTTGCAATTGTGTCATACCCTAATAGACACCCTATGATTGCTAAAGAGGTATGCAACGGGTTTAAACAAGCAGTTACCTTCATTTGGTCCGCATCATTTACTGTTTGCTGGTCAGTCATAATCACTCCCGCTTTCTCAAGGCAAGGCCGACCATTGGGAAAGTTGTCTTCAATTACTAGATAATGGGTTTCTTCTGTATTGGTAAAAGTTGCAATATTAGTACCCTTTTTGGTATGAACTAACGCACTATCCTCAAATCCTTCTGCTTTTAATCGGCAACCAACGGACAGCGATGGATTAGGAGTAATGCGGTCAATCATTGTCCACGGAAATGACACTAACCTTTCATTCTCTAAATAAGTAATGAAGCCCTGATCAACCTGCTTATTTTCTCGCCAGCCATTAGCAATTTTCATAATCTCCTGCTGTAATTCCAAACCATTTTGGGAAAAATTATCCGTGGACACTAGTGCAATTGGATATTGCCCTGCTAAATACCGGCGATAAAGCAGTCTGGCAATTATTCCCATGTTTGTCACTGCTTCTTCGGGATCGTTTTGCATATCCGCTTTTGCATTACTAGTTAAATTGCCGTTGCCATCATCTAACTTGTAGCCCTTCTCCGTAAAAGAAAAAGTGACTAGCTGCAGTGAAGGATTTTCAAAAATCTGCGCCATTTGCTGCCAGCCTTCTTGGCTAGTCTTGTTGCAGTAAATCGCCTGTGCAATACTGGCAATCAGCTCCTTTTCAAGCGTGTTATCAGATTTCATCACAACGCTCAAATGGCGACCGCCACATTTTTGATAAATCTTTGAAATGACTTCAGGATCATAAGTTTCAGCGACGATAATGCCGCTTTTCAATTCATTTTCATTAAGTAATTCTTGAGCAATCACAGCATGAAAAGCTCTAAATAAGTTGCCACCACCGAAATGAACCCAAATTGGGTGCTTGCTGGTATTCATTTTCATAGAGGCCTGATCATATTGCGGGACTCTGACACCAGATTTACCAAATAAATTATCTTTTGCCAGATAATTATCAGATAATTTGAACATAGCTAATTCCTTCCTTAAAACTGATATATTAATATTTTAAAATATTAGTTAGTTTTCATTGTAAGCGCTTATTTTTATAAAAGCAAGCGCTTTTTTGGCGTAAAATTAGCTTTTCTGACTCAGAGACATTTACCAAGAACCCCGCTATTAGTGCTATACTAATAAATTAAATAAACCCATTTGAAGTAGAACTCATTGATGAAAGGTATGTGACAACGCATAGATGCTTAAACGACAAAGCAATTTAACGGATCAAGGCTTATGACCTGATTTCTCAAAAAATTATTAAGACGATTTATAAACCTGGAAGTCGGATATCGGAAAAAATAATTGCAGCTGATTTAAAAATTGGTCGAACTCCTATTAGAGAAGCTCTATTGCGGCTAAGACAAGAACAGTTAATCGATATTATTCCCCAATCTGGGACATATATTTCTAAAATTGATCTAAAAGCTGTACGGGATGCAAGGTTTGTCAGAACTAGCATTGAACAGGAAATTATGAAACAAGCAGCAGAGATCACCATGTCAGATTCTGAAAGAATTTCACTTGAAATAAATCTACAAAATCAAGATAAGGCAATGACTATTGAAGATCTAAATTTATTTCTAGACTTAGACAATGAATTTCATCACTTTTTTTACCAACTAACTAACCACGAGGAAGTTTGGAGTTGGATTAAAACGATCAACGTTCAATTTGATCGGTATCGCTTTTTAAGCCTGATTGTTAACCAGCTTTCCTTAAACGAATTAATCACCGATCACGAAAATATTTTAAAAGCCGTTTTAAAAAACGATGTTAAGCAAGTTGCTCAATTCACTAAACGGCATTTAGAACGTGCACTAGAAGAGGAAAAGGCCGTAATTGCTGAGTTTCCCGATTACTTTACAAATACCAACATCTAACTTTAGAAAATGCTTTAAGTAATAGCTTTTTATTAAATAAAAAATGCCCCCACACAATTGAGATTTCAGACTCAATTAGTGGGAGCATTTTTGCATTTTGAGGTAGATCAATTAAATTCAGCAGTTTTTAAGCAGCATAGATTAAAAAATTGATCAATTGCTTTGCATGATGAGAAAATTTAGTACAAAAAAACTGAATTTTTAATAAATTCAGTTTATCGCTTATCTTTTGTAAGTAATGACCCCGGTGAGATTCGAACTCACCTCTACGGTTTAGGAGACCATTGTTCTATCCAGATGAACTACAGGGTCGTAGTAAATTAACTTTACCAAATTTAATTGATAAAAGCCAATTTTTTTAGTAATTAATATTGCCGTGTAAAATATGGTTCTGGATTGTTAGTGTCGGCAATTTTATCAGCCGCGAAAACAAAAGGCGTCCAAATTGCCAGAGCAATAAGCATGTTAACAATACACAAAACGATGGCACGCCAATCATAATTACAGGCCAAAAATGGTCCGATAATCGGGGGCACGATTCCAGGCACAGCCGCTTGAACCGGGTTAACTAGTCCCATTAAAGTTACCCAATATGAAAACGCAACGTTGACAACCGGTGCTAAAACAAACGGGATGAAATAAACTGGGTTCAAAACAACTGGTAAGCCCAAGACAATCGGCTCATTAATGTTAAAAACACCCGGAGCAAGGGCCACTTTAGCAATAGTGCGGTAATCACTTCTTTTTGAAAAAAGCAAAATTGCCACAATTAACATTAAGGTGCCGCCAGCGCCACCAAACCAAGCAAAAGAATCAAAGGAACCGCGAACCCAAATAAAAGAAGCTGGTTTACCGTTACGCACCGCGGTTACGTTAACATTTTGTGCTGTCAGCCAAATAGAATCAAGTAGTGGCGCCCACACTCCTAAGCCATTAATGCCGAAAAAGGCAAAAACCTGCACTAATAAAGTCACCAAAAGTACCATGCCAAAGCCCTGGCCTAGTTTTACTAGCGGCGTTTGAATGGAATGCAGCAGCCAATTGCCAAAAAAGGTCCCGGTAATAGTTTGAAAAGCAAAATTAATCATTCCCACACAAAAAATAGCAATGATTGCTGGAATTAGTGAATCCAGTGCCATCTGTTCTGCATAGGGCAAGGTTGTCGTTAGATTAAGTTTAAAACGAGCTTTTACACAAAGTGCAAAAATTGAAACACCAATTGTTCCAAATAAAATGGCGGTAAAAATTCCGGTCGTCGAGAACTGGGAAATATCAAAGGAATGATGGAGTAAAACCATTTTTCCACCTATGTGATATTTAGTTAGGTTGGCAATACTCATCGCTAACGATGACAGCGAAACAATCGCACCCGCAATTGGATCTACCTCCATGCTTTTGGCTAAATGATAGCCTAATGACATTGACAAAAATAAGGCAAATAAAGCAAAAGTCCCACGCCAAACCACATCACTAACTAGCATTAATGGCTGCATTATCCAAGCAAATGTTTTCCATCCCAAGTTGATTTTGGCAGCTTCGATTAAGCTTTTAACTAGAACCGCAATTGAGCCGGCAATAGTGATCGGCATTACCGAAACAAAGGCGTCGCGCAAGGCAACCAGCCAGGTAGTCTGACCCAATTTATTTGCCAAAGGCAAAAGATAGTCCTCTAACCAAGCAACTAATCGACTCATTTTTACTCCTTCTTCTTTAAATAATGCGGGTGATAACCCTTATTTTTGTTGCGCCGTTTCTTATGTTTTTTCTTTTTAGCCAGTTCACTTTGACCAGCCTTATTGCCCCCACTTTTAGCAATAACGGGCTTTTTTTCAGGTTGCCTTGTCACTAACTTATTGCCTGCAAAGTAAACTCGCGTAATTTGCACCGTTTCTTCTAACAATTTTCTTAAATCACGCTGATCATGGTCATCACCCAAGGTAACAACAAAACCTCTAGCACCCATTCTTCCGGTTCTGCCTGCCCGGTGTAAATAAGTGTTGGTTTCGCTAGGAATATCGTAGTTAATAACGTAAGTAACGCCAGGTATATCCAAACCACGCGCAGCTAGATCAGTTGCAAGCAAGAGCTTACTTCGACCAGCTCTAAAATCGAGCAGTGCCTGTTCCCTTTTTTGTTTGCCAAATTCATTTGCTAATAAACCAAATTTAGTTTTGGTGTGAGCAAGAATTCCCGCAAAACGCATCAGTGTCTGGTTCGAATCAAAGAACAAAATTCCCTTGAAATGTTCCAGGCGCATTAAGCGCTGAACAAAGTCGATTTTATGAGCATTGTCAATTTGTAAAAAATAATTTTGCACCGTAGTTGTTTGCTCAGAGCGTACATCAACGAGGACAAACTCCCGGTCAAACAGCTTAGCAGCATTTTGCGTGATTTCTGATTCAGTGGCACCAAATAATAAAATTTGCGAAGTAGCTGGCATATTCTGCCCTAAAGAGCTAAGGAGCTCCATTTTGCTAAATTCTAAAATATCATCAGCTTCATCAATGACTAGCGTTTGGATTTGTTCAGTTTTAATTCGGTTGCTTGAATAAAAATCAAAAAATCTTCCGGGCGTAGCAACAACCACTTCTGGATGTTTTTTCTTTAAATTATCTTCTTGCCTTTTACGGTTTCCCGCACCAACTAAGGTGATGCCAGTTAAACCTAGTGCATGAATAAAGGGATTGATCGCATGGCGAATCTGCACGGCCAGTTCTGTGGTTGGAGCAATGATTACCAAGCTATTTGGTTTTTTCTGCTCGATTCGCTCTAAAGCTGGTAACGAATACGCCAATGTTTTTCCCGTACCAGTTTTAGCAAGCGCGATCAGACTAGTGCCGTCAAGTATTAACTGACTGGTTCGCGTCTGAATTAATGTAGGCTCTGTTAGGCCTAATTTTGTCAATGTAGATTTAATTTCTGTTTTCATTATTGTGTCAACTGTCCATATTTCTGTTTATATTGTGATACTGAGCCATTATAAGCTAACATGGTTATGCCATCTTCAAGTCCCTTGACCCCTTTAACGCGACCGTTATTGGTATAGCGCCAAAATGAATACTGCAATTTATTAGGGGCTTTTTTACCTGAGGTAATAAAAAGAACATTCTGGGGAAAATACTTTTTATACTTTATTTCGACCTCAACCATTACTCTTTTCCCTTGTGCGGTTAACATGCGGGTAAACTGAGCCATTTGCTTTATATAACGAATGCTGCGGTCATTAACTGCAGGTTCAATCAAAATTGGCAGACTCCCTGTATTCATGCCTACCTTTTTCATAAAATATTGGTAATGTTCCGTCGGAGTGGATTCATTACTATAAAAAATACTAGTTCCGAAAGCTAATTTTGTTCCCAAAACTTGGTCACGGTAAGATAAATAATCATCATCAAAATAGGAGCGACCCTGGGTACTTCTCAAGTAGACGAAAGAGATCCCATTTGATTGCAACTCATGTAAGTCAATGTAACCAAAATTTTGATTTAGCTCTACACCAATTGCACTTGAATTAGAATTCGCAGGCAAAGTTGTTTGATTGCGAATATTTAACGTGCCAGTAATCAGTAAGCCAATTGCAACCATTAGCAGCAATATAATTGCTGGTAACGTGTATTTATGATGAAACCTTTTCATCTTTACCTCCAGCTCTTTATCTGCTAATCCATTATAACAATATTCCGCAAGCAATTGATATATCCAACAACTAGCAAATCAGCAAAAAAATGACCAGCCTTTTGTGGCTAGTCATTTTCTTAACAGTTAGTTACTTAGTCTTCAACGGGATAAACTGGTTTTTGCCCGTTTAAAACGCGCTTAGCATCGGTCATGCTTTGCTTAATCATATTCTTAACCGAAGTCTTGGTGTAGTATGCTGAATGAGGTGTGAAAACGACATTAGGCATTTTTACCAATTCGCGGTAATCTTCAGGTAATTCGGAAATAGAGGTAAACTTTTTCATCACAATTTCTTCCTCACCCGTCATGACATCAAGTGAAGCACCAGCAATTTCCTGATTTTGTAATGCGGCAATTAAATCGTGCGTATTAACTAGTGGGCCCCGCGCAGCGTTAATCAAATAGGCAGTATTCTTCATTTCCTTGAATTGCTTAGCACTAATCATATTTTCAATTTCAGGTTCAAGTGGCGTATGCAGGGTTAAAATATCAGCTTCTTTAATCACAGTATCGAAATCAGTGTATTTAAGGAATGCTTCGTTTGCTGGATTTTCAATTAAGTCGTAGCCAATTACCCGGGCACCAAGAGCATGAAACATTTCAGCCACAGCAGTACCAATTCGGCCAACTCCAATAATACCAACTGTTTGATTGTAGATTTCATCGCTCATTAAACTTGCTTCACGAATAAAATTCAAATCTTCCTTTTCATTTTTTAGAATTGGACCCCACTTGCGCAATAAGTACATTGCAGATGTCAAAGTGTTCTCTGCCACAGCTCTTGGCGAATATGCAGGCGTATTTGTAATCAGAATATGATATTTGTGAGCGTAATCAAAGTTAATAATATTAAAGCCAACTGACCTCAAAGCAATGTGATTAATGCCATAGGAAGCCAACTTTTGGTAAACTTCTTCATCATTAATGTCAAAAATCTGTAAGACACTAACAACATCAAAACCTTTGGCTTGTTCAACTGTCCCGGCTTCTAGTTCATCATTGGTTGTTTCAAGATCATCATCAGGATGTTCTTTATTCCATTCATCGACATAAACCTTTTGTTCCGGCGTCATATTGTAAAGTAATGCTTTCATTCATAAATCCTCCTTTTTTGGATAAATTAATATAGTTACCATTTTATCTAAAATTAGTAACAAATTAAAGATTTATTTAAATAAAAAGCATAATTTAACTTTAATTAAAACTCTGCTTACCGCAACATGACTTGCAACCGGCTCAAACTAGATTTTTTGAGTTATTTGGTCAACATTAACCTTTAAGATCTTACGAATCCATGGAAAACGTTCCTTCATTGCGGTAAATTCAGAACCTTCACTCAAAAATTCGCCAGTTCCTGAAACATGAAAACCAGCACCAGGACCAGCTGTTCCCTCAACTTTTTTCGAGCCCATTGTCAATAAAACGGTATTGTCATCGGCAAAATCTTCTTCAATACTGTGCATCCCAGCAGCCGGGATATAGAGGCAATTATCGTCTTCATCAATTTTGACGTATGACATCCAGGTGTTAACAACACCAGCTGGATTAGCATTGACAGTAACGATTGTTACAGGACCTTCATCATTCATCACGTCTAAAAACTTTTGTTCCATTTTTTCTCCTCCTAAACAACAAAAAGAAGTTACTTATGTAAGTAGCTTCTTTTTATTATAAAACACTTGTTCGTAAAAGCAATAGTTTTGCTTAAATTTAATATGCACGACTACCTTTTTTGTAGACAGCCTTGTCTTTTTGGACAACTGCGCTAATCTTTTCTAGCGGATTTTCATCTAAAACTAAGAAGTCAGCAAATTTTCCTTCTTCAAGCGTGCCGTACTCATCGTCAATTTTCATCAATTTAGCCGAATTCAAGCTCGTTTGTAAAGCTTCCAAATTGGTAAAACCTTGTTCTACCAATAATGGCAGTTCTTCAGGCGTCATCTTAAAATCATTAAATGGCGTTCCGGCATCGGTTCCTAAGGTAATTGGCACACCAGCATTTTTGGCATGAGTAATATTACCGCGCAGATCCTTCCAAGCCGCCGCAATTTTAGCCATTTCCCATTCAGGAATTTTACCAGGTGCATACTCAATAAATGCCCAGGCACCAACTATAGTTGGCGTTAAGTAGGTCCCTTTTTCAAGCATTAACTTGATTTCTTCATCATTTACATAAAAACCATGCTCAATACTGTCAACGCCAGCCTTAATTGCGTTTAAAATTCCGGGATTGCCCTCAGCATGGGCTGCAACGATTAATCCCTTATGGTGGGCTTCTTCAACTGCAACGTGGATTTCTTCTTCACTTAGTTGCGGATCATCCATAAAGTCGTTTTCTGTCATTACACCACCAGTTGCCATAACTTTAATTGCCTTGGCACCCTTCTTTAAGCCCTGGCGGACAGCCTTGCGCATTTCATCTGGCGAATCAACCAAGTGACCAAAATTAGGTTGATCACCATGTCCGCCAGTCATTGAATATGGGCGACCTGATGGCATAATTTCTGGCACCCTCGTTATTTTGCCCTCTTTAATGAGCTTGCTCAATTCAATGTCAATATCAAACGTGCTGCCACATTCACGAATATAGGTAACACCAGATTTTAACAAATCATGCAAATTGCTTAATGCGCGAATAACTGCTGCTACTTCACCGGTTTCAGTCCCGCCATCTGCGGTCAAGGGATCCATAATGATATGAGTATGACAATTGATCAGTCCCGGCATGACATACTTATTTTGTAAGTCAACCGTTTTATCAGCTTCAGGTTCAGTGTTTGTTCCAACTTCAACAATTTTGCCAGTTTCATCATCAACCACCAAATAAGTGTTAGGACGAATATGGTCAGTTACTCCATCAAACAAATTTACGTTAGTAAAGACAGTTTTGGTCATTTAAATACCTCCAAAAACAAATTAAAAAGCACCCGTTCCTTCAATAAGGACGAGTGCTTCGCGTTACCACCTTTAACTTTATTTATTACTCACGTAATAAATCTCACTAGCTATCTAACAATAGCTTGCAATAATAACGGATGCAATTCCGCTGCTGGCTAACTATCACCAGCAGTCATCAAATAGAAGCCCATGTTCATTATCTGTTACCCGCTAGCTTTCACCAACTGCCAGCTCTCTTTATTGGTTACCATGATAATTACTCTGCTTTTCAAGATGAAATTATTTAATTAGTTTTTAATTTAGCATCTTATATGCGGCTTGTCAATATAAAAAAGTGGAAACAATTGCAATCTAGGTTAATATTTTTTAGCTAGAATAATGGCGGCAGCTTTTACTTTAGCAATACCTCATAGACTTTGGACTGAGCAGCTACTTCTGCTTGTTCTTTGACTAAAGACCTTCCCTTAGTTAAGTGTTCAGCCGAATTCGTGACGGCAACGATTACTGTTGCTTTTTTACCTGCATCCTTTATTTGCGCTAAATCCATTTGTGCTAGTTCGGTCGAAGTTGTTACTTGATCACCTTCATGGACCTTAATGGTAAATGGCTTACCGTTAAGGTCAACCGTATCAATTCCTAAGTGGAGCAAAACTTCAAGTCCGGCCGCCGTTTTGATTCCAAGAGCGTGTTTGGTAGCAAAAATAGAAATAATTTGCCCCTTGATAGGGCTATAAATAGTTGTACTTGTAGGTTCGATTGCGTACCCTTCGCCCATCATTTTCTTAGAAAACACTTCATCATCAACTTGTTCTAACGGAATAAAAGTGCCGTTTACCGGAGCCGTAAAGTAACATTTAGAATAGCCATCTTCCCCTGAATTATTGACCGGCTTAACTGGCTTAATATCCTTAGCTGCCGAAACGGCTGAAGACGCTGAAGCAGGTTGCGACAACAAGTCATTAATTTCCTGACTATATAAATCCGCTTTAGCTCCAAAAATTGCCTGCACGCCACCCGCAACGCGCAAAATGCCGGGTGAGCCAAGCGTCTTGAAGACTTCTTCATCAATCTTTGAATTATCATTTAAGGCAATTCTTAATCTCGTAGCACAAGCAGAAATAGTTTTAATATTTTGCCTGCCACCCAAAGCGGTTATAATTTGACCAGCTTCTGTAGTTAAATTATCTTGTGTTAATGTAGTAGATGAATTTTCCTTATCAACAGTAGCTTTTGTTTCCTGCATTCCCGGAATATTGACGTGAAACTTTTTAATACAAAAAGTAAACACAACAAAGTACAAACAGAACCAAATAATTCCTATGAGTAAGACATTTGGCCAATTAGTTTTATCTTTTCCTTGCAAAACGCCAAAGAGCAAGTAATCAATTAAGCCGCCCGAAAAAGAATTACCAATTCTAATATTCATAATGTCGGCAAAATAAAAAGAACAGCCATCTAGGAATGAATGAATCACATACAACCAGGGTGCGACAAACAAGAAAGAGTATTCGAGCGGTTCAGTAATTCCGGTTAAAAATGAGGTTAAACCACCTGAAAGATAGAGCCCGCCATCTTGTTTACGATTAGCTTTCGGCAGACAAAAGTACATTGCTAAAGCTGCACCAGGCAAGCCGAACATCATCGTGGCAAAGCGCCCAGCAAAAAAGCGTGTACCGTAGGTAAACAGACCATGAAAATTGGGATCAGCTAATTGGGCAAAAAAGATATTTTGTGCTCCAACAACTGTTTTTCCGGCCACTTTCGCTGTTCCACCTAAAGCGGTATACCAAAACATTGGATAAATTGTGTGGTGCAAGCCAACTGCACCGGTTAATCTTAACAAGAAGCCATATAGAAAACTACCAAAACTGCCCATTTGTGCAATCGCATGACCAGCCGCAGTCAACCAACCCTGAATGGGCGGCCAAATCAAGTAAAAGATCGCTCCAATAAAAATAGCAGCAATTGAAGATATGATAGGAACAAACCTTGAACCACCGAAGAAGCCCAAAAATTGCGGCAACTGAATTTTGCGATAATGATTATGCAGATAAGCAACGACAGAGCCAATAACGATTGCTCCCAAAACACCAGTATCAATCGTATTTTTGGAATTAAAGATCTGTAATAAGCCTGATATTGTAGCGGTATAAACCAAATAAGCAACACCACCAGCTAAGCCAGCCGTTCCTTTGTCACCTTTTGCCAAGCCAACTGCTAATCCAATTGAAAAAATTAATGCGAGATTGCTGAAAACAGCGTTCCCAGCAAAATTCATAATTTTTAAGATATCCTGTAGCCAAACTTGGTTTAATACCGGGAAAGCCGCTATTGCA
Source organism: Lactobacillus panisapium (assembly GCF_019469265.1). Lineage (NCBI taxonomy): Bacteria > Bacillati > Bacillota > Bacilli > Lactobacillales > Lactobacillaceae > Lactobacillus > Lactobacillus panisapium. Next base: position 661,092 of record NZ_CP048268.1, on the reverse strand, counting down.
GCATCATTTGTTAATGCACCCCCTAGTCCTAAAAGCAACCCAGCAACTGGTAAGATCGCAATTGGGAGCATAAAAGCTTGTCCTAATTGCGAAAACCACTGGCCGGTTGCCGCCAATCTATTCTTTTTAGTCATTTTTCTCTCCTTCTTATTTCTGCTTGAACACCTCAGTAAATGTTTTAGCAATCTGAAGCGGTCTAGTAATCGCACCTCCAACTACGATTCCTACCGGGTCAAGCTCTATCACTTTTTTCAGTTCGGCCGGAGTATGAATTTTTCCTTCTGCAATTAGCGGTATCTTCGCCGCAACAATTTTCTTAATCAACTCATAATCCGGTCCCGGTACGTTGACACTTTCTTCGGTATAACCGGCAAGTGTTGTGCCGACAAAATCCATCCCACACTCATATGCATTTTTTGCTTCGTCAAAATTAGAAATATCTGCCATTAATAATTGTTCCGGATATTTCCTTTTCACTTCAGTAATAAATTCGTTGATTGTTTTTCCATCATGTCGCGCTCTTAAAGTGCAATCAAACGCAACAACCTCAACCCCTGTTTCAACTAACTTATCTACTTCTTTCATTGTTGGCGTGATATATGGCTTCTCAGGCGGATAGTCTTGTTTAATAATCCCGATTATCGGCAAATTAACTGCGGCCTTGATTTCCTTAATATCACGAATACTATTGGCACGAATTCCAACTGCACCTGCTTGTTCAGCAGCTCGTGCCATTAAAGGCATCACTCCTCCCTTTTTGGTATATAGCGGCTCCCCTGGTAGTGCCTGACATGAAATAATCAGTCCTCCGTGAACCTGTTTAGCAAATTTGTTTTTCTTCATTCGTATTATTACTTCAAAAGTTATAAATTTTGAAGTTTTCCTCCAAAAACAATCATATTATCTTTAACCGGTAATTGCAATCGATTGCCAGAAAAAAACTGTTATAATTTAGACATAATCAAGAAAGAGTTTAAAAAATGAACTTCATTCAGCTATTTAACCAAAATAAAGACAACTTAACTAAATCGGAAATCAAACTGGCCAATTACATTGCCACCCATTCTGAACACGTAATTTATGACTCGATTAAATCTTTAGGAAAAGCCACTAATACCAGTGATGCAACAATTATTCGTCTCTGTAAGAAATTGGGTTTTACTGGTTTTGCCAAGCTAAAAATTTTTCTGGCCCAAGAGTCTTTAACCAAAACCACTGAGTTAACTTCGACTCCCAGCGAATTTTATACTGATAGTGCCAAGATGCTAATCGATTCAATTAAAAAAACCGAAAGCCTGCTGACTAGCGCCAATCTGCATAAAGCGACTAATTTGTTAGCTCAAGCTAAACAGGTTTATTTGTTTGGTGTCGGGCATTCGGGCGAATCCGCCAACGATTTTGCCAAGACCTGGCTAAGAATCGGATTAATTGCCCACGCAGAAAGTGATCCGCATATTCAGGTTCAGATCAGTTCACTACTCGGCCCAAAAGATGTTGTTGTTGGCTTATCCCTTTCAGGCCATACAAAAGATACTTACGATTCCCTAAAATTTGCCAAAAAAAATGGAGCTAAAATCATTACTATTTCGAATGATCTTAACTCCCCAATTGCGGAACTTGGAGACGTTCAGCTCCAAACCGCTGTGAGTGAATTTAGTAGCGTTGGCACTGTTGCTGGCCAAGTGTCGCAGTTATATTTATGTGATGTTCTTGCTCGCGGATATGAAATCACGACTAAAGTCGATAGCCAGGAACTAAAAGAAAAGGTTTTAGTTGAAATCCTGAAAAAAGAAATCTAACTAATTTAGTCGGTTTAAGCAAAATCAACTAAATGGACAGGATTGCCATGTGCTTTAATCAAGTTAATCAAGTCACCACTATTAAGCCAGATAGTTGCTGTGTTGTCATTGGGATGCATGCCAATAAGAGGCTGCTTCAAAAAATAAGCATCCAAGTATAGTGGAATCTCTACAATTGCATTATTTAGTAACGATAAGGGCGTGACAGAGCCAGGCGTGACTTGTAAAAACTTTTTTAAATCTTCTGGTGAAGCAAAAGTTAACCGCCGCGTGCCAAATTTTTGGCGAAATTGCTGCAGGTTAACTTTTTTATTGCCCTTAACCGTCAGTAAATAGTAATGCTTTTTTTGGTCGTCGCGAATAAATAAGTTTTTCGCATCGGCTTCGGGATGAGGCAAATGTAAATTAGCTAAATCGGCCATATTGAAAACAGCTGGATGATCAATTTTTTCATAATTAATCTGATGCTGATCAAGGTAACGTAAAGTTTCTATTTTATTCATGACTGGAATCCCCCTTGGTTCGTAAAATTAAGACATATGCAATGCCAATCAGCACAACTGTAATAACCGTAGTTGAAGTTAGCATAATAATTGTCCCGTAACTTTGCACAATTGCCCCAATAATTGGATTGATGATCATCGTGACTAAACTGGTGGCAAAGGACAAGCCAGAAATAAAAGTTGCACGAGACTGATCGCCAACCCACAAGTTTAGCATTTGCATGACCACCGGATCTAAAATATCTAACGTAATATAAAGTAAGCCGGCACCTAGCAAAAAGAAATACTTGTTGCTCTGCAATTGCAGCCCAGTTGAAACTAATAATATACTGGCGATTAAAATTGTTAGCGTTGAAAACTTTAATTTAATTAAACGATATGCCTGTGTGGCTACTAGCCCACCCGCAAAGCTAAACAACATAAAGACGCTGCCGTTTGCGGATGCATCGAAACCCAACTGGGAAAGATAATTGGGTAGCAGCATAAAAATCGCATTGACAACGGCTGTGATGATAATCATAAAAATAAACAAAAAAAGAATGTTTGGCGAATGAACCATATCTTTGAAAACTGACAAAATACTTTTTAACATGCTCGAATATGATTCTTTTGCTTCATTTTCAGATGTCGCAATCTTTTTCTGTTCTTTTGTGACAGCGATGATGGAAATTGCTCCGAGTAAAAACAATGACTGAAAGAGGTACGGCATTTTGACATTAAGGGTAAATAAATACCCACCAACGGCCGTGGCTAACCCGAGAATAATTGAGCTAATCAATTGCATATTCCCGCGGATTTTGCCGTAACTGTTTTCTGCACCATCGTTGCGGATCCCCTCATAAAATAAAGCATCATCAGCACCACTGGTTAAAGCATTGGCTATTCCTTCCAGCCCAAAAGAAAGTACCAAAACTGGGAAAACCAGGTCCTTTGGTAGAAAAAGCGCAGAAATTGTTATTAGTGGCGTTAGCACTGAGACCAATAGACCTGCAAGCACCACTTTCTTATTTTGAAACATGTCGCCCAAAATACCACTAGGAATTTCTGAGAAAAACTGGGCAAACATATAAATTGATTCTAACAGTGAAAATTGCACTAAATTTAGTTTTAAAATTTGAACAACAAATAACACGCTGATTATGCGGGAAAAGCGTGTATTTTTAAAGGCTGTATAAAGGTAATATTTAATTGTATTGGTCATTTTTTAAGTCCGGTAGTATGATGTTGAAGCTATTAACGGATAGCACTTCTATAAATGATACCTTAATTTAATACTAAAGTTAGAATAACAGGATTAAGACTCACTGTAAATTCAAGTTATCCAACATACCAATTCAATTTTTCCTATCGCTTGAATTATTTTTGATAGTATTGTTCTCTTCTGAACAGTACTTTTCAAGCTCTTTGAGTATAGTTGTAGTCATCAAACAATCTTTCAAAGTTAAAACTCAGGATCGCAAATTTACTAAGAGCAGCGCCGGTTTCTTAACCTTGGAGCAACGATCGTTTACAGACTTTAAGATGCTATCATATACATATTCAGGTTCAGATTCATAACCATTTACTTTATTACTATAATCAAAATTTATTCTTTATCCAAGATGTGTTTTTCAGTATAACTGAAGTGGTTCCATCAATATTGGTTTTAAATTCTACGATATCTTTATTTTTTATTAGTTCTGTTGGAATCGTAATTGTTATCCCATTGTCTAATACTATTTTCTGTTTACTATACTTTTTATCAAACACATGAGAATTAGGAACTTTTATAACTTCTTCAATTCCATTCAAATTTAATTTTGATTTAAATTCAGCCTTTGCCGTTTCATTGTCCATAAACACTTGATCGGCTATAAATCCATTATCAACGGTATTTTCCATCTGCATGCTCTCATGTATTGCATTCTTCAAATTTATATCAACATTTAACTCATTTTCTCCAAAATCAGTCGAAGTTTCATAAACTATATCTTTTATTTCGTTAAGAGTTTCAGATATTTTTTTTGGTTTTTTTTTCATTTTCAAAACATCTTTTAAAAAGTTCCAACTTCCCTGATTATCAGTATATGTTTTGCTTCTTATTGCAATTTTATGATTGTTATATACCATAACTCCTTCATTAATTTTTTTTCTTACAGAAGGTAAAACAGTCCTATTCAAAATAATATCATTTTTAAGTATATTGCTATTATAGATAATATTATGTAGATATTCACTGCTATAATCTAATTTAAAGAAACCAAATAAACTATTATCATCGTTATCTTTTGCCCTAAAAAAAAGCAAATCTCCTCCTGGTATCATTTCTCTATCTTTAATAGATTTAAAAAAAATATTAGCTATTTTACTAGAGAAATTCTCAAAGTCAGTTTTATTGTACTGAAGAAGTATAGGTGATGACGTAACAAAATCTTCTATATATTCACTACGTTCAAATTTTTTTATTAATTTTAATATATAATTAGTAATAATTTTATTATCAAGGCTTAATTGTGATTGTGATAAAATCAAGTTGCCTGATTCCTTATCCAAAATATGAATTAATGCATTTTGCAATTTCATTAGCTGTCCTCTTCATCATTTTTACAAAAGTCTACTGATGATCTTAACACATATACAGAGTATAAATTAAATAAAAAATATTTGAGCTCATATATTATCAAACACGATGTTACTAAATAAAAAACCAGGAATACGCTTAAACAGCAAACTGCATGGAGTACAGCAAAATTAATCCAAGACTTAGGAATTACATTCAGTATCAATAATAAAACATAATTTATAAAAATATTTAATCCATAATCTGTCATTAAATAATAATATGATTTATTAAGCTCTACGAAAGATCTACTTTTACTATTATCATATGATATTAGCATCTTTGTAACATCATGATTCATTAAAACCTGAAATACCGAAAAACCTGTAAATATAATACCTAAAAGTACTAAATCAATGTTATTAATAAGTGAAATAACATTTTTTAACTTAGTAATTTGGTATCCTGATTGAGAAATAAAGTAAACTATAAAAATTGAAAAAACAGTTATAATAACTAATTTTATACACTGTTTTTTAAAATTCTTTCCTTTCTTAGGAAGCAAATAAAGAAAACTCTTTTTAACTAAAGTAGTAGAATCACGTATAGAATTTAGTTCTTTGAGTTCATCTAAATACTTATTTTTTTCGTTCATTTTTCACTCTTATCATTGCTAGTCATGTTTAAGTAAAGCCTTTAGACTGTTTTTTAATTTTTTATAAATCTCTGAGTTTCTATCAGAGACTCTGGTTATCTCTGGAATTGATGTTGCCTTTTTTAAGACCTCACTTTCATGTTCAGTTATCTGATTCGATTCGTCTTCAGTAACTAACCTTAGTTTTTGAGAAACATTATTAGTTTTTATTTTTATTGAGCTACCATCTCTGCTTTTTGCTTCTATAGTTGCATCAGCAGTACCCCCTACTTCTGACACCATTTTTGCAACATTTTCTTTATCTTTGGGGGAATTAAACGAAGCATTTCCTGTTTTAGATCCAGAGAATTTTCTACTTTCATACATTGATTGTAATAGTCTTTGTGTAACTTCACTGGTTTCATAAATGTCTTCTCCGTTTAATGGATAAAATCTCAGATTTAGTTTGCTTATTTTTTCAACTTTATTCAATTCTGTCATCAAGTCATTGCTACTTGGTATTCCCATAACATTCAAATTAAAGTCTGGAAGCAGTTCCTGTCTCATCTTTTTTCTTTTTTCATTTTCATTTTTTCTAAACTGGTGTAGTACATACTTAGCAGTTTGATTGAATGTTCCTAACAAAGGACTTACTTTTTGATTTTTAACATATATCATTCTATGATTTTTTAGAAAGATATAGAATAAAGAATATGGAGCTGATGAATAGACTTCATTTGCGCTACTTAGTTTACGAGTTTTACTATTATATTTCGAATTAATATCAACTTCTGTATTATTTACTAAAATTCCCTTTAAAGCCAAACCATTTACTGTATCAATCAATTCAGTATTCATAAAAAAGTAATTTGAATTTTCATAGGTTCTAATTATGTCAGAACAAAATGCAGGATAAACAAGATCTGTAAATTGTTCTAACATTGGTCTTTCCTCTTTACCGTATGTTAAGTTAAAGTTAGCTATGCTCATTTCAAATTTTGTCATTTTTACCCCCTACTAGTATTATATATCGATTTACATTTAAATTATATAATACAAAAAGTAAAATAACAATATATAATGATATAATAATTTAATTTTTTTATCATTGCCCTTAATCGCCCTCTATATCTAAATACGATTCATACAAATAATATTTTTAAATTTATCATCAACCCGACATGAATATTATTACATTCTATTTGATATAGAATTAAACGATCAATTAATCACTAAAAACACATGAAAGCAAACAATCATTAGTTACTCAAACCGATTTCATTATGGCATAAATCATGATATAGCCAACAAATTTAAAACGATGTTTCCTCAAGTCTTTTCTTATTCTATCAGATAATTCTGTACTTGCTGGGACCTGGACATCATCCACACCTGTCTATGAATTAACAATTGGCATTTGGATCACAGAGAATCAGATTACCAAGCGTATCACAATACTGTTCTTTGACTTTATCAACATTAGCAACTTGAAGTCGCCATTTTGCATTAAGTCTTTGAGGCATAATATGTTCGACTTGAACATCATCAAAATTAATTATTTCTTTGGTTCGATGTTCTTCAAGGATCACTAGCGATAACTTTGCCAAATGATTTCTCTGATAGTAAAGGTTCACTTCTGTCAAAATATCTAACAGTTTGTGATCACTTGGGAAGTTTGCCTTCAAGAATCTAAATAATCTGATTCTTAAATTGCCATCTATCCTTGTTAGATCAAAAAGTCGTACAACAATTTTATTTAAATCATGTGTTGGCATTTGACATACCTTTAATCGGAACAAGTAACCTTCCAAAATATGTGCCAACTTATTAGCTTCTTCTTGCTTAATTTCATCAGAATTCACTAAATCCATTAATAACATCAGATAAGGAAATACAACCTTACTGTCCATTACATTGACATGCTCTAATATTTTATTGAAGTCATAATCATTAGATTTATGATTCGGTATTTGATAATAGTAATTAGCAAACTTCAAAAGATCAGATAAAGCCTTTTCAGAACTTAGTCCTTTTGAAAAAAGTAGTCCTTATAGCTACTGTATATGCCGTTCTTTTTAACTGACACATGTGTTTTAACAACTAAATAATGCTAGATGAACTCAGCAAAAGTTTTGGTTGCAAACATGAGCTCAATCTTAACCCAATACTTCTTATAGAGTTCAGATTGTTGCCGCGAATCTAGCTTCATTAAAAGAATATTTCGAACTAACTCATATGGTGACAATGAAACCCCAGTAGAGTTCAAAATTTCAAAAATAATCTGGGGGTTTTCTTCATTAGGATCATTACTCAGCTCAATATATACCATATTAAAGTGATTCATCGCTTCATAAAGCTCAGAACTATCAATATTACTATCTCTGATTAACTTTTGGAAAAGCTGATAATTATCAATGGACCTTCTAAGGCTTATTAAAGTCAGTCATTTCGTTCATTACAGAATAAAAGGCTTCATAATCATGTTCGACTGGCTTTAGCTTTAAATGACTATTATCATCCAAGTACTTATTAGTTAAGTATTCTTCCTCGATTTTGGCTTTATCTTGTTCGTCAACATCTGATAATGCTTTTAATAACAACGTTAAACTCGTAAGGCGCTGCTGGCCATCAATGATACGATAAATATGGCTCAACTTATTACCAGTCTCAGAAACATAAACGATTCCACCAATAAAATGATCACTATTATTTTGTGCAACGACAGTCAAATCATTAAATAGCTGTTTATATTGATCCTTTTCCCATTAATAATTCCGCTGACAAACGGGAATTTCAAAAATTGTCTTACCACTTCCTAGGAAATTAAATAAGTATATACTATCATTAATCGCCCTTCCCAAATTCACGTTGTACTACTTCTTGTAACGTACCTTCCTGCGCATATTTAGCAGCATCGATTTGTTTAAAATTCTTCTCCATTGATGAATCTTTTAATCCTTCATCAAATCCAAAAATGTAGTTAGTTGCGATTAAGTAAATGATTCGAGTTGGGGCAAAGCCATAGACTTGATTCTCCATAATATGCTTTATTCGATCGTGGTCATCTGGAAAAAGCTGCCTCATTTTCTTACTACGAAAGAGTCTCCTTACAATTTCTGTAATGTATAATCCAGACTTCATATATAGATCTGCAAAGGTCTTATCAGGATCATCAAAAATACCAGGATTATTAGTCTCTAAGTCGTCCACCATATGCTTCACTATAGCTTTAGGGGTGAAAATCTGATTAGTTTTTTGAGGTGGAATGTAATCGAAAATATCTTCTTTGCTATTATCTTCGAAGTAATTGCTTAGCTGATTTTTCTTCTTTAAGAATTGTTGTATTGAATCGTTAAAAACTACTTCATCAAATAAGTGACCATCAAAATGTTTACTTTTATTAGTTTCAGCATCCACATAATCTCCACCATCACGCAGAAACCGAAATTGATCTTCAGTAATGCCAGTTACTTCTTTGAATACGTCATCTTCCGTATAGTTATCAAAGTTCTGTAGTGTCAGGTTCTTATCGCCGTATGCCATGATAAAACTAGGGATTGTCCGAGAAAAGCCACGCAAGTGTGCTCGTGCATCCTCTTCAACATTACAGATCCGCTTTTCCTCTTCATTCTTTTCAACACGTTCTATGACCTTAGTTGGAACTTCTTCAACGGTTCGTTTTACATGATCCTGCATTTTTCTACTAAAGTTGTCAACAATATCCTGAACTGCAGTTTCGTATTTGAACTTAGCCTCATTTAGTTCTGCTTGATCACGTGCAGCTTTTTGTTCCTTCTTGTATGTAACCTCAGCAATATCCTTTTGATTGTTAAATTCAGCTGCAATTTTACTAAGAGCTTGCTCGGTTTCTTTTTCAATCTGCTTTTCCTGCTTTATCGATTCCCGCTTAGTCAAGCTATAATCTTCTGCCACACGGTTAATAACTTCCTTATTTAATGAGCCATTAATTTGTTTTGAAATGGTTTTAGTAGCTGACTCAAAGTCAGTATTATCAGTATTAGCCACCGCCCCCACTAATTTAGTACCTAAGTCTGAGTATACCTTATCTCCAAAAAGATCCTTAGATTTACCAATTATGCGCTCTTTTGAAATTTCAACCTCGCCATCGTCATTAACTGAAATGTCCTCAGCACCTTCAATAGCATTCTGATCTGTTTTTTGTGCTTTTCCTTCTTTAGCAGACACCAATCCATTTAGAATTTCACGCACCTCTGCTGGTGCAGTAAAGATCCGAGAAATATTGGTGAACAAGAAATTACTCATAAACCCACGTTTTACTACTTCCTGAGACTTAAGCTGACGCGGAATCGACATTACCTGTTTTGCATTGAGTTCAACCATCTTGCCGTTATTGTCTTCACCAATCACTGGGAAAAAATTCAAAAGTTTACGAATGTTAGTTTCATGCTCAGCAGCAGTTCCCTTACCATTAGAAGTTTTCGCCATTAAATCATTTGCAAACTCATCAAAAATTTTCAAGGTACGGGTTGGATCAAAGTCGAAGACATATGCATTTTCTTTTTGTACTAGATGGCCATTCCGTTTAAAAGTATATGAATTTTGTGCTCTAAATGCAGCTTGCATATACTCGGCCGGGCTCTTCATGCTAGAAAGCATTAAAACAGCCGACCATGGCTTTACGGTAACCCCTGTAGTCAATTGACCGACACTCAAGGTAATGGTTTTATCGTATTTTTTAGTTGCCTTTTGTACCTTGTCAAATGCCTTTTCATTTGCTTTATCTAATTGATCATCATCGAGCTGATCATCATCAAATTTACCATCCCCTGCAGCCAAAACCACATGATAATCTTTAAACACAGGGAAGCGTTCATGATCGTTTAATTTTTTAGCTAAGGCTTTAGCACTATCTACCCGATTCAACAACCAAAAAGTATGTGCTAATTCTTCACGCAATTCAGGAGTTGAAAATGGATACTTTTCTCCAGTCGTTAGTAAATCTAGGAAATGATTTACTGCTTCGTCATAAACAAATTTACCATTTTGCGTTTTAAAAAATTCATTCAGGTCAAAAGCCGGATCAGCCTTATCACCATTTCCTAATTCAATACCTTGCTTTATGGTATCTGACATCATTTTCGAAAGCTGGTAAGTATACATGTTAAGGCGTGGCATTACAGCATATGGATTGCTGCTACCCTCACTGTCTTCATTCCAATCAGCCTTGGCTTGTTGTTCATCAGCGTATGACCAGTTATAGACCTGATCTGTAGCAAATTTTTCTTTTGCCAAGGCCTTAAAAGGCGTTCCTGTTAAATGAAGAGTGAATTTACGCTTAATCTTGTCAAATACTTTGTCTGTCTTGTAAGTATCCACACCTTCATGAGCTTCATCGATAATTAGCAGGTCCCAATCCAAGTCGTGAATCCACTTCAACTTGTCGTAATCCCCACCAAAGTATACTGATCCTTTTAATCCTTGAAGACTCTCAAAGACAACCTGTCCATAATCTTTACCATCAGAAATAGAATCAATAAATTCTTTTCTAGAAAGAACAGGCTTGTCCTTTAATGCATCGATTTCACTAACAAATTTTAAATTAGTCTGCCAAGCAATGAATTTGTCAAAGTCATCAAACCAGGAGTTAGCAACGCTAGGACGATTAGTAACAACTAATATGTTTTGCATTTGCATCTTACGAATTAAATCATAAGCAGTTAACGTTTTACCAAACCGCGGTTTAGCATTCCATAAGAATTCACTGCCCTCACCATTTTTTAGAAAGTATGCAATGGTCTGGTCTACAGCTTTTTGCTGCTCCTCACGAAGTTCATATAAAAAATGCTTTCCATTCCCCTGCACATTTCTATAATCGCGGTCTGCAAATTCATAGAAATATTGATGTGAAGTAGGACCATCGATATGAAACCATTCCGTCTTTAGCTTACGTTCAATATGATGTTTTTGCGTTAAATACTCATGAAAGTCATGATCAGTGAAAGTCTCATCAGTTCCATCATTATAACGGGCATTACCTCGCCACAATAATTGAACCTTAGCATCAATTGTATGGCTTTGTTGTTTAATTCTATCTTCTACTGATTGATAAGCGGTGTAGCCAATCTTAGTCCATCCATTATGAGAAATATCATTTGGAGTGGTGTAAGCATAGATCATGGGTATTATTTGTTTAAATGATTTAATTTTTAATATACTCATCAGCTAGTCCATCTCCTTGATCATTGATTCAACAAACCCAATTTCTGCTTCAGTCAATGAATACTTTTTGTATAATTTTTGATCATTCCAACTTTGATTAAAATCTTGTATTGGCACAAAGGTAAAAACCTGTCGTGATAATCCTATCCCACTCATTGATTGCAAAACCAAAAATCTTACAAACTTAGTTTTTAAGTAACTTAACAAATTATTTGCAACATCTGAAGAGTCGAATTGTCCTGCAACAAAATACGAATGTGTGCAAACTTCACCAGGGTTAATAACTCTCATTGTTGACGGTATTACCTTAAACATTCCATGTTTATCTGGTTCACCAGCATGTTCTGAACCTGTTTTACTGATAATAACTTTATATTTATCAACAAATTCTTCGCCTTTTTTAATGTCCGATCGTTTAATGTAAGTAATACTGTTACCGCTTGCATATAATTTTAAATCCTCTTTATTTTTTCTTTTTTTCTCACCCCGATAACAAGTGTTTAATCCAAACGGCATTAGAGAACTCATTATTGAGGCTACGCCTTCTCCTTTTTTAGGCAATACTTTTCTTATAATAGAAACTGCCTCATTATATCGGACCAAAACAGGAAATTCCCTTAAACTTCTGTACATTTCATTTGTTTTACCTTTTGAAACATTCACGACATCGCATGGTCCGGAGTAATCTATATTTCTTACAAAGTAACAAACTCCGCCTCCTATACTTGTATTAGAGAAAACTTCTTTTGAATTCGGGTAATCTACTATCTTTTTAATATGTAGATCATTCATCATGTGATCACGGAATTTATCTAGTCCCATTCCACCAGCAAACCAACGAGATGGCATAATAATCGAAGAAATTGGAGTACCCATTGCTTCAATTTGTTCAACAAATAAATTATATAGTGGCTTTGCCTGGCGTCCTGCACCATTAGTCTCTTCATGATATGGTGGGTTTCCGATTACAACATCAAATTTGAATTCTTTACTATCCATTTTTTACTTCCTCATATACCTTAGTTATTTGCATAGGTCTTTTATTTGTAGAATCATTGTCTTTAAAACTATCAAAAAGACTTAGCTGTCCTTCATTAGCATCTACATCATCTATATCTCCATTGTTAAATAATGACTTAAAAGTAAAGATCGATCGCTTCACCTTGTCACCATAAGGAATCCACTTAGTGAACTTAATTAGTCTGTTCTTAGAATTTTTGTAGGTAAGCGTATTTCCCTGAACAATATTCATATTAATAATAAAACTTGCGGATTTGTAAAGGTCCGTATTTTTGCTTAACTTTCTTTGCATAAAAGCCTGAAAATGATTAATAAAAATATCTATCATCGCTTGCTTAGCTCTTATTAAGTTATCTTCTAGTAATTCAATTCCATAAATGCTCATTAAAGCCCACAAAGCATTATTTTTCCAAGTAGTTTTGTTAGAAATTCTATCAACATAATTAAGTTTCTGATGCAATATTTCTTTTAAAAATGCACCTTCTCCAGCGCTGGGTTCGAAGAAGGTTGCGTGTATGTCGTGTAATTTTTCTTGGATAGATGGCTCAGCCAGCATTTCTTTAACCATCCATTTAGGCGTAAAAACCTCACCATGGTGCTGAACACGATCTTTAGACTTTATTAGATATTTATCCTCCATAACAGTTCTAAGTTCAAACTTTTTATTTGGGTTTTCAAACTGCTTCTCATCAAAGAGGAGGATTTCTTCTTTACTCATTTTGAGTAAATGTCACCTCAATTCTCTTATTTTCAAAAGTATTTATCTCGCACAAATCCCAAAAAGTTACTATGTCGCATGGTAAAGACTTATAAATCTCTGGTAACATTTCAGTCGTTAAATTAACATCTTTTTCCAGCCTAACAACTGATGAAGAGCTAATTCCATAATTATCTTCCATTTTTTTATTTTTCCAAAACCGATCAATTAATGTTTTCCATGGTTTGTTGCAATTGAAATGCATGAATTTTCCTCTTTGCAAAACATATCATAGTTTAATGATACAGCATTTATTATTCTAATAAAAACGTTTTTCTTTGTTCGCAAAACTTAAATCAAATTAGAACTGATGTTGGGATTTATCCTAGTGCCAGTTTTTATGTATGTTATTATGAATATTTCCTAGAGAACCCTTTCTGTCAACTATACTTGTAAAGTCAATCATATTCATTTTTCGTTTTTTAAGTCTATTTGTGGTATATCCGCATTAGTTTCAATTTAGATTAGTTGGACCTTTATTACACAACAGTTCTAAGTTTGCGGATTTGACCCAAATTATAAACGTTATACACGATAATTTATTACTCGCACTCTAATATATCATGTGAGAAATGTTGTGTTGAACAGTAGAATCACTCAACTCTTCACACCAGAAAGCCAGTACATCAAGAATTATGACTCTGCACCAATCTACAAAATTGAAAAAAGATAAACCACTATTTGCAAGCTAACAACCATTGATGTCAATTTTTCGACCACTTCGTGCAGAAACAGAAAAAGGACAAATTTATCTACTATAATTAATGTCAAAGGAGGCAAAGAGATGAAAATTAATTGTCACATCGACCCTAATTTGGATGAGGAGCACGGTGAACTTTGGATCAAAGAAATGACACCCAAAATCAACGACTTCTTACAAGTAATGTCCTCGAGCGATGACGTTCTATGGTGTCATTATCAAGCTCAAATTATTCCAGTCAAATATCAGGATATTTATTCATTAGATGTGGCCAGTAGAGAAACTAACATTTATACAGAAAACCAGCAGTTTTCCTATCACGACCGTTTGTCTAACATGAAGGCCAACTTACCCAATTATTTTATTGAAGCTTCGCGGAGTGCGATTTTTAACTTCAATTATATTGATCATCTCGAACTCCTTGACAACGGGCTGATTGATGTCGTTTTAACTAATAACCATCGGATTCAAATTTCCAGACGTAATATCAGAAACCTGAAAGAGAGGCTTGGCATATGAAAAAAACAGTTAAATATCTATCTTACGCTTTTAGATTTGCAACAACAGGTGTTTTTATCGGCCTGGTAATTTCATTAATTTTTAACTACATAGGAAATCCCAATTCATTTTATTATCCATCGACTTTTGCCTTTGTTAAAAAATTTGCTCGTCCTTTAGATTCGGTTGCAGTTTCAGCTTTGCTCTGGGCACTAATGGGATTGGTTTTCGGCTTTGGCAGCATGGTTTATTCCATCAGAAAATGGTCATACCTAAAGCAGACAATAACTAGTTTTATTATCTATTATGTCGGTTTCACTCCTTTGGCTATTCTTGCAGGTTGGTTTCCGTTAAGTTGGATAAACATGATTATTTTTACAGCTGAGTTCATTTTGATCTTTTTTGTATTTTGGACTTTTTATTACTGGAAAGCTGCCCGAGAAATAAAGCGCATTAATCAAAAAATCAAAAAGCAGTAATTATTAAGAAATATGATCGCCCTAGTAGATTGCTCATGGGTTCTGGCATGCTAAAACAGTTTTAATAAGTTTAAGGAGCTTACATTATGGCACCCACTAAATCTACTACGATTCGTTTCAATAAGGATTTAATCTGATTCACAAACAGCTGGAGATGGTAAAACTGAAGCAAACGTTAACCTAAGTAACTTTGCTAATTGGATTAATGAAATCAACACCTCCTTATAAAATAAAAAAGTTGAACTTCCTTCGTTGGATGTTCAACTTTCTGTTATTTGCTTAAACTCGGCAGAACCGACTGTAAGTCATTGATACTTTTCCAGCTCTTTTCCTAACTTCTTTGCCATATTCGGGCATCCAAGCAAGTAGAAATTCTGCACACCCGCTTTCACTTTGACCAGATAATTTTGGTCTTGATCTTTGTCCTTTACATAATTGCTTTTTGCTGCTTGTTACCGACAATAGTAGCTGAAACTTGATTTTAGCAGTCGTCCGAAATGTTTTAGTCTCATCATTGGATCTTTTACATACCATTTTAGTAATTGACGGCCCGCCCGACTTCGACTATTTTTTAAGTATTGTTGGCGCCACGCAGGTTAATTATTCCTTATATGTAATTTTAATGGCCTTCGCCGTTACCTTGGCTCTTATGCTAAAAATTTGTAAGATAAAGCAGATAATTGCAGCAGCCGACTAATCAATTTTTTTAAATTAAGAATCATTAGTAGCTGCCGTAATCACCATATGCTAATATGTAGTTACGAGGTGATATGATGTTAAAACTAACAGGAAAGTCTAAATTCTTTAAAGCAGGCAATTCATTTGGTCTCAGGTTAACAAAAAGTGATCAAGAAATTCTTCAGGCTAAGCCTGGTGATGAATTTGAAAAAACAATTTCACCAGACGGACAGACAATTACCTTCCGTAAGAAACAAACAGTAAGCTCCGACACTCAGAATATGATTAAACAATTATTTAATGAAAATAAAGAATTAATGGAGCGCCTGAAAGAAGAATGATTTACTTAACCACAGCGGAAATTATTGCTATTAATAAATATGTTCTTGAAGGAGTTGGTCAAAGTTACCAAGGCATCCAATACCCTGAAGGCCTTTCTTTAGTCATTGAACAACCGCAAATGGTTGTTTTTGGGCATACACTTTACCCAACTATTTGGTTAAAGGCAGCTTATATTATGCAAAAAATTACTAAAAAACATATTTTTATTGACGGCAATAAACGAACGGCTTTTTTGGCAACACTATTATTTCTCAAAAAGAACGGTTATGAAACACATTTAACAGCTGACGAAGGCGAAGCACTAATAATACAAGTTACGCTTGCTAATGATTCTGAAGATGAAATGATGAAAATATCTAAGGTCCTTAAATTGCACAGTATTAAAACTAATAATTAGCACCACATTTTATAAATTTGGTGTTTTTAATTTGCGCTTGATTTTTACGAGAAGTATAAGCAGCCAAACAAAAATGCATAGTCTCTGATATGAACCCCGAACTTAAGACAACTTCGAGGTTTTTATTATGGCTAAATTATCTAAGCAAGATAAAATTGAAATCTTCAATTTTGGGCGGAATTACCAACTTGGGCCTAAAGGATTGGGTTGACGTTATAGCATTAATCCTGCTAACATTATATATTTGCTTGCCCTCATTAAACATCACGACCTAGCTATTTTAGACCAGCCGTATACTGAATATTCACTTGAGTTCAAAAAACAGGCTTGACGCAAGCATTCAGCATTAATGGCCTAATTTTTCATACGGATCAAGGCTGGCAGTACCAGTATCCCCAATTCCAGGCATGGCTAAAAGACCATGGGATTGATCAGTCCATGTCGCGTAAGGGCAACTCCTTAGATGATGGATTGATGGAAGGGTTCTTTGGCATACTCAAACAGGAAATATTCTATGGCTTTGAAGGCTAATTTAAGAAACTAAAAGAGCTGGAAGAAGCAATTCATAAATATATCAGTTACTACAACAAGCAAGGAATCAAAGTAAAACTAAAAGGACTAAGTCCGCTTGAATATCGGAAATTAGTCCTTAGTTAAAATTTATTAAACTGTCCTAATTTTGGGGTTCACATCATTTTTTATTTATGATACTTTTTTGAACCATTTTGATTAGGAAACAACCGACTATGTGATCCAACTCGGACCCCTACTGCAACTAACTCATTACGCTCAACATACCAGATTACCAATACGTCGTTGATATCATTTGGTTGTTTTCCGTGAGGAGTGTCACGAACATGGAACTCTCTATATCCGGATAATCTTCGCTTTAGTGAATGGTCGCCATATTCATCAGATAGGGTCCCATTCTCTAATAATTCGTCAATTGCTGAACGAACATCATCAATGATAGTTGGATCGAGCCGTCCTAATCGTTTCAAATCGGCATTGAAGGTAGCACGTGGTCTAAATTGTAGTCTTGCCATTATTTAAACTGACCCCAATAGTCATTGTTCGATTCAACAATTGGGTCATCTGGCAAAACATTCCGTTGAATTAGCTGATCTCGAGCAATTGCATAGTCAAGAGAATCTTCCTTGGCTTGCAAAGTTTTTTCCATCCAATATAGTTTTTCTTGGGAAAGTACAGCTACTGAACGGCTATTTGATCGAGCAACATAGACCACCTCATCATCATCATTTATCTGATCTAAATATTTTTTTATGTGAGCTCTAAAATCACTTTGTGTTAATACTAAAGTCATGGAAAGCACCCCCTTGTACTTAATATTGTACTTGATTTTGTCACTTTTTCAATAAATTAAACCTAATTCGGAAAGAAAATTTCCAATGAAATGTGTAAAAAAGAAAATTGCGTATCTCACCCCTACAGATTATAACCCATACAAATACATAAAGCCGGACGATTACTATTACAAAAAGTTAAAACGCTCGATAGAAGAATTCGGCCAAGTTGACCCCATTATTTATAACTAACAAGCTGGACGCGTAGTTGGTGGCCAGCAACGATTAAAAATTCTTCAAGATAGAGGAATCTAGGAGCCCGAGTGTGTTTGCCTTTAATACGGATTAAGAAAGCGCCTAACAATTTACTTAACAAAATCAGCGATGATTGGAATAAGGATAAATTAGCCCTTTTGATAACCTATCTAAAAGCAAGTAATCTAGATGTTTTATTAACCGGTTTTTACGAAAATGATATTACCGAGTTAAGCAAATCAAGAAAGCTAACGATCTGTTTAACCGTTGTTGTAGGATTGCGATATTTAATCGTATACTTACCGCGATTGAACCGTTAATTTCAATCATATTGCTGGCAACAAAGCGATGCTTATTGGTAATTTTAGCTTAAATATTGCCCTTGCAAGAGCGATTGTTTCCATTGGGATAGCTAAGGGCAGTGCATTAGGATCAAGTTTATTAAAAAACGCGACTTTATTTCAAATTGCTCTATTTGATTTATGTAGCATTGCTATCGTTATGATCTACATGCTTAATCGAAACATGATTGCTTGTTTAATTTCATTTACCATTCTTGGTTTCTTCATCAGGATTGCCAGCCCTAAATTAATGTAGTGGCTCGTTAACGCAGTCGATCGAAAGATTCTAGCCTCGTCAATGGGTCTTTTAAATGCCATTTTAGCAATTGCTGGCCCGCTGACTTCGGCCATTTTTTCAAGTATTGCTGGGGCTACGCAAATTAACTACTCCTCATAGGAAGGGAGGATTATCAATTGAAAAAGTTGAAACATAAAAAACTGTGGTTTACCTTAATTGTGATTATCTTACTAGTGTGTTTATCATTTGTTGGAGCTGGCTATTATTTTTTCACAGTAGCATGTGTACCAGGTGAAAAAAGCTTTTTAAGTTCTTCTAGCAATGTGATCAAGAAATCCGATCCACTTTACCACGAAAAGGTCTGGTTCAAGAAAACTCCAAAAGAAAAGTGGTATATGCTTTCTGCCGATGGCAAATATAAATTAGACGCTAACTACATTCCATATAAAAATTCTAGTAAAACAGTTATTGTTTTGCCCGGTTATACGGACACCAAGGAAGATGCAGGTATATTTGATGCCTTATTTTACGAGCTAGGCTACAATACTTTAACACCTGAACCTCGTGCTCAAGGAGAGAGCGAAGGAAAATATATTGGTTATGGTTGGCCAGATAAGGACGATACCAAAAAGTGGGTTTCCTATTTACTGCGAAAAAAAGGGAAGCAGCAACAAATTGTAATTTATGGCATAAGCATGGGTGGTGCAACTGCCATGACGACCAGTGGTCTTAAACTACCTCATCAAGTTAAGGCGTTTATTGAAGATTGTGGTTATACTAGCGTTAAAGACGAAATAGAATATGAAGCTGGAGCGCTTTATAATATGCCAGCATTTCCCCGTTTTCCTCTCGTTGAAATTTTAAGTGGCATCAATAAGTTGAAAGTCGGTTATTTTATGGGCGATGCCTCTAGTGTTAAGCAATTAAATAAAAATTATAGACCAATGTTGTTTATTCATGGTAGTGAAGATCATTTTGTCCCAACCAAAATGATCTACTCTAATTATCAGGCTACCAGAGGACCAAAGGAAATATGGGTTGCTCCAAAAGCTAAACATGCTAAATCCTTTTCAGTTCATCCTAAAGAATATAAAAAACGTGTTGCTTCGTTCTTAGCCAAATATGTCAAATAGATTAGGCTTTGTCTTTGTAGACGTTTCGATTAGTCGCTTTAATGAGCATGATAGAAAAGTCAATATGCTTTAGCTTATTTTTTAAGTTTAATAAATAAATTAGTATAATTGTATATGAGAAAACAGCTTAAGAAATCTGTGATGTCCATATAGTCTATTCATATCAAGTGAATATATAAAGATGCTTAATGATTAAATTCAGCTTTCCACAAAGCACAACTTTCAAATTATAAAATGCCAAAAATGTACCCTTTCCCATCATCAAAATCGGAAAAGATACACTTTTAATCATTGTTAAATGCAGCCAGACCGCAACTTATCACCTATTTTTCAGTCCGTTCCAGCACCGTTTCCGCCTCCACGTGCCGCTAACTAAGTTGGACAATTACTTTTGCTCAATAAAAAGCATCGTATTTGTTAACTTGATTTCACAATTTCAAATATTGGCCCGTTTTAGGGATAAATGGCAAGTACCTCATTTATGACGGTCGAGGAATATTGATGCTTTAAAAAGCATAGTAGAACGCATCTGCATTCTATTATGGTATAATATCATTAACATATCTGAGGAGGTCTAAACATGGCAAATGCTACTAAATCTACTACCATTCGTTTTGATGAAGACGTTTTAAACCTGATTCATAGACAAGCAAATCTTGATGGTCAAACTTCTACCGAATTTATGCGTAATGCTGTTCTAGAAAAGCTCGAGGATAGTCTTGACTACCAAGATGCAGTCAAAAACATCCGCGAATCCCACGGCCAAACTGTATCTCGTGATGATGTTAAGAAGCAATTAGGTCTTTGATTATGCGATACACGTGGTCGTTCAATCAAAAAGCGCTGAAAGATTTCAAGAAAAGTCTTGATAAGCCTGTTCAGCGGCGAATTATTAATTGGCTCGACAAACACATCGAAGGGTCAGATAATCCACGCATTTGGGGTAAGCCCCTAGAAGGTGAACTTGGTACTTTATGGCGTTACCTGGTTGGTAGTTATCGCATCATTGCTGATATTCAAGACGAAGTTTTTACCGTTGTTGTCGTAAAGGCAGGTAAAAGAAATGACGTCTACAAACGAAAAAGATAAGCTAACTTTTATCCGCCCTATAGGCCTTAAAAATAAAATATAAGAAGAGCATAGGCTGGGAAGTTAACCCTCTAGATTGGACCAAAATCCATCTGGAGGGTTTTACTATGGTTAAATTTACCGCTGAACAAAAATTACAAGCTCTTAATTTGCTCAAAGAAGTTTGCAGCAGCTGCTCCCTGGCGCAAATAATTAGCGCTGGATCACATCAAACAATTGATACTTGGGCTGCGCACACCAGTCCAAAGCATATTGCCAGACCCTAAAGCAGCACCACGTTTTTCAAAGCATGTCGCGGCGGGCGGCCTGCCCCGACAATAGGGCCTGCGAGAGTCTCTTTCACATCATAAAGGTTGAGCAATACAGAGCGACAATACGGAGCGACCTTTTTCAAAAACTAGACCAATTGCATACTCAACCGTCAAAAGCAAAAAGTGTATCTTTTCCCATTAGCAAAGTCGGAAAAGATACACTTTTAATTGTCTATCAACACATTATGATTAAGATTTATCGCCTATTTCTTAGTCCGTTCCAGCACCGTCACCGCCTCAACGTGCGGCGTTTGCGGAAACATATCAACTGGATCAATGCGGTTAAAATCATAACCCAATTTTTGGAATTCTTGTAAGTCGCGCACCATGGTAGCTGGATTACATGAAATATAAACAATCTTCTTGGGGCCGGTTTTAACAGCCGCATCGATAAATTCTGGCGTCAAGCCCTTTCTTGGCGGATCAACAAAAATGACATCAGTCTTCATCCCTTTAGCTGCCCACTTTGGCATTACCTCTTCGGCTTTACCGGTCACATATTTGGCATTGTGCAGATCATTGATTTCGGCATTATTATTGGCATCCTTGACCGCATCACGCACACTTTCGATCCCGCGAACGGATTTAACATGCTTGGCGACCGTCAACCCAATTGTCCCAATACCGGAGTAAGCATCAACGACAACATCATCTGGCGTAAGCTCTGCCTTTTTAATTGCCAAGTCATACAATCGCGGCGTTTGCAGCGAATTAATTTGGAAGAAACTTTCCGGTGAAATTCTGAACTTCACATCGCCAATTTGATCAGTAATTTGCGGCTTACCAAAAATCAAGTAGTCGACTTTGCCCAAAATTACATTAGTTTTCTTCGGATTGTAATTTAACACAAGGCTTGTTACGCCTTCGATTGTCTTAATCGCTTCCGCAACTTTTGGCAGTTGCGGAAAATCCTTATGTAAACAAACCAAGATGACCATAATCTCGCCAGTTGCTTTACTGCGACGGACATCGAGGTACCTTACTTCACCTTCATTATGAATTTCATCATATGCCGGAACGCGGTATTGGCGTAAAACATCGCGAACAGCAACTAAGACGCGATCAATTTCTGGATCAGTTGTAAAGAAATTGGTTAGCGGCACCAGATCGTGTGAATGACGCCGGAAAAAGCCAATTTCAAGTTGACCGCCAACTTCACGCACAGGTACTTGCGCCTTATTACGGTAACCTGTTTCTTCAGGGCTCGGCAGCGTTTGGCCGACTTCCACATTGTCTAAGTGCGCTTTTTGCAATAAATTGACCACTTGATTCCGTTTGAATTCAAGCTGCTTGTCATAGTTGATATGAGCAAGCGAAGCTAGACCAGTTTGCACCCATTGATTAAGCTTAATGTTCACACGGTCGGGACTTTCCTTGATGATTTGTTCGATTTTTGCAAAGGCAAAGTTCTTCTTGACCTTTAAGATTTTGGCACTGACCGTTTCACCTGGCAAAGCGTTGGTGACAAAAACGGTCATCCCTTCGTAGTGCGCCACACCCATGGCCTCATATGACAAGTCAGTAATTTCTAATTCAATAATTTGATTTTTTTCCATTTTTTGTCCTTTTTTACAAACAATTAGTTAACTTCTCTATTTTACTAGAAAAAGCGGAAAAAGTAACATTCTAGGTCATTCTTAACTTTGATTTAATTTAACTAATTGCTCTTCACTCACATCTAAAAATGTGTTAGTTTTATTACTAATCATTTCAACTAGAAAGGACGTTTTTATGAATAATTTTGAAACAAATTCAGATCGGCGCCAAATCCACACTATAAGCGAGACGAACGGCTTTTTAACCAAAATGTATGGTTTTATGGCTGGGGCCGTGTTAATTTCCGCCTTGACTGCTTACTTAACCATGACCGTTTTTCGAACTGCTGTCATGAACATGCCAGTATCAATTATGTGGTTAATCCTGCTGGTTCCCTTTGCTCTGTCAATGGGAATCAGCTTTAAGGCCGACCGCAACCCGGTTGCCAGTCTGGTAATGCTAGGCGTTTTAGCAGTAATTTATGGTTTCGAGTTTGCACTAATTGCTGGTTTTTACACCGGTACGCAAATTACCACTGCCTTTATTTCATCAGCAGCGGTTTTTATTGCAATGGCCGTGTTTGGCACTATTACCAAGAAAGATTTATCTAACTGGAATTCTTATCTAAGTGCTGCACTCATTGGCTTTTTAGTAGCTTGGATTGTCAACATGTTTTTGCATAATCCAGCCATTACTTATATCTTTTCATTCATCGGTGTTATTATTTTTACCGGTCTAACCGCTAGTGACGCTAATAAAATGAAAATCATTTATAACAATTATGGTGATCAGGTCGCAGAAACTGGCTTAGCTGTCCTTGGTGCCCTGCAGTTGTACCTCGACTTTGTCAATATTTTCATGTTTTTACTTGAAATCTTTGGCGGAACAGGCAGCAATAACAACTAATTAGCCGCAGTTAGTTATAATGAAGTTACCCCCTCCGGATTAGAATGTATTGTTCTTTTCTGGAGAG
The DNA here is from genome assembly GCF_019469265.1 of Lactobacillus panisapium. NCBI lineage: Bacteria > Bacillati > Bacillota > Bacilli > Lactobacillales > Lactobacillaceae > Lactobacillus > Lactobacillus panisapium. Next base: position 637,365 of record NZ_CP048268.1, on the reverse strand, counting down.
GGTTTTTCTTTGCTTAAATAAAAGGGCTCTATAGCATTTGGGCTGCAACAATTGTGGTTAACTATAAATCCATTTTAACTAGTGGCTATTCTTTAATATTTTTATTAGAAATAGCTTGAATTATATTACTATTACTCTTATACTTTTCTTCATATTAAAAAAATTAATGACATTATTATACATATGGAGGTAGCAATATGATTGGCTGCAGCAGTTTCACAATGGAAACTAAGGATAAGAAGCACTTTTTATCGCGAACAATGGATTTTATGATGGAAATGGCAGAACAAGTGGTTTTTGTACCAAAACAAAAGACTTTCGCTGTTTCTTACGAAGCTAGACAAGAGATTACTAGTAAACATGCTTTTATCGGTATGGGCAGCCTTGATGATGGTCCGATTACTTGTGACGGGGTTAATGATGCTGGTGTTACTGGAGCCGTCCTTTATTTCCCCGGATATGCTTCATATCAAGAACAAGCGGCTCCTGGTACCTGGGCGGTTTCTCCTGACAAAATCATTTCGGTAATTTTAGCGCAAGCAGCTTCTTTGGCAGAAGTTAAAGACCTATTTAAAAAGCAAATTACCATTGTTGACGAGGGGAATCCAACTTTAAAGGTTGTTCCTCCTCTTCACTACATTTTCTCCGACACTTCAGGTGCAAGCCTAATTGTGGAACCCCAACAAGATGGCATTCACCTTATTGAAGACTCGATTGGCGTGATGACTAACAGTCCTGACTACCACTGGCATGAGACTAATTTGCGCAACTATTTAGCGGTCACACCTAAGCAACATGATGATGTTGCATTCTTGGGCAAAACCTTGAAACCTTTTAGCCAAGGCTCAGGTACATTTGGCCTCCCTGGCGACTTTACACCAACTTCGCGTTTTGTTAGGACAGCTTTTATGAAAAATAATGTTGAGCAGCCAAAAGATGAAATTGGTGCAGTGACTTTGGCTCATCACATCCTCGAATCTGTCAGCATCCCACGCGGCATTGTAGTAACTCCTGACCAAACATTTGATTTTACCTGCTATGCTGCTTATATTTGTGCAGAATCAAAGACCTATTATTATTCTACTTACGGCAACCAACGGATTAGGTGCGTTCAATTAACCCCAGAACTCGAAGCCGAAACAGATTATCGTGAATTTAAGGTAAATCCTAAAGAAGATATTGAACGACTAAACTAATTTGAGTCGCATAAAGGTATGGCTAGTTACTATCATATTCAGCTATCGGGCAGTTGCTTTTGCCACCAGGCGTGATTCCTGAATTTATTGATAAATAAAAAGATGAGCATTTATTTTTAAGTGCTCATCTTTTTTGTTTGGCTATTTATTTTAAAACCTACCCATACGGCTACACAGCTATATCCACATTTTAATAAACCCTACCTTAATTTAACTCAATTCCCTTATGGGCTAAATTTTCCAAGCAACTCTGTAAATAGGCATCATCGTGCTCAGGATAAATTGGATCAGTCCAAGGGACCGCCGGCAAGTTTTCATACTTGGAACAATATTGCCCACGGTAGTATGGGTCAAACCAGTTACTATTTGGGTGATAATGGCGCCGCTCCATTTCGGCTAGTACTAATAAATGAAACTGATACAATTTATACGGCGAATATTGAAAAACATAATTAACGGTGGCATGAGGTTTACCCCAGCCGCGTCCACGTAAAGCGGCAATTTCGCGATGCTGTCCTAATAATTGTTGCCGCGGTAATTGCCAAATTAAATCTTGGTGCCATAATCTCATGATTTCTCATTCCACTCCTGCATTAAACGCGAGTTTAGTAAATAAGCAACTTGATACTTTTCAGTTAAGCGGCTTAAAAACGGTCCTAATTTATCAGTTTGTGGTGATAATTCTTGCAATAACCGTAAATAAGTTTGTTTTTCTTCAGTCGTCGCAAATTTCTTAAAGTAACCCCAAACATGCTGGTAAGCGTTAGTTAACGTTTTAACTGTTGGCGGCTGGCAGGCCGCTTTTGTCAGTAAGTCTTCAAACTCAGCATTTTTTGCATCTGACCAATCGTTATTTTTGGCTAGCAATCTAATCCGCTCATAATATGCTTGCGAATGAGCCATTACCCAGTACTTGTTATATGCCCATTTTTCTTGCCATTTATCCATTTTTCTTGCCTCGGCTTTTGATATTTTTTAGTAAGAAAATAACTTTAATTGCATTTTATTACTAAGTACCATCTTCAAACAAATAATTTACCCTTACCTAGTCAATTTTGCCCAGGAAAAAATTGGCCCAAAAATCCAGAATCTTGCTTTCCAAAACATTGTTGCAATAAGTCTAATGAGTATACTTGCTAGAGACAACCGGTCAGAAAAATAATTATAATAGCGACTAGCAAAAAAGGAGTAATTACTCGTAAAAGTAATTGCTCCTTTTTATAATTTTTATTATTCACCAACAAAAAATTCAATGCGTTGCTGTAAGTTTTTAAAAGTAACAGGGCAGTAGTCACCGATTTCCCCATCGAGATTAACTGGTAATTTGCGGCCAACACTCTTTCCCATCAGTTCAATCTTTAAGCTATGAGTCTTAGTGTAAATAATGTCTGGGTCATCCACGTGCTTACCATTTAGGGCCAAAGCCATCAGCTTCAATAACTTAACTGGATCCGCCGGTTTAACAATAATTAATTGGAATAAGCCATCGCTAAGTTGGGCATCTGGCATAATCTGTTCAAAGCCACCAATCGAGTTTGTCATTCCCAGTAGAAGCATTGATAGCTTTCCCTCGTAAACGCCTGCATCATAGGTTAAGCGCATCTCATTTTCAGTCAAGTGCGGCAACATTTCTGCACCCTTAATGAGATAAGCAGCATAACCTAACGCAGATTTTACTTCTGAAGGGACGCCATAGGTTAACTCCGTTAAAGAGCCACAAGCCGCAATATTAACAAAGTATTGCGTATCCTTAGCAAAGGTTGCTTGGCCAATATCCATCTTGCGGGTCTTATTATTAAGAATTACCTTACTGGCTGCCTTAATACTATCACGGGGGATACGCAGAGCACGGGCATAATCGTTAGTCGTTCCCGCTGGAATAATCGCCATCTTTGGTCTTTGCTCTAAAAATGCTATTCCATTGACTACTTCATTGATTGTGCCATCGCCACCAGCTGCGACAATGAGATCAAAACCATCGTTGGCAGCACGAGTAGCCTCTTTTTGTGCACTCTGCTTTTCTGGCGTAGTCCTAAAAGCGCTGGCTTCATAACCAGCTCGCTCTAAGACGTCTAAAATGTCTGCGACATTCTTAGGCATCTGTTCGTGACCAGATACAGGATTATAAATCAATCTTGCTTTTTTAGTCATAGTTAACTACCTTATTACTTAAAATTTACTTTTACCGCTTTTGTAATTCTTGGTTTAGAAGTTGGTTGATTACCTTCGGGTTAGCCTTACCACGAGTTTGTTTCATAATTTGACCAACTAAGTATCCAATCGCACGGTCTTTACCGTTCTTAAAGTCTTCAACCGATTGTGGGTTATTGTCAACCACTTCTTTAACCATTGGCTCTAATACACTAGTATCAGATAATTGCACCATGCCCTTATCTTCAACGTATTTCTTTGGATCAGTGCCGTTAGCAATTGTTTCAGCAAAAACTTTCTTGGCAATCTTAGAAGAAATTGTTCCGTCTTTAATTAGCTTAATCATTGCAGCTAAATGTTCAGGTGTCAACTTAATATCTGTTAGTTCAACCCGGTTATCATTTAAGTAACCATTAACTTGTGTATTCATCCAGTTAGCTGCAAGTTGTGGATCAGCACCAGCTGCCACTGTCTTATCAAAGAAGTCTGAACTTTCTTTCGTTTGCAAAAGAACTTGTGCATCATAATCTTTTAAGCCAAACTCGCCTACATATTGATTGTACCGCTCTTCAGCTGAACGCGGCAAGGTGGATTCAATTTCATCAATCCATTTTTGGCTAATGTGATCAGGCGCAATGTCAGGTTCTGGGAAGTAACGATAATCAGCATCGCCTTCCTTAACCCGTTCAAGAACTGTCTTACCTGTTGCTTCATCAAAACGACGAGTTGACAGCTGAACCCGGCCACCTGAAAGCAAAACTTGTGCTTGCCGCTTTTCTTCATAAGCTAATGACTTACGAACATGTTCAAACGAGTTCAAGTTCTTCATTTCGACCTTAGTGCCAAGTTCTTTTTGGCCTGCAGGGCGAATTGAAATGTTAGTATCAACACGCATTGAACCCTCTTCCATCTTAACATCGGAAGCACCGGTAAATTGAACAATCTTCCGTAGTTTTTCAAGGTATGCATAACCTTCATCTGGATCGGCAATTTCAGGTTCAGAAACAACTTCCAGTAACGGAACACCTTGACGGTTCAAGTCAACGTAAGAAAAGCCGTTAGTTCCGTGCGTGTTCTTACCGGCATCTTCTTCGATATGCATTTCATGGATACCAATTCGCTTCTTTTTACCATGAGATTCAATTTCAACATAACCATCACGAGCAAGCGGTTGGAAGAATTGCGTAATCTGATAAGCCTTAGGACTGTCTGGGTAGTAGTAGTTCTTCCGGTCAAAGTGGGTGGTTGGCAAAATATGTGAGTGTGTTGCTAGCGCAACCATAATTCCCAAACGGTAAACATCCTTGTTAACGTAAGGTAAGACACCAGGCATTCCCCAGTCAATGACATTTGTTTCTGTGTTCGGCTTTGCACCATAGCTAACTGGTGAAGGTGAGAAAATCTTACTCTTAGTTTTTAGTTCGAAGTGAACCTCGAACCCAATCGTTGATTTAAAATTCATCAATTAATCCTCCATTCCAGCTGGTGTTTTTTCATAAAATTGGTTACTACGTTCAATAAAGTCGGCAACTTGGAAAATACTGCCTTCGTCAAAGCGCTTAGCCATAATTTGGAAGCCAACTGGCATTCCCTCAACCAAGCCAGCAGGTACACTAGCAGAAGGAATTCCAGCCAAATTAGCAGAAATCGTTAAAATATCGTTATTGTACATTTTAATTGGATCAGAAATTTCACTGCCAATTCCAAATGCTGGTGTTGTTGTTGTCGGTCCAACGATAACATCATTTTCAGCAAAAATTTGGTCAAAGTCTTGGCAAATTAAGGTTCTTACTTTGGAAGCTTGTCTAAAGAAACGGTCATATGAGCCAGCAGACAAAGCAAATGAACCAAGCAAGATTCGACGCTGTACTTCTTCACCAAAGCCTTCTGAACGTGATTTAACGTAAACATCAAGTAAGTTTTTAGCATCTTTTGAGCGGTAACCATAACGAATACCATCAAATCTTTGTAAGTTAGATGATGCTTCACTTGATGCGATGATGTAGTAATCAGGAACGGCATACTTAGTTAATGGAAGCGATACTTCATTAATAATGGCGCCAGCATCCTTTAAAGTATCAATTTGTTGTTGAATGATATCATGCACTTCGCCATCAACGGCATCCATATATTCCTTAACAACTGCTACCCGCATTCCCTTGACATCTTTACCGATGTATTTAGTGAAATCAGGCACTTCTCTAGTTGAAAGAGTAGAATCATGGTCATCAGCACCGGCAATAACATTAAGCACTTGTGCCGAAGTTTTAGCACGCTTACTCATTACCCCGATTTCGTCAAGTGAGGAAGCAAAAGCAATTAAGCCCCAACGAGATACACGACCATAAGTTGGTTTAATACCAAAAATACCGTTAAAAGCAGACGGTTGACGAATCGAACCACCGGTGTCGGAACCCAAAGCGGCAACTACTTGGCCAGAGGCAACAGCTGCTGCAGAACCACCAGATGAACCACCAGGTACCTTATCTAGATTCCACGGATTATGGGTTGCGCCAAAGTATGAGTGCTCAGTTGATGACCCCATCGCAAATTCATCCATATTAGTTTTACCGACAAAAGTTGCTTGCGCCTTCTTTAAGCGCTCAATTACCGTTGCATCATAAACTGGAATATAATTGTCTAAAATATGGCTAGCGGCTGTTGTCTTAACATCTTTAGTAATGATGTTGTCTTTAATAGCAATTGGGATACCAGCTAATTTATTCTTAGCAAAATCCAAGTTTTCTGCTGGCTTGGCATCTTCTTGAACCGTAATCCACGCGTTTAGCTTGTCATCCGTCTTTTTAATGTTTGCGACTGTATCTTGCGCCAATTTGTCTGCGGACAATGTTCCTTGGGCAAGCTTTTCGTTTAATGAGTCAATATCTTCATTTAAATAATTCATTACTCGTCCTCATCCTTATTAATAATTACAGGAACCTTGATAAAGCCATTGGCTTGTTCAGGAACATTTTTCATTAATTCATCACGGTCTTGCCAGTGCTCAGGTTTGTCTTCTCTAAATACAGTATCACGGTCAACTACTTGTACCGTTTCGCCAACACCATCAGTGTCAACTTCTGATAACTGATCAGCCATATTGATGATTGAACTCATTTGCTCAGTCACTTTTTCAATATCTTTATCATTAATCTCAAGCCGCGACAAAGTCGCAACGTGCTTAATTGTTTCTTCTGTGATTTCCACGCATATACCTCCCTATTCACCGCCATAAATATGGACTTGATAACTACTATCTTCTGTTTCCTTGGCAACCAACGCTTGAATATCGTTTACCGAACCAATTTTTATTTCAATCGGCACATCACTAGCTAAATATTTCTTCGCAGTTGACAAAACAAGCCTAGTAAAGCTTTGAATTTGCTCATAGCCGTAAAACTGTGTTGTAATCGAGATATTTTCTTGTGCTAGTTTGCCATTTTCATAGCGCAGCGTAGCAGTAACGCCACTAATATTAGGGAAATAATTTTGAATTGATTCCTTAAAACTGTTGAAGCTTGAAGCGTTACTACTGTTGATTGCTTTTTTATTACCAATAGTTGGCAATACCTCTGTTTGGGTGTTAATAGTTTTCCATTTAGTTATTTTACTACTATTAGCAGCCGCTGTCCCGCTCAAAAAGTAACTTCCGCTAACTAACGAATCTTTACTTTCTTTAGCAAAAAGGCCAACCGTAATCGGAATATTCTTTAACGCTTTTTTCTTCCGTAATCGCGCCACTATTTGTTCAGCAGTCTGCTGGCCATATTTTTTTTGGGCTGAACGCGGAATTGTCATTTGATATTCTGGCCCACCCTTTTTCTTTTGATAATAATCAATCGAATTAATGGCTAAGCCAATACTCATCCCGCCTATGCGATAATTTGACCCCGAGCCAGTTAAAAAGTCCTGCTCCATGATTTCTTCCAAATAATACGGATTGTACTTTTTCTTCGTTCCTAATTCGGGATTAAGTCCTAAAGGATTAGATTTTGATTTTCGACCTAACCAGTCATTGGCAACCGTTGATGTAATGTATTGCCCTTCTTGAAAAACAAATGAGTTAGTTGAAAATGCCTCTTTAGAAATTTGAATAAGCCCACGTTCAAGTTCACGCGTGTCAACCGAATTATCATTATCGGTTGCTGTTAAACCAGCGATCGGACTAGTAACATAGTGACCATTTTTTAATAAAACCGTATAACCGTTATTACCGGTTTCTGTAGTCTGATAAGTTTTAGTACTTGAACTAGATGACGTTTTAGCATTATTAGCCAGATTGGAATTTTTTAAATTACCACAAGCTGTTAAACTAACTGCTGCTCCTAAAATTGCGATTATCTGCAGATATTTTTTCACTTTACTTGTTTCCTTTATTTAACCTGAGCAATTGCTTCTTCCTCAGTCAATAACGGCACACCAAGCTTTTGCGCCTTAGTGTATTTTGAACCAGCATCTTTACCATAAATGACATAGTCAGTTTTACCAGAAACAGACCCGGTTACCTTAGCACCCAGTGCTTGCAACTTTTGGGTAAATTCACTACGAGTAAAGTGGGAAAGCGTTCCGGTTAAAACTACCGTCTTATTTTTGAAATAATTATCAGGAATTTCTTCTACTTGTTCCTCGGTTTCACCCAAGTAATCCATATTAAGACCACTAGCCTGCAGTTTTTTGACTAGTTCGACCACTTCATCTTGCGCAAAATAAGTCGTCAATGCTTCTGCAATTGTCATGCCTATTGTATCGATTGCAGCTACTTCTTGCACGTCCGCTTCCATAATCTTTGTCATATTTTTAAACTTTTGGGAAATTAAACGCGCAGCTTTAGCACCAACATGATCAATTCCAAGACCGGTTAACAGTAATTCAACCGAATTTCTCTTCGAATTGTTGATTGCAGTCAATAAATTATTAATTGACTTATCCTTAAAATGATCAAGCTTAGCTAAATCGCTGGCTTGTAAATGGTATAAGTCAGCTACGTTGTGAACTAAATCGTTTGTAATTAATTGCCGAACAATTTTCGGCCCTAGACCATCGATATTCATTGCTGGCCGCGAAGCAAAGTGGGTAATGCCCTCTTCAATCTGAGCAGGACATGAAGGATTAACACACCGCAATGCAACTTCATCTTTTAAGTGAATTAATTTTTCACCACATGAAGGACATTCTGTTGGAATCGGATAAGGTTCACTATCCTTAGGGCGTTTGGCCATGACCACTTCTGAAATTTCTGGAATAATATCGCCAGCTTTATGCAGCATCACGGTATCACCAATCCGGACGTCTTTTTGCTTGAGCAAATCGGCGTTATGCAAAACAGCGTGTGAGACGGTTGTCCCAGCCAGCTGTACTGGATCCATGATTGCGGTTGGCGTTACAACACCGGTACGGCCAACCGTCCATTTAATCTCGTGAACAACTGTTGCTTGCTCTTCTGGTGGAAACTTATAGGCGATTTCCCACCGCGGAATTTTAACCGTATTGCCCAGTTCGTTTTGCAAATTCAAGTCATCGACCTTAAGTACAATGCCATCAATGCCGTATTGCAGTGAATCACGTTTAGCGGTGTATTCATCAATAAACGCAAAGATTTCATCCATCTTAGCCAGTCGTTTACCTGTTTGATTAGTGTGGAAACCTAAACTTGTCATCTTCTCAATTGCTTGATGCTGACTCTTGATTTCCTCAGGAGGATTAACCCAAGTATAAATGAAAGTACTTAAATTACGATGCTTGGTAATACTAGCATCTAGCTGGCGCAATGATCCGGCAGCAGCATTCCGCGGATTAGCAAAAACGGTCTCACCCTTTTCATCACGTTCACTGTTTAACTTGGCAAAAGCTTCCTTACCCATATAACACTCGCCACGTACCTCCATGGTTAATTTTTCCGGCAAGGTTTGTGGAATATCTGAAATAAAGCGGGCATTCGGCGTTACGTCTTCACCGACTAAACCATTTCCACGCGTTGACGCCCGTGTAAGCTTGCCATCCGTATATTCCAAATTAATTGATAAACCGTCAATTTTTAGTTCGACGTTATAGGCAACTTCATGACCGATTTGCTTTTGCACCCGCTCATCAAAGGCACGCAGCTCCTCTTTGGAAAATACATCCCCCATTGAAAGCATTGGCACCTGGTGGGTAACCTTCGTTAATTCACTGTCAAGTTGACCACCAACACGTTGCGTAATTGAATCTTGCGTAACCAGTTGCGGAAATTGTTGTTCCAATTCAACTAACCGCTGATAGTTTTGGTCATAAACATTATCTTCAACTTCTGGCGCATCTTTTGAATAGTATGCATCAGCCCACTGATCGAGCTTATCTCTAAGCGAAGCGACTTCTTTTCTGGCTTCATCAAGAGTTAAATCTGCCATTTTGTTCCTCCTGATTAAAAAATATTATTTTGATCTTACCGATTTCATTATACCTTTTTAATTGGGGCAAATGCTGCTAGAAGGCGCTTGATTCCAATATTTGGAAAAGCGATATCAAGCTCCATGTCTTCACCAGTACCATTAACCTTGGCAACGACTCCGCGTCCCCAAGCCTTATGTTCAACTTGATCGCCAACATTCCAACCTTTTTTCTCAGCCCCCACAGCACCTGCAGGCTTGACCTTTGGAGTATAAACTTGCGCACGGGCACGCTCATCAACATTTGCAAACGGAGCCGTTTGAACTTGAAAATTGCTATCAGCCATACTTGGAGCAGCCGCATTTTCTGTTTCTAAATCAGCTAGGTCGATCTCATCCAAAAATCTTGATGGTGGATTGTTCTGCATTCTGCCATACATCATTCTAGAGTAAGCATTAGTTAGATATAATTTCCGCTTAGCACGGGTAATGCCGACATAAGCCAGTCTGCGTTCTTCTTCTAGCTGATCATCTTCTAAAAGTGCACGTGAAAGTGGGAACAGTCCGTCTTCCATTCCTACCAAGAAGACAACAGGAAATTCCAGTCCCTTAGCCGCATGAAGTGTCATTAATGCCACTTGATCATCATTGTTAGCCAGGTCATCCTGATCACTTAACAGCGAAACTTCAGCCAAAAAATCACTCAGTGCGTTTGACTCATCATCTTCTGGCTCATATTGATCATCGAAACGCTTAGTTACAGAAAGAAATTCATCCAAGTTTTCAAGTCTTGTTTCGGCTTCAATCGTTTTTTCAGCCTTTAGCGCATCAGTATAACCAAAATCCTGCAAAATCTTTTCCGTTAAGCCGGTCACACTGTGATCTTTAGCATACTCAATGGCATCACGCAGTTTTGCACCAAAATCACTTAATTTATTGGCTGCTCTGACGGTTAAGCCGGTCATTGTCAAGTGGCTAAATGCATCAAGAAGTGACAAATTATTGTCACGAGCAAAAGTCGTAAACTTTTCCACACTGACATTGCCGATACCTCTTTTTGGCGTATTAATAATCCGGTTAAAACTCATCGAATCACTGGGATTAGCCACTAATTTAAGATATGCCATAATATCCATAATTTCTTTGCGATCGTAGAATTTATGGCCGCCGACAATTTGGTAAGGAACATTAGACTTAACAAAGGCTTCTTCGACTGTTCGCGATTGAGCATTTGTCCGGTACAAAACAGCAAAATCGTGGTAAGAGCGATTATGATCATTAACCTCTTCTTGAATCTTTGAAATGATGAAATGCGCCTCATCGTCACCACTTTGGGCACGGTAATAAGTAACCTTATCCCCGTCTCCCTGGTCTGTCCATAATTTCTTGGCTTTTCGGTTATGATTGTTCTCAATCACGGCATTAGCGGCTGAAAGAATATGACCAGTTGAGCGGTAATTTTGCTCTAGCTTAACTGTTTGGACGCCAGCATCTTTGTAGTCATTTTCGAAGTTCATGATGTTTTCCATATTTGCTCCGCGCCAGCCATAAATGGACTGATCGGCATCACCGACAACGCAAATATTTTTATACTGGGCAGCTAATTCATGACAGAGTTCATACTGCGCCTGGTTAGTATCCTGATACTCATCCACAAGCAAATAGCGAAATTTATTTTGATAATAGTGTAAAACTGCCTGATCCGTTTTAAATAAAACTAAAGTCTGCATAATCAAATCATCAAAGTCCATAATCTGGTCATGCTTTAACCGCCTTTGGTATTCTCGATATACTTGTGCAGCAACCTTGTCAAACGGGGTCGAGCTACTAGCGGCAAAGGCATCAGGAGTTAATAAATCATTTTTAGCATTAGAAATAGCGGATAATACGCGTCGCGGTTCATACACCTTAGGATTGAGATTCTGCTCTTTTTCAATGTGCTTAATTAGTGTTAATTGTTCAGATGAATCAGCAATTGAGAAATTACTGCCATAACCGATTTTATCAGCATCACGCCGTAAAATTCGAACACAAAGAGCGTGAAAAGTCGACATCCAAATGTCATTTGCCTGCGGCCCGAGTAATTTTTGTTCCCGTTCGCGCATTTCAGTAGCAGCCTTATTAGTAAAAGTAATTGCCAAAATATTCCACGGCAGAACCTGCTTTTCTTCGACGAGATAGGCGATTCGCCTGGTTAAAACAGAGGTCTTGCCTGATCCCGCACCGGCAACAACCAATAATGGCCCCTCAGTAATCTGGACAGCTTTTTGCTGTTGCTCGTTTAATCCTGTTAAAATTGCTTCTTCGCTCATGCTAATTCCCTTCACAAACCAAATTTTGTAACTATATTATTGTACCAAAAAAGAAGGCATCTTTTAGGATAGATTGCCTTTTATTTATCAAACCGATCAAGATGATATTGTTCAATTAGTTTAATCAATTTATCAGCATAATTCGGATCAGTGGCGTACCCATCTTGAACAAGTGCGTGAGCCTGCTTGCGGTAATCTTTGGCGGTTAAAACGTGTTTATATTGTTGCTTATTCCAAGTGGTTCCCTTTTGAAAAAGCCTAGCATGTGCCCTAATTGATGCCTCGTAAGAATCATAAATTTGAAAGCGCGCCTTGACCACAATCCATTTGCCCTTAACGTACTCTTTCGTAGTTAAAACTGCTGAAGTATTAGGATTAGTGCCTTTTACACCAAACAAATTATTATATTTTTGCGACAGACTGCTTTGACCATAGTCACTTTCAAGACAAGCTTGCGCAATTGTAATACTCGGGAGAAGCTCAAACTCGCGGTCAACTTCTTTAGCAATCGGACCAATTTCCTTAATAAAAGCCTTATGCTGCCGAATAATTTTTTGTCTTGCCTCTTCACGTGCTAGCTGTTCCTGCCTGATTTGTTCTGACTGAATTGCTTGCCGGCGATAATATCTAAATGCCACAAATGCAATTATCAACACAAACAAAATAATAAACGTGCGAAGTATAATTACAAAATTAGACTGCTTTTTTCCCTTACGTCTTTTCGCCATGAAATTTACCCTTACTTCTTAATCATTATCTATAAGTATAAACTCTTCTTAGCTTAAGTCATGCAATGTAATTAATTTTTAAAATAAAAAAAGCACCTTAAAGTTAGTGGTGCCATAATTAAACTATACAAAAAATGGAGCCAAAGCTCCATTTATCTTTAGTGCGGGCAAGAAGACTCGAACTTCCACGATCTAAAAGCGATCACAAGATCCTTAGTCTTGCGCGTCTGCCAATTCCGCCATGCCCGCAACACATACAATACTATAACCCAAAATTAATTCTAGTACAAGAGCTTTTTAAAAATAAATTGCCTGAGCTTGCTCTTTACGACAAAAAAGCAAAGATGCTGGCATAAAACAAACACTTCCAATTAGTTGTCCTAATTTTCAGATTAATGCTTTATGTCTGCCCAATGCTTTTTACGCTATTATTGGTTGACTAATTTTTGCAAAATTTGATTTAACTCAGCCTGCTTGTCCCCTAGGACAGCAAAAAATTCCTGATCAATCTTTTCAATGATTGGCGTTGCCTCATTGACTTTTTCCATACCTGTGGCAGTCATCTTGATTGCCTTAGCTCGCGTATCTGTTAAAGAGACTTCCCGTTTGACTAAATTGTTTTTCTCGAGATTTTTTAAAATCGTTGAAACTGTCATAACATCAATCCCGCTTTGTCTTGAGAGCGCAACTTGATTAACTTCGACCTCATCTTGGCTAAGATATGCTAGAGATGCAAGTACAATGAACTGCGGGTGGGTAAGTTCAATTGCCTGAAGTGCATCCTTAATTTGCTTATGCCATTTGTTATAGACTTTAGCAAACGATAAACCTAAAGATGCAGCTGAATCATCACGATACTTTGATGAAAACTCAGTCATTCTTTCTTGCCGCCTTTTCTAATGCAAAAATGGACTCTGGTACATCTGCAAATATTTCTGCAACAAATTTTAAGTCCGCAGAATTAGTTTCTCTATTCTGCGGAACAAATTCAACCGAATGAGTGATGGTCGTCTTAGCACCTTTTTTCCCAATCTGATGAGTGAAATAGACATCTCCCATTCCCGGGATTGGTGTCCGATCTGTAAACTCCTCATTTGCAGTAACTGATTCTAAAACAAAATCCATTGCCGGCTGACCTTCTAATTTCATCTGGCCTTTAGTGCCTTGAATGAAGTCCCCGTCTAAAGTGACCTTTTCTAAATCTCCTTCCCAGGCAAACCAATTGTCGATATTGGCATAATATTGCCAAATATCTGCTGCGGTTAAGTCCGTTTCTTGTTCGTAACTAAATTTCATTTTTGTTCTCCTTATAATAAGTGCTTATATAATATTAGCACTTATTATTTTAGCTGTAAATCATATATCCTTTTTAGTAAAAAATTTTTGAGGCAAATAAAAAAACATCCAAGTTTAAAGCAACAATGGATGATTATTAGAAGTATAGTTAAATTTTTAAATCAAGAATGCCATTATCTGCCAGTAATGCTAGTCTACCATCTGTTCATTAACATAACGTGCATATAGCGGATGGGTTTTCATTAATTCGTGATGTGTACCGTGACCAGTTACTTGACCATGTTCAATAAAGTAAATTTGGTCAGCGTTAACAATCGTTGCGAGTCGGTGAGCAATGACTAAAGTGGTTCGGTTCACCATTAACTTATCTAATGCTTGTTGTACTTTACTTTCAGATTCAGAATCTAAACTAGCCGTTGCTTCATCAAGCATCAAAATTTTGGGATCGCGTAAAAAGGCACGTGCAATTGCCAGGCGCTGCTTTTGTCCGCCAGAAAGCTTAATTCCGCGTTCACCAATCTCAGTGTCCATTTGTTTAGGAAAATCTTTGACAAACTTGTCAGCATAAGCAAGCGCCAATCCGCGCCACAGTTCAGCATCAGATAAACTGCCAGGCAAGCCGTAAGTCAGATTATCACGAATCGTACCAGAAAAAATGGCACTATTTTGCGAAACATAGCCGATCTGCGAGCGCCAATTCTCCAAATCAATCTCAGCAATATTTTGCTCATCGATCATAATTTTGCCGCTATCAGGTTGGTAAAAACGTTCAATTAGGGCAAAAATGGTTGATTTCCCACCACCACTTGGGCCAGCAAAGGCGATTACCGAATTAGGCTTGGAGGTGAATGAAACCGATTCTAAAACTGGCTCCCCTGGTTCATAACTAAAACTTAAATTTTCAGCCGTTAACGTCTTATTAGCTAAATCCGTCTTCGGACTAGTTTTGTCCTTCTCTGGTTTAATTGCTAAAATCGTTTGAATCCGTTCAGTCGATCCCAGCGCTTTTTGAATTTGAGAAAAGAAAGTCGCAAAATTGGCCACTGGAGCAATTACATTAAATAAATAAAGTAGAAAAGCAACTAGGGATCCACTAGATAAACTGCCTTGGCCAACACGAATTAAGCCAAAAGCTAAGATGCCGGCAAAGGCGGCCATCATTAAAGTAGTCATGATTGGTTGCAAAATAGCTTCCACGCGGGCATCCACTACACCAATGTTAAATATTTTTTGAATCATTCGCTGCCCGTGCTTTTGTTCAAAATTTTCACCATTGCTGGCTTTAATTAGCCGCACTTCAGACAGCTTTTCACTAACGTCACCGTTAAATTCTGCCGTGGCGCTCTGCAATTTTCGTCCCAGCCTGGCCATGATTCGACCAACAGGTAATAAAACGAGTACCACAATTGGGACAATCGTGAACATCAATAAAGCCATCTGCCAATCCATCACAAACAGGATAATCAGCGAAAAGAAGAGTTGAATCGCCCCAGTAATAAAGTTGGGAAATTGCGAAGCAATTAAGTCTTTAATGACTCCCGTATCATTAACCAACCGCGAACTGCTTTCGCCAGCTTTATTTTCGTCAAAATAAGAAATTGGCAATGATAATAAGTGGTTCCATAACTTCTCTCTCAAACTCTTAACAACACTTTCACCGAAGTAGCGTAAAATGTAGCCGCCCAGAGTTCCTAACACCAGCTGAACAACGAAAATAACAATAATAATTACCATACTATGATAGTTAAACTTGTCCCATTTACTTGTATCAACTAGGTCACGAGTTAATAGTGGTAAAACTAGATTAGCCGCGCTAGTAACTAGACTAAAAGTTAAGCCCATAACAAACAGAGATTTCTTTAAGTCCAATTGATTTAATAAATGAAAGAAATCGCTTAGCTTAACTTGCTTAGTCTTACCTTTACGTGACTTGAACGCCATTAAAATACCGGCTTTCTAAATTTGTCTAAACAAAAAGTTTTTCATTAACTGAAAAACTTTTTTTACTTTATTCTAATTATATTTCTTCATCTTCATTATGCCAAAATTTTCGCCAAAAGTCGCGGTCATATTCCCATTTTTTATCAAAATCACAATATTTATGCTTAAAATCTGGTCGTTTGAAATCGCGGCAGTATTCATCATGGTAATGGTGCCGGTTATGCATTCGGTGACACATTTGGCGCATTTCTTCTTTAGAAAAGTCGTGGCTTTCAGCATACTTGTGCCACTTTGAATAAGCTTGCATCCGAAAAGTGGGATCAACAAACTTTTGTGCTTCGTGTTTAAAGTCATCATCCCAGCCATCAGCGATCTTCTCCAAGTAATGACTAAAATTGGTCTGTTCATCTTCACTTAATCCGGCAAAAAAGGCAGTGGTATCTTGCTTCTTTTTCAGTGCGTCTAGCTTATTAGCCTCTTCACGACCTTCTTCAGTCAAGTAGACCCGTTTTACTCGTTTGTCTTTTTCATCAGTTTCACGTCTAATGATCCCTTTAGCTTCCATCTTTTTTAACAATTCTGCCAGTGAACCAGGCTTTAAGGCTAAAATTTCTGCTAAATAGTTTTGTGTTAGACCATCTTCAAGCTTAAGTACCGCCAAAACCCGTTTTTGACCCGAAATCGGCAGTTTATTTTCAAACATGAAATAACGGCTTGCACGCATAATGAAATGTAATTGCTTCATTAAATTATCACTTGTTTGACTCATGATTAAATCTCCTTAATATTTATTTTTTGATTTTAGTTAGGTACCTAATGTTTATACTTGAATTATAGTTTGGTACCTAATCAATTGTCAAACAAAACTGATTAATTTTTATATCATTAATGCGGCGTCCCATCAAGTCTCAGCTTTCCGCCACACTTGCCGCAAGCATACCGGCGAACGTTAATCCGACGCACGCGGTGGTAAGTTTGACCGCATCTTTGACAGCGGTAAATGTAGTTAACTCTACGGCTACGTTTTAACCCGATATCAGGGGCATAACGACTGCCGCCCACCTTTGCTAATAACACCTTAAAGTCAGCATCACGGTGCCGATAACCTTTGCTAGCAAGATGCAAATGATAATGCACCAATTCGTGTTTAATGATGCCAATTAAGGCGTCTCGGTACTGCGGTGCTAAAAAATGAGCGTTAATTTCGAGGTGATGATCGGCTAAGTGGTAGCGTCCCCCTGTTGTTGTCATGCGGGAATTAATTTTGACATCATAACAAAAAGGCTTACCAAAATACTTCAGCGAAACCTCTTCCACCAGCTTTTGCAGTTCTTCTTGCGTCATTAGCGAAAAATCTTAGCGTAAAGTGCAGCTTCTTTTTGGGTCTTAATGCGCACTTTTAGAGCAGTTACTAATTTGCGTTTTAGTGGTTTAGCGCCTTCCATCCAAGTGCCGGTAAAAACATGAATGGTTTTTGACTTTGGCGATGGATTGCATAAAATACCGTCGGGATAAACATGAATTCCACTACTTAACACTTGCTCCTTATTATTCGGCTGCGCTTGATACTTGGTTTTTAAAATATCGGAAACTGAGACCGTATTAACTCCCGCCAATTGATCATTATGATCAAATGAAAAGTTACGGTCATCATAATAAGCCAACATATCCTTCAGCAGTGGATGATGCTTCTCTGCACCAAAAACGGCGGTAAACGGGTTAGCCGGATTTTCAAAACCAACGAAGGCACGATTATTAAGAAGGGATTCAAGGTTATCTAACACTAAGACGTCCGTATCCAAATAGATTCCGCCCATTTCGTACACAGCTTTGGCCCGAATGTAATCCGAAACAAACGCCCATTTTTTAGCCTTATAGGCCTGTTCAACGTACTTATTTTCATGAATATCAAAATTATCTTCGTTCCATTCGATAATCTGGTAGTCCTGCAAGTGCTTTTGCCACGTTTTCATGCACCGCTGAATATTTTTAGGTTTAGGATTACCCCCGACCCAAACATAATGAATAATTTTAGGAATCATTTCTATCCTCGTGTAAAAAATCGTTTTAGTAACATAATAATATCTTGGTTAAAATCAAGTTTCATCAAAAACATTAATCCTACATATAGAAGGAACATGATTATTGACTTTATTACCATATTGAAAAAGGCTGATGAAACTATTGGTGGCAAAATCATCCCCACTGCCAGGACAATAACGGAAATAAGTAGGTACTTGGGAATTTCTTTAAAGGAATACTTAAAGTCATAGCCGTCACGCACAATCCACAAGCGCAAAAGCAAAACAATAAATTCGGTTATTAAGATTGCCACCATCGCCCCGGTTGCACCATAAAGGCGGTCAAGAAAGTAACTCAAAATCACTTCAAGAAAGGCACCAATAATTACTGGTAATGCATAATCACGGTCGCGGTGATTGGCTAAGGCAAATTGGTTGGCAAAAACGCCACCGGTTGGAATCATGACAATTGTTAGTGCAAAAAAGAACATCAGTGGTGTCATTGGAATAAATTTATGACCAAAGAAAAATGGGACAAATTCTTTCGTATTTGCCATGATAATCACGGCAAACATCGTTCCCAGCATTACCGTTGCTTCAAGTGATTTTTTTAAAATAACTCGTTGTTCCTTTTTACCCTCACCAGCCATTTTGGGCATAATTACAAGTGAAATACTAGTCACAATTCCCAGTACCATATTCGAAATACGCTGTGAATTATCGTAATAGGCCACCTGAGTGGAATTTTGAAAAAGCCCTAAAATTGGCTTATCAAGCGACGTATAGATTTGGGTCGCAATTTGGGGAATAAGCAGTGTGATGATTGCTTTAATTGTTGTTTGGTACTTATAAAAGTGCTTAACTGGTCCACCGACATAGCGGTGAATATCAAACCAAAAAACAAATGAACCTAGCATTGTGGAAACTGACATGATTAACATGTATTTCCATAAATCCCCTGGTTGTTTAACCCATAATAAAATTAGCACAACTGAAACAAGCTTTACTGCCGTATTTTTTAAAACCACCCGGCCAAAGGCTGCCAACCCTTGGAAAAACCAGGAAATATCAACTTGTGCCGAGATTAAGTATGGCACCATCAATAATAGATAATTGCCGTATTTAAGATGACAAAAACTGGTGACAGCAACCACCAAAATAATCGTAACCAGACCAGCTAACGCTTGAAAATACCATAATCCCCAAAATGCATCCGTTAATTCTTGCTGATTACCGAAAGCGCGTGTTTGCGAAATGGTTCTCATCCCAATGTAAGAAACTGACAAAGTACAAAAAATCATCAGGAATTGCACAATATTGTTGACATTACTATAGATACCGTAAGTTTTTGGTCCCAAGATGCGGGACAGATACGGTACCGTAATTAACGGTACCAAAACGAGAAAAATTTGATAAACCGCATTATATAAAATATTTAAAAATGTTTTCTTCACAATTTTTCCTCTAATACTGATTTGCCATTAAGGTATAAATCGCCGCACACGCTGATTCATGTTGCAATTGATTAGTTAGGTGCAGCCAATATTGCCGTTTCTGTTGTTTTCGGTCAGGTGCACTAAGCCCAGCAAGCAAATCTGCTTGTGTTTTAACGCAAATACCAGGAACTACTTCTTCATAAGGACCAAGCAAAAGTCCCCGTTTTTGCTCATACTGCCTCAAATAATTAGTTACAAAAATAATTGGCTTGTCTAAAATTAAATAATCAAAATAAATTGATGAATAGTCAGTAATAAGCATATCGGTATTGCCCAAGAGCTCATATAAATCATAATCATGCGCAAATAAATAGTCATTATTAAGGTAAGCAATATTAGAATAGTGACTGGTCTGCATTCCTAAAAGCTGCATCTCGTACGGGTGTAGTTTAACAATTAAATATTGGTGCTTTGCCTTTAAAGACTCATTTAAAGACTCAGCATCAAAATCCGGCAAGGCAAAAAAGTTGCCGGCCTTAATCTGGGCCATGATTTGTTCATCTTCCATTTCATAGCGAAATGTCGGCATATAGATCGCAATTTGAGCTTGCTCATCTTGAACCTTAAATAAAGCGGTCAATAGCTGCGCCTTTGACAATGCAGGATGCTTTAATGCATCCAAGCGCGGAAAGCCCACTTTTTGGTATTTGGTAGTCTCAATGGCGCAGCAAGCACTCATAAGTGTTTCATACAAATCTGAGTTCGAACACACTACATCCGCATTTTTTTGCCAAAGTTTAGCATTGCGCATGTCGGTTTTGCGCTTAGTATTATTAGCCATAATTCCCATTCGCTTAAGTGGAATGCCATGCCAAAATTGAATGTTAACCTGCTTAGCGTGAATTTTAAATGGTTGATGCGTGGTTAAAATAAACTTGGCAGCTCCGATTTCGCGCCAAGTGGATAGCGGCAAGTGTGACGAGGGCCACGGCTCAACCACAGTGATTTCATATTCAGGATGATTTTTCTTCATATATTTAGCAAAAAGATAACCGTTTGATCCCGATCTGCCGGCCCCATTTAAAACTACTATTTTGTTTTCCCTAATTTTCGTAAATCGTGCACCAATTTTCATCAGGTACATGTAAATTCGAAATAACCAATTTTTCATACTTTAACTTCCCAATTCTTACTTAGTATAAGGGTACAGAAAAAGCTTGAGCAAACTCAAGCTTTTTTACTTTATTTTTTAGTTTTTTAACTATTTACACCGCTTTTGCCAGTAGACAGCGTTTACGCAATTGCATTCTAAAGTTGTTGATAATTGGCAGCTTTTTAATTGTTGGCATTACTGAAGAACTAGTTTTTCGTGGCTGGATTTTAAATGCATTATTAACCAAATTTAAAACATGGGTTGCTCTGTTAATCGATAGTATTTTATTTTTGGTTATTCATTTCCCAATCTGGTATCGAACCGGAACTTTTTTAAGCAACTTCGCTTCTGGGGCTGAATTTACGGTAATCATTCTGGGAATTTTGTTTGGTCTACTATTTATCAAAAGCAAAAATATTTTTGTGCCCATTATCTTTCATATGTTCTGGGATTTAATCTTAACCGTTTTCTTGCTTTAATCACTTAATTCCCACTCTTAAAATTAATCACATCAAATCAGTTATGAACCATTAGTTAATAAATTGCTAATGGTTCTTTTTTAGTTGGTTTCGGGTATGCTTTTGCCAAAATTGCTAAGTCATCGGGAGTCAGGTCGATTTCTAATGCCTTTAAATTCGAGAGCAAATGCTTGGAACTGCTGCTTTTGGGAATAGCAAGAACATCAGGTTGTTGCATTACCCAAGCTAGTAGAATTTGAAAAGGAGTAGCACCATGATTTTGTGCAACGGCCATCACAGCTGGATCTTGGGTCATCGTACTGCCCATTTTTGGTCCTCTTCCCAGTGGACTATAGGCAATTAAAGGAAGATGATGCTTTCTTTGCCAAGGCAAGAGACTGTATTCAATTCCACGTGTCTCTAGGTTATATAGATCCTCATTGGCAGCCACATTTTTACCACTAGGCAATTGCCATAATTCTTCCATATCAGCGATATCAAAATTGGAAACGCCCCAAGCCCGAAAATAGCCTTTTTCTTGCAAGCTTTGAAGTGTTTCAACCGTTTCTTCAAGTGGAACCATTCCTCGCCAATGATATAAATATAAGTCAAGGTAATCTGTTTGCAGACGCTTTAAACTATTCTCAACACTTTGTTGCATTTTAGCAGCAGAGGCATTTTGAGGTAAAACTTTAGAAATTAAAAATAAATCCGATCTTTGATATGGCTTGATAGCCTGCCCAACTAAAATTTCCGAGCGGCCATTGCCATACATTTCTGCCGTGTCAATCACGCGTAAACCAGCATCAAGACCAGCTTGAATTGCCTTAATCTCTTCTTTTTCTGCCGCAGCCGAATTACCCATTTCCCATGTACCAATACCTAAGGCCGGCAATTTTTGCTGATTAATCGTCACTGTTTTCATCATTAAGTTCCTTTCTATTAGAATATATTTTCAATATTATCTGGCTAACTTAAGCATACTATATCATTAGCTAAAAGAGCAATTTAGCGCAACAGCAGTTTATAATCTGGCCAATAATAGGATAAAAACTGTAATAGCTAAATCATTGCCCCGGTGAGCCCCAAAATTGTTATTTGGTTGGCACCACTCTACAATAAACAATATAGGAGGGCTACTTCAATGGAAGAATCATTTACAAATTCATTTAAATTATCAGGTAAACAATGGTTAATTATTATCTTTTCCAACTTGCTTGCATATTGTTGTTTAATCATGCCCGGGATTCAAATACCAGACTTTTTAGCCTTTGATGAAAACCACCCTAGTATCGTGGCAGCTATTTTCCAACTAATTATCGTTACTGTTTTTCTTGCTATCCAAATTATTGGTGCTCAAATCGCTACCAACAACAGGTGGCGGCAACTATTTCATTTCCCTCACGCTAAAGAATGGTTATTGATTGCTGCTTTCTTTATTGTTGCTTACGTAACTTCAGTAGTAACGGGAATAATTTCACAGAATATTTTTGGTTCCGTTTCAGGAAACGCTGCTGCCGGATTAACCCTAAAGTCTCCGCATGTTTGGACAATCTTCTTTTACCAGCGCTTTAGCAGTGCTATCCAAATTATGGGCGAAGAATTTTTAGCAATCATGCCCTTGCTAGCTCTTACGCAACTAGCAACTAGTCTGCATTTACCTGCCCCTATATGGTGGGGTAACATTGGCTCAGCACTTGTATTTGCCCTACTTCATTTGTCTACATACGACTATAATCTGGGCTACGTCATTTTAGGGCTGGCTTTTACCCGCATCGTGTTAAACCTAGCCTTTATCAAAACGCACAATATGTGGGTTAGTTTTCTGGTTCACTTCTTATTCGATACGCTTGCCTTTTTAGTTCTGTTATTAGCAACTAAATAGGTCATTCTTTTATTATTAAACATTAACGTGCAAAAATGCTTCTCCTGATTGATCAAGAGAAGCATTTATTTTGGCTTAATAAAGCAATTCATAGTAAACATAGCAAGATTCAGTTAATTTTTTCCCTGCTCTTTGTTCTTATTATTCAAATGAAATTCACTATCAGCCGATGAATCAACTGTATAGGTCATTTCATCACCTCTAACTACGTAATGAGAAAACTCTAAGGGCTGTTCAAATTGGTTATAGACCGTTTTATTAACATCAAAGAGTGGCACAACTTTGTTCAGTTTTAAAATTTCTGTTTGTTTAGTATTGGGCAAAACTGTGCTAATCTCACGGTACGAATTGGTGGGAATTTCGTGGTACTTGCGCTCTAGGTAATCATAAAGCGAAGAATCGGCCTCAATTTTAACTAATAAATCTGGGAAGCGCTCAGCCGGCAACCACGCTTCATCAATTGCAATTGGAACATCCGCAATTTCGAAAAGGCGTTTGATATATACTAGATCTGCTTTTTCAGCCAGCAATAACTCTTTAGCTATTGCCGCATTTTTTAAAATTTCACGCTTTAAAATTTTGGGTTTGCTTGGTTGATCACGTGACCCAGCGAATTCTGAAAAGCCTTGAATCTGATCCAATTTACCTATCATCTTTTTAATATTGACGTAGGATCCCTTTCCTTGAACCGTCACAATCAGTCTCTCATCAGTTAGTAACTTCAGAGCCTTACGGACAGTTATTCGACTTACTTGATATTTTTTGCACAAAAATTGTTCACTTGGTAACTTCTGTCCAGACTGTAATTTATTTGCTTGAATTTGTTGTTTAATATCTAGGTAGATTTTCTTATAAAGCGGCATAACAGCTTCAATTGGTTTATCAGAACTCATTACTATACTCCTTTATTTTATTCAATCTTACTAAATAAAGAACAAAATCACAAACTCTAAGTTTAATTTAAACACCATTTTTAAGAGTTTTGGTTAAGAAAATTATCACTTTTAGTTGACAAGTGAGTAAGCACTCACTACAATACTATCTATTAGTGAGTGAACGCTCACTTATTAAAGGAGGAACTTATGGCTTATCTTATTAATTTAACTCATTTACAAAAATCCTATGGTAAGCAAACCGTTTTACATGATATTAACCTCAATGTCATGCCGAAAGAAATCGTTGGTCTAATCGGCCCTTCTGGAGCGGGAAAGTCAACTACGATTAAGACCATGCTTGGGATGGAAAAAGTCGACAGTGGTGAAACGCTTGTGTTAGGTACACAAATGCCTAACCGCCAGATTTTAAGTCAAATTGGCTATATGGCACAATCTGATGCCCTGTACGAAACTCTAAGCGCGAAAGAAAATCTTCAATTTTTTGGCAAGATGAAAGGCGTGTCGGGGACTGAATTGGAACAAGAAATTGCCTATACAGCAGATGTGGTTGAATTAACCCCTGATTTAAATAAACGAGTAGCCAATTATTCTGGCGGCATGAAGCGGCGGTTATCACTAGCTATCGCCCTTTTAGGCGGACCAGAATTACTAGTGCTTGATGAACCGACGGTCGGAATTGACCCATCATTGCGCCGCAAAATTTGGCACGAACTTAAGTTAATCCGTGACCAAGGTCGGAGCGTGTTAATTACGACGCACGTAATGGACGAAGCGGAGCTGACTGATCGCGTGGCCCTACTTTTAAATGGTAAAATCATTGCTTTTGCGGAACCAAAGAAATTAGAAGAACAGTATCAGGTTGACTCAATTGAAGACGTCTTTTTAAAGGCAGAAAGTGAGGAAGCAGCAGAATGAGAACTTTAGCAATTACCAAAAAGGTTCTAATAGAATTATTCCGTGACAAAAGATCATTGGCGTTAATGTTTCTTGCACCAATTTTAGTAATGTGGCTGATGAATGTAATGTTTTCAGCTAACTCTAAATCCGAAGCAACAATTGCCACGGTAGATGTTAACCAGTCAATCACACGGAAATTAAGAAAAATTGATGGCATTGATACGGTTAAGTACCAGGATCAAAAAGTTGCTGCTAAAGAACTGAAAAGTCACAAAGTTGATGCCGTTATCTACTATCATGACAACAAATATGACGTTACGCATGCAAATACGGATTCTGGTAAAACAGTTCTGACTAAACAGGCACTAAACGCTGCATTGACTAAGAATAGTTTTCAAATTTTGACTTCTAAACTTAAAAAGACGCAAAAAATGCAAGCAAAACTTATTAAAGCTAATCCCTTACTTGCCAAAACATTGCCTCGAGCACCTAAGAATAAAAAGACGAGTAATGTTAAAATTGTCAATCATTACCAATACGGCAATAAGGATACTGGCTTTTTTACCAAAATGGTCCCAATTTTACTAGGCTTCTTCGTTTTCCTATTTGTTTTTCTCATTTCAGGAATGGCTTTATTAAAAGAACGAACCAGTGGCACACTCGATCGCTTGCTGGCAACTCCAGTCAGACGAAGCGAGATTGTTTTTGGTTACATGTTTGGTTACGGCATAATTTCGATAGCTCAAGCTACCGTCATTGTTTTGGCAACCATTTGGCTATTAAAAATCGAAGTCGTCGGTAACATTTTCAATGTTATTTTAGTCAGCTTCCTACTTGCCCTCGTAGCTTTGGCTTTCGGTCTTTTGCTATCTACTTTGGCCGGGTCCGAATTTCAAATGATGCAGCTGATTCCAATTGTTATCGTTCCCCAAGTATTCTTTTCCGGAATAATTCCACTAGATACAATGGCCAATTGGGTTCAATATATCGGTAAAATTCTACCATTAACCTACACGGGCGATGCCCTAACCAAAATTATGCTCTATGGTAAGGGGTTAAGCAGCATAACTGGTGATATTTTAGCTTTGCTCATTTTTCTGGTAATATTGATATACCTGAATGTAGTAGGTTTAAAGAGATATCGTAAAGTATAAAAACCACTTGGGAGATAAGATATGGTTAAAGTTTTGGCAAGTTATCAAGAAGAAATTGCAAACCAAGAGATTCCTTCTGGTAAAAAGAAAGTATTATTAGCGGGGCTGAAATTATTTTCAAAAAAAGGCTTCCATGCGACTACAACGGCAGAAATAGCTCACGAAGCTGGCGTCAGCGAAGGAACAATTTACAAATACTTTAAATCTAAGGATGATTTACTGGCCAAGTTATTAAGCCCGATGTTAACTGAAATTAAAGATAATTTCTTTGTGCAACTGGATGATTATCATGATTTAACAAAGTTAATTTCATTTTTAGTTGAGGATCGGATTCAATTTTTACTAATTAATTTTGATTTTCTAAAATTATTTATCCAAGAATTATTAACGGACAATAAGATTATTGACCTGATTAAAACTGAGGTTACAGGTAAAAATGGAGTTTTCGCCTATTTTGACGATTTAAAAAAGCGTTTTGGTGAAATCAATTCTGACCTAACTTCAATTCAACTCTTACGAATTTTTATTAGCCCCATTTTTACGTATGTCGTTCAAGTCAAAGTATTTGGCATTAACTCTCAAGATAAAAATGCTGATTTAGCTTTAATCAAAAAACAAATTTACCTCGGATTAACTGCGTAACTTAAAAACCGCTGGCAAGATTGCCAACGGTTTTTATTATTGTTTTAAAGACCTTTTGTACTTACGTAACTTCTTTAATGCCCAGTCATAATGGCTAGAAGTATTCGAAATAAAATAGGTTCCTAAAGTATTATTCCCGGTCCAAGAAAAAACATTCTTGGTAAATAGTTGATCATTAGAAAAAGTCGCAAGTAATTTCATTACCTGCTGGTGACTTTTAGCCAGTAATTCTTCAGCTTCTTTTAAACTGGTTTTCTGGTGTTTTTGCCATATTTGTTGATTCATTTCACCATAATTACGCCAATTATAGCCATCTGGTAAAAAGTCCTGTGCTTTTCCTGCCTGATTATTTTCAATCCATTCCAATAGCAGTTTTTGCCACTCGTATAAGTGAATCAGCACATCGCGGATATTGCGATCCCGCTTCCAATGCTCACCCTTTAATTTATCAGTTTCAAAAGCAAAGTTGCCAGTCTGCGCCTTCTCGGGTAAAGAATCAATGAGGTCAACTATTTTCTCGTAAGCAGTATTGCTTGCCTCAATCAAATCAGCTTTACTAGTTGGTCTAGCCATTATTTTTCTCCTATTAACATACAGAGCTGCATACCTAAGTTAATTAACTTTTCTACATAGCTTTCTGTAAATACTAAAAATACAGACTAAAGATACCAATAAAAAAACTTTTTTGCAAGCTGTTATTTATTAAAACTAAATCAGCAAAAGCTGCTTGAAAAAAATTATGACCATGAGCCATCATCTAAAACCAGGTGGCCATCACCTAAGTCTTTCATTGCCTTGTTCACATATTGATTACGAAAAGCATGGTAATCAGACAGTTGCTTTTTCTGTTCAGCAATTGGATCAGTAATTGGAATTGCAGTTAGTAAGCTCTTAGTATATGGATGAACGGGATTAGCAAAAATTGCTTCAGTTGGTCCCGTCTCAACAATATGACCGAGATGGATGACCCCAATGTGACTGGAAATGTGCTTGACCATTGCTAAATCATGGGCAATAAACAGCATTGCACTACCTGTTTTTTCTTGAACTTCTTGGAGCAGGTTAACTACTTGGGCTTGCACCGAAACGTCTAAAGCAGAGATTGCTTCATCAGCAATAATCAGTCTAGGATTCATAATCACTACGCGGGCAATTCCTACTCTTTGACGCTGACCACCAGATAACTCTTGGGGATAGCGGTTAACAAAGGAACTATCAAGGCCAACGACTTTCAGCATTTTAATCACGCGAGCCATTTTCTCGTCTTTACTTAATTCCGGATAATGAATATCTAAACCTAACTTGACGATGTCGCCCACTTTCTTACGCGGATTTAACGAAGACATAGGATCTTGAAAGATCATCTGCATGTCCTTGCGCAGCTTAGCTGTCCGTTTCTTATCCATACTGCCGCCAATTTGTTCGCCCTCAAACAGTACTTCACCAAAGGTAGGTTTATACAAGCGGATAATCGAGCGACCAATTGTTGTTTTACCACTACCTGATTCACCAACTAAGCCAAAAGTTTCGCCACTGGCAATATTAAAAGAAACATCATCAACAGCTTTAACGATCTTTTTCTTTCCAATTGGAAAGTATTGTTTTAAATGGTGTACTTCAAGAATATTATTCGCCATTGACTTCAGCTTCTTTCTTCATTTTTGCAATTCTTTTTTGGAGAATTGCAGGAACTTCAACTTTAGGTGCGCGCTTGTCAAGCAGCCAGGTGGCAGCATAATGATGGTCATTAACCTTAAACATTGGTGGCTGCTCTTTAAAATCAACCTTTAACGCATATTTATTGCGCGGTGCAAAAGCATCCCCAACAATTGGTTGCGTCAGATCCGGAATTGTCCCCGCAATCGTCGGCAGTTTTTTAACATTTTCATTAACATCTGGTACCGACTCAAGTAATCCCCACGTATACGGATGTCGGGGATCAAAGAAAATATCTTCACTTGTGCCCGTTTCGACAATTTTGCCAGCATACATCACGTTAACGTTCGTGGCAATATTAGCTACAACGCCCAGATTGTGAGTAATGAAAATAACAGAAAGCTTGCGACTTTTCTGAATAGACTTGATCAAGTCAAGGATTTTTGCCTGGATCGTAACATCAAGTCCCGTCGTCGGCTCATCACAGATAAGTAAGCTGGGATTCCCAGATAAAGCAATTGCAATCACAATTCTCTGCCGCATTCCCCCGGAAAGTTGGTGTGGATATTGTTCCATGACGACCTTGGCATTTTGAATACCGACAGTTTCAATCAGTTCAATAACGCGCTTGTTAATTTGCTCCTTATTCATCTGCGGATTAGATGCCTTAATTGCCTCCGCAATCTGTTTAGCTATTTTCATAGTAGGATCAAGGGAAGTCATTGGGTCCTGAAAAACCATTGCAATTTCTTTACCCTTAATTTGACTTTGCATTTCTTTCGGGCTTATTTTCAGTAAATCAATGGTCCGTTCCTGTCCTTTAGACTGGTAAGTAAAGTTGATTTCGCCAGCCTTAATAACTTGGTTAGCTTCTTTTTCACCCATAATGGTCTTGACGCTAGCAGATTTGCCGCAGCCAGATTCACCAACAAGTGCTACCGTTTCACCCTTTTTAACCTGGTAATTAATTCCCCGAACTGCTTGGACATCGCCATGTTCAGTGTGATATTCAACTTGTAAATTTTTTATTTCTAAAATTGTTTCAGACATACCGCTTCACCTAGCTTCCTTCAATTGCATCACGCAAACCATCGGCAATAATATTGAAACTAAGCATAATTAAGGCGAGAAATAAGACCGGGAAAAAGACCATATAAGGATAAACAATGGCTTGAGTATAACCATCATTGATCATAGTCCCCAGCGATGCCAATGGCGCAGGAACTCCCAATCCAATAAATGCTAAAAATGCTTCAAGGAAAATTGCGTTAGGAATTGATAACATAAATGTCGTGATAATTTGCCCTAAGGTATTGGGTAAAATCTGGGAAAAAATAATTTTAAAGTTTGATTCTCCCATGGTTCTGGCAGATAAAACATATTCACGTGATTTTAATTCTAAAACTTGCGCCCGCACAATCCGGCTCATATTAATCCAGCCAACAATCATCATCGCGGTAATAATGCTGACTAGTCCCGGCTTCATTACCAGCACAAGGAGAGTAACAATAATAATCATCGGAATTGTACTCAGAATTTCGGTAATCCGCTGCATAAATAAATCGATTTTGCCCCCAAAATAACCTGAAATCAGACCATAACTGGTTCCAATCACAAGGTCAATAACCATGGCTACGAGGGCAACTCGGAGCGAAACCGAAGTTCCAGCTGCTACTCTGACAAAAATGTCTCGTCCCAAATTATCTGTTCCAAACCAATGACCATTTGTCCCAGGGGCAAGGTTAGATTGGTTGGGATATGGCGTGGTTGGCGAAAATTGACTAATATGCGGAGCTAAAAAAGCGATTAAAGCGATGATAACCAGCACAATAACACTAATTACTGCTCCTTTATTCCGTAAAAATCTATGCCAAATTAGCTGCCCATACGAATATGATTTGCCAGAATAATGATCTTCAACTTCTGGATTTTGGGCAAATTCAAAATCGGTGTCTTTAATTTCAGTCATTTTATTCACCCTCATCTAATCTAATTCGTGGATCAATTAAGCCGTAAAGGATATCCACTACTAGCATTATGCCAATGAACAAAACTGCGTAAAAGAAGGTAATTCCTAAAACAACGTTATAATCATTGGCTTGAATCGCACTGATATACAAAGTCCCCAATCCGGGAATCGCAAAGGCCTTTTCAATAACCATACTACCGGCAATCAAATCAATCATTAATGGCGCCAAAACCGTAATAACCGAAATTAATGTATTTCGAATCACGTGGTGCAAAATTAACTGGTACTTTTTAATGCCCTTTGAATCTGCCAATCGGTAGTAGTCAGAATCCATAATTGTAATCATGTCATTGCGGACATACCGTTCAATACTTGCCATGGTAAAAGTACTTAGGGCAATCGTTGGCAAAATGGTTGAAGCAAAAGGCTGTGTTTGTTGGTAAGTTCCAGGAAATACCATTAGCTTGTAGGAGAATAATAACGAAACAATCAAAGCGACAACAAAGTTAGGTAAACTTATTCCTAACACTGAAATCCCGGTCATTAAGTTATCCCAAATGCTGCCCTGCTTAATGGCTGCCAATACACCCATGAAAAAGCCCAAAATAGAACCCAAAACAGTAGCTTGCAAACCAATCTGCAATGAAATGGTAAAGTGCTGAAAAATCATTGTTGTGACAGGCGTATTTACCTGAACGGTATATGACACGCCAAAATCACCGGTGATCATATTTTTTAAATAATTAAAGAACTGAATTGGTATTGGTCCATCCAAGCCATATTTTCGGTACAAAGCCGCTACTTGAGCGTGCGACATCTTTTCATCATTAAACGGTGAACCTGGCATTGCTTTTTCCATTACAAATAAAATTAAGGTAATCAAGAACAGGGTCACAACTGCAATCAAAATTCTTTTTAATATATATTTTTTCAAGTTCATCCCTCCTTACTTCCTGTTAGAAACAAATAGGACCGAGACAAATGCTCAGCCCCATTTTTAATTCATTTTTTGCCAAATTATTTAATGGATACATACTTAAAGAAGTATGGTACACCCGCAATATGCATTGGCATATTCTTTATATCTGCTCGTTTCAGAACTGGAGCACCAGATTGGTATAGTGGCGGACAAGCAGCACTATCAATTAGAAGATCATTTGCCTTAAGCAAGGTTTGGAATCTCTTAGTTTGATTTGCCATACCGCCTGCTTGGTTAACTAACTTATCAAATGCTGGGTCAGACCATTTACCATAGTTGCTGGCATTGCCCGTTGTATACATACCTAAAACGGCGGTCGGATCAGCGTAATCAGGAGCCCAACGAGTAATTGCAACATCAAAAGTTGACTTAGCCATCTTATCTAATCTTGTTTTCTTCGCAACTTGCTGTAAGTTAACCTTCATTCCCGGAAGATTCTTTTCAACTTGCGCCTTGATATAAGCGGCAAGGTTGGAATAAACGGGATCACTGTCATCATAAAGCAGAGTGAATGAACGTAACTTAGTCTTACTTTTAGCCTTATTCCAGTATTTTTTCGCTTCACTAGGAGAGTATTGCGAAAAATTAGTGGTTGATTCATCCGCAAAGTCTTTACCAGTAGCTGGATCCTTTGCTAAGCCCTTCATAATCATTGAATGAACTGGCACAGAGCCATCCTTTAGGATATGAGTTGTGATTTCTTTGCGATCAATACTGTAAGAGATTGCTTTTCTCACATCCGGATTATCAAATCCTGGCTTTTTCAGGTTGAACATTAAGTAGTGAATGAAGTTGCTTACTTCTTCTTGGAAGTTCTTGTCCTTGCGGTATTTCGAAACAAGCTGACCGCTTAAATGAACGTAATCGGCACTGCCATTTTCAAAGGCAATTGCTGCTTTTTCCGGATCCGTAATCACATCGATTTTAACTTCCTTGACCTTAACGTTTTTGGCATCCCAGTACTTAGGGTTTTTCACTAATTGAACGGTATTATCGCCTAATTTCCAATTTGTTACCTTATACGGACCGGTAGCAAGCAAATGATCTGAATCCTGTGCATACTTTTTACCATTTTCATCGAAATATTTTTGGTTAATCGGGGCAAAGGAACTAAAAGACAACAATTTGCTTAAAAATGGTACAGGATGTTCCAATTCAACTACTAAAGTCTTATCATTCTTAGCCCTAACACCAAGTGCACTAAGTGGCTTTTTCCCAGCAACAACTGCACTAGCATTTTTAATTCCTGATGCAATTATTTCAAAATTATAAGGAGAGCCTACCTTTGGACTAGCAAACCTGCGCCAGCTAAAGACAAAATCGTTTGCTTTAACCGGATCACCGTTAGACCACTTCGCATCCTTACGAATTGTGAATGTCTTAGTTAGACCATTATTACTAGTCTCAACTTTTTCGGCCAATCCGAGCTGCGGTTTCTCATTTGCGTCAATCGTATACAATCCCTCGGTTGTGTTAGCCACTGTTAAACATGATGTGACTTGATAAGCAATTGTCGGATCAAGCGAATCGACCGGTACATTTTGCACAACGGTAATTTTATCCTGATTACTAGCTGTTGAATTTGACTTCTTTTGGCAGCCTGTTAGCAACATGCCAAAACAAGAGATGGCGGCGGTAGCAAGCACTGCTGCTTTTTTCATAAATATCACTCTTCCTTATCATTTTTTGGACCTCAGCTTTACTTGGTATTGCTAAACATATTGTAATTATTTGTTTGCTTCGTAAATTAGCTGGCTCCAACTTTTTAGGGTTTATATGATAAGATAATTGTAATTTTATAATATGTCAAGGTAATTTCTTAATAAAATTTAATATTAGTTAAAAATATCTTAATTAAATATTTTACTTTTAGCTAAACTTCTGTCCCATTTACTTTATTACTGCGTACTTAAAGAAGAATGGTACACCAGCAATGTGCATCGGTAAGTTCTTAATATTAGCTCTCTTTAAAACAGGAGCACCAATTTGATACAGCGGTGGACACGAAGCGCTGTCAATTAAGATATTGTTGGCCTTAAGCAAAAGTTGGTATCTCTTAGACTTGTCGGTCGTCTTATTTGCTTGTGCTAATAACTGATCAAACTCTGAATTAGACCACTTGCCGTAATTACTGTCGTTTTTTGATTGATACATGCTCAAAATAGCCGTTGGATCAGCATAGTCTGGCCCCCACCGTGTAAGCGTTACGTCATAGGTTTCTTTGGCCATTTTGTCAAGACGAGTTTTCTTAGAAACTTGCTGCAAGTTAACTTTCATCCCTGGTAAATTCTTCTCGACTTGTGCTTTTACATAGGCAGCAACATTGGCGTAAGCAGGATCACTATCATCATAAAGTAAAGTGAACGATCTTAAATCAGTCTTGCTTTTGGCCTTGTTCCAATATTGTTTTGCGGCAGCTGGATCATAAGCAGATAAATTAGTGGTCGATTCATCCGCAAAATCTTTCCCGTTAGCAGGATTTTGGACTAAGTCCTTCATAACCATGGAGTGCGCTGGAATAGAACCGTCCTTTAAAATGTGCGAAGTAATTTCCTTTCGGTTAATACTGGTAGAGATAGCTTTACGCAAGTTTTCGTTATTTAGACCTGGCTTTTTCATGTTAAACATTAGGTACTGCGTAAAATTACCAACTTCATTAACAAAATTCTTATCCTTACGGTACTTGGCAACCAATTGGCCACTTAAATGAACATAATCTGCACTACCGTTTTCAAAGGCAATTGCTGCTTTTTCTGGATCGGCAATTACATCAATCTTAACGTTATTGACCTTCACATTTTTAGCATCCCAGTATTTATTATTCTTGACCAGTTGAATTGTATTATCACCCAATTTCCAATCCTTAAGCTTGTACGGTCCCGAAGAAATTAGGTGATTAGCATCTTGAGCAAACTTTTTGCCGGTTTGGTCAAAGTACTTTTGATTAACCGGAGCAAAGTCACTGAATGCCAACAACTTATTCATATACGGAACAACATGGTCTAGTTCGACAACTAATGTTTTCGATCCTTTTGCCTTAACTCCTAACGAACTAACCGGCTTTTTCCCAGCTACGATATCATCGGCATTTTTAATTCCGGCTGCACCAGGTTGAAAATTAAAAGCTGAAGCATTTTTAGGATTAGATAAACGGCGCCATGCAAAGACAAAGTCATTGGCAGTAATTGGCGTGCCGTTTGACCATTTGGCATCGTCACGAATTGTAAAAGTCTTGGTAAGACCATGATTACTTGTTTCAACTTTAGATGCCAAACCCAAGCGTGGCTTGTCATTAGCATCAATCGTGTACAGACCTTCGGTTGTATTTGCAACAACAATCGATGACGTATTTTGGTAAGCCAAGATTGGATCTAACGAATCAACGGGAGCATTTTGGACAATGGTAATTTTCGATTGGTTATTCGCATTTGAAGTAGCTTTATTTTGACAGCCCGTTAAGAGCATGCTGAAACACGCCGCTGCTGTAGCGATAATTGCGCCTTTTTTCATCTTTATCACTCTTTCCTAAAAAGATTTCTGATGACCAAAACCACCAGATAATTGGCAGGTCGCAGCTGCATTCTTGCTTGCCGCTTCTGCCGCTTCATGTAAATTATTTTTATTTAAGTAACTAACTAGGAATCCGGCTATAAAACTGTCACCGGCTCCCATTGTGTCAACAACCTTAATTAGTTGCGGTTCTTGATAATAAGATTCTTGTGAAGTTAGCAGAAAAGCCGGCTTGGCACCTCTGGTAATCACAATGACCTCAGGGCCTAAAGTTAAGTACTTCTGAGCAAATTCTACGACTTCGCTATCAGACATCTCTTCGCCTGAAAAGAAAGCATAATCAACTTGTGGCAAGGTCTTTTTAAAGTAGTCCTTATCCAGAGAAATAGAAAAATCAAAGGAAACTTTAACTCGTTGATGTAATTCAGGTAAATATTCGTCAATTCCTGAATCAATCCCAGCGTGAACAACATCAAATTGATCAATTGTGGCAAAATCGGCTTGTGTGAGCCTTAGAGCCAATAAGTGCAGAGCTGAATTTTGTGGTCCTGCAACAAAAGTACGGTCGCCTTCATCAGTGAGAATTACTCGTGGTTGAGCTGTGGGAGCGTATGCCTTACGACAATTAACCAGCTCAACTTTTTCTTGTTGAAGCGCTTTTTCAATGTGTTCAGCACGATCATCATCACCTAAAATGCCCAAATACGCAGAAGTTTCTGCTCCTGCTTTTTTAGCATCAACCGCAACATTAACACAATTACCTCCGGGAAAATAAACTCGCTGCTTAACATAAGTATCGGCAACGTTATCACCAATCGATATTATTTTCATGGGTCAAATTCCCTTAATAGTCTAAATGCCACATATAGCGACGTGATTCTAATGAATGTCCTCTTTCGTATGAAAAGCCTTCTGCCAACATTCGGAAAACAACCCCAGACAAGATTTGTGAATAGTACTCTTTAAATTCGTCATCAACTTCATGCATGTCGTATTTAGCATTATCAATCACGTAAACTTTATCACTGTGCTTTTGGGCAAAATCTACTACGCGCGCGTCCATTTGTCTTGTCACGCCCATGCCCTCACAAATGATAAATGGAACATCGAAGTCAGTAATTTCAAAAGGTCCGTGGAAGTATTCTGCAGAATTAATGTAGCTACTGTTTATCCACTGCATTTCTTGCAGCCAACATGCAGCAAAAGAATAAGTTTCTCCGGCATTAATTCCGGAACCAACGGCATAAATCAACTTCTCTCGCTTCAACTCACTAGTCCATTTCTTAGCCGTTTCACCAAATTGTTGCCGCGTTCTTTCAGCCATCTTTTCTAAGTCATCAAGTGCAGCTATTGCTTTGGCGTATTTTGCATCACCAGTGATTGCTTTTAAAAAGCTAAAAATAAAACCATACAAGACGCCTGTGTTTAAATCCGCAGCATCCGTTCCTTTGCCCCAGCTGTAGTGCAAAGTATAATCAGAATTTTTTTCTAAAGCTGAATCAGGGGTAAAAGCAATGCCAATTGTTAAAGCACCTTTTTTCTTAGCAAATTTGGCAGCTTCATTGGTTTCGGGCGTACTACCAGAATGTGAACAAGTCACAACGATACTATGCTCATTCAGAGCATGAGGATTGCGACTAGTAAATTCGCGTGCTGGCAAAATAGTTGCCGGAATATCACATTCTCTGTTAATGATATATTCTGCGGGTTGCATGAAAGCCATGGAACCACCACAGGCGGCAAAATAAATATGATTAATGCCTGCAACCTTTTGACAAGCTGCAACTGCATTTTTTATTTCTTGCTGATATTCTTTTTTCATTTTTTACCTCTCATCTTTTGCTGTTATATGATGTTATATAATAAGATAAGTTGAATGAGTTTCGATGTCAAGCATTTTTTAAAGATATTTTAATAACAGCGAATGATAAAACATGCCGATGCTAAAGGTGTTATTGGTCATCTTAGTAGTTATGAAAAGGATTACAACAAAAAAAGATTTCACAAAATGTGAAATCTTTTTAAGTTAATTAATTTTATTTTCAGCTTAAGTCAAATGCTTTCCGATTACGTTACCAATGATTGACAGGGTAAAGCAGACGATAAAGTAAAGTACTGCTAAAGCCGCAAACATCGGTAGAATATAGTTGGCATTTTGACCATAAATAACTTGTGCGTGTTGCATCATTTCTGGCACCACAATGATTGTGGCCAGTGATGTGTCCTTAATCAGTGAAACAAACTGACTAATAATTGTTGGTACCATGTTTTTATAAGCTTGTGGTAAAACAACGTGCCAGAGTGCTTGAACAAAGGACATTCCAGTCGATCTAGCACCTTCCATTTGACCACCTGAGACTGATTGAATCCCTGACCTAACAATTTCTGCTAGCATACTTGATTCAAAAACTGTCATCGCAATAATGGCAGCAGGAATTGTTTCCGGTCTGAAGCCAAAATTGGGCAACCCAAAGTAGGTAAAGAAGATGATTAACAGCAAGGGTACATTACGGATAATATCGATTATGAAACCGACAATCTTTGAAACGTACTTAATTTTCGAATATCTAATAATACCCAGAATTGACCCAAAGATGAAACTCAAAATAACCGAAATTACAGAAATATAAATCGTTACCCAGAGGCCCATCAATAAAAAGCGCATGTTTAGCCACGAAAAGGCGTTAATCCAATTTTGCATTTCACTGTCCCTCCCCTTAGGCTAATTTCTTCTCTAAATGCTGCATGTAGTAACTAAGCGGCAACGTGATAATTAAATATAAAACTCCAACTACTAGATAGCTGTTAATAGTATCAAAAGTTGTTGAAGCAATCGAGTTTGCTTGATACATCAAATCAAATCCAGCCACAAATGCCAGAACCGACGAATTTTTAACCAAGTTAACAAACTGATTTCCTAATGGTGGAATTACAATTTTAAATGCTTGCGGCAAAATAATATAACGCATTGCCTGCCAGTATGTCATACCGGTAGAACGTGCACCCTCCATCTGTCCGCCAGAGACAGATTGAATACCTGAACGAATGGTTTCAGCAATAAATGCGGAAGTGTAAAGCGTTAAGCCAATTGTTCCCGCTGTAAAACCATTAATCTTAACCACGTACATTGGAATAACCAAATAAAAGAACATGGTAATAACTAATAGCGGAATATTACGTAAAATTTCAACATACGCACGTCCAATAACGCGTGCTACTTTACTCGGAACTACTTCCATAATTGCGAAAATTGTTCCAATTATTAAACTGAAAAACAATGCAATCACACTGGAAAATACGGTCCAGCCTAATCCAACGAGCAGTTGGCCACTAAATTTTGTAAAAATGTTAATCATCGGCGATACAGCTCCTTATAATTAAATCCTGGAACGTCGCCGAACCACTTTTTAATCAAGCGATTGTATTCACCACTATGCTGCATTTCAAGAACTGCCTTATCAACAGCCTTAGTGAATCCGGTTTGTCCCTTATCAACTGCAACACCATAAGGTTCAACAGTAAACGTACCACCTCGAACTTCATATCCTGGGTTTTGAACTGCCAAACCAAACAAAATACCATTATCAGTTGTCAAAGCGTCACCCTGACCTGATTTCAATGCGTTCATTGCCTGAGCATAATCTTGCAGTTCGATTACTTTCGCTTTCGGCGCAGCCTTTTTAATGTTATCAACTGAATTAGAACCGACTACCCCGATAACGGTCTTACCATTTAAATCCTTAGTGCTTCTTATTTTTGAACTCTTGGGAACAAGTAGTGATTGCCCAGCATCAAAGTAAGACTTCGAAAATGAAATTACTTTTTTCCGCTCAGGCGTAATCGACATCGTC
Organism: Lactobacillus panisapium; assembly: GCF_019469265.1. NCBI lineage: Bacteria > Bacillati > Bacillota > Bacilli > Lactobacillales > Lactobacillaceae > Lactobacillus > Lactobacillus panisapium. The sequence goes on along the minus strand of NZ_CP048268.1, from coordinate 598,869 downwards.
GCAATCACCGCATCAATATTGCCATTTTTTAATAGCGGAACTCTCGATTGTGAAGTGGTGGTAACAAATTCAGCACGTCCCTTCGGACCGAGAATATGCTTAGTGATAGCCTTAGCCATATCAACGTCAAAGCCTTTTTGTTGACCATCGCGGACATCAATCAAGCCAAATAATCTAACATCACCCTTTACACCCCAGGTGATCGTATTTGACTGCTTGACATTATCTAAAACAGATTGATCGCTCAAACTTTTGCCACAGCCGGTCAACATCAAGATACACGCTAATAAAGGAAACAGCCAAAACTTTTTTTTCATAATTGGCCTCCTTAGTGAGAGATAATTTTACTCAAAAATTGTTGTGCTCGAACCGTCTTAGGTTGTTTGAAAAAGCTTGTAGTATCATCGTCTTCAACAATTTGACCTTTATCCATAAAGATAACCCGGTTAGCAACTTCTTTAGCAAAACCCATCTCATGAGTAACGATTAGGGAAGTCATTCCGCTCTCATTAGTTACCTTTTTAATAACTTGTAGAACGTCATCGATCATTTCAGGATCAAGTGCACTTGTTGGTTCATCATATAAAATAAGTTTAGGCTTCATTGCTAGTGTTCGCGCAATTGCAACACGTTGCTTTTGACCACCAGAAATTTGTGATGGCATATTGTGTGCCCACTTTTCCAGACCGACCATTTCAAGCAATTCCATTGCTTGTTTTTTGTTCTCTTCTTCTGGAATGTGACTGACAATCCGTGGAGCTAACATAATATTTTCAAGAACATCTTTATTTTTGTATAAGTTAAAATGCTGGAAAACCATGCCAACATCTCTACGTAAAATATTTAAGTTAGTCTTGGGATCAGATAAATCGTGTCCGTTTACGATCAATTTACCTTCTTGAATTGATTCTAGGCCGTTTACGGTTCGAACTAAAGTACTCTTACCTGAGCCAGAAGGCCCAATTAGAACCACCGTTTCTCCTTCATCAATCTCTAAATTAATGTCGTGCAGTGCATGAAAATGGCCATAATATTTTTGCACGTCATGGAACTCTATCATCGACATTGTCATCGCCCCTTTCATAGTCATTGCAATAAAAATATATAAGTCATTGACTCTATTTTACTATAGCCGTTAAGATTTTTAAAAGTTAAGCACTATTTTTAATGAAAATTTATACAAAACTGTAATATAAATCTTACTAAACTTAAAGAGAATATATAGTTTATATTGACAATAATCGCTTGCTTTTATGCTTAATTCTTTTTGCTAATCAAAAACGACTTGCTCAATATTATACACTTCCGGTAAAAATGTAAAAACTCTGTTAGCACTTTCAAAACTAAAAGCGTTAGTTTAAACTAGCATGAAAGGAGAAAAAAGATGGATAAAGCAAATAATTATCAGATGTTACTTAAGCAGGCTCAGAGTCTGCTTAAAGACGAACACGACCTAATTGCCAATATGAGTAATCTTAGTGCACTGCTCTACAATAATTTACCTGATGTCAGTTATGCCGGTTTTTACCGTTACCAAAATGACGAATTGTTGTTAGGACCATTTCAGGGACCAATTGCCTGTATGCATATTGCGCTGGGTAAAGGTGTTTGCGGAACAGCGGCTGCTAGCCATGAAATTCAAATAGTTCCTGATGTGCATCAATTTTCAGGACATATTGCCTGTGATTCAGCCACCAATTCAGAAATTGTCTTGCCAATTATGCAGGACCAAAAGCTAATTGCGGTTTTAGACCTTGATAGTAAAAAGTTCAATCGTTTCGACAAAACCGATGCCACTTATTTAGCCCAAATAGGCGCTTGTATCATCAATTAACAACTATTAAAAGCAATAAAAAAGCTGATCGTCTACTTGAAGTGACCGCCATTTTTTCAATAAAATTGCGGAAACACAAATCAAAACAGATTGATCAGCTTTTTTATTTTAAACGTTGAAAATTACTTTTGCCCTGCTTGGCGCTGGCAGAATTTAACAATTTCAACAATGATAATCATGCAAATACCAGCTGCAAGAACAATGAGCCATTGTAAACCATTTAATTCCGTAACATCAAAGAATTTCGTCATAAATGGCAATTCAACAGCAGCCATTACCACCGCCGAAATAACAATTGCCCAGTTAAACCACTTATTACTAAAAGTATGTTTAGAAAAGATTGACTGGTGAATATATTTCGAATTAAAGGCATGGAACAGTTGAATTAGTCCCAGGGTCAAAAATGCCATTGTTAACGCATCTGCATGCTGCAAATTGGCATTATCCATATGCGGACCAAAGTTTAACCCTAACTGGTAAGTTGTCAAAACTAGCAGTCCTTCCAGAATTCCTTGGTAAACAATCGAACTAGAAACGCCGCCACTAAAGAAGTTGGACTTTCGTCCACGCGGTGCCCGTTTCATTATGCCTTGTTCGACTGGCTCAAGGCCAAGAGCAATCGCTGGTAATGTATCGGTAACTAAGTTAATCCAAAGCAGCTGTACGGGTGCCAGAATATCCCAACCAAGCATTGTCATCATGAAGACGGTCAAGACTTCACCAACATTACAGCTCATTAGGTATAGAATTGCTTTTTGAATATTGCTGAAAACTTTACGACCTTGCTTAACGGCTTCAACGATTGTGGCAAAATTATCGTCAGCCAAAATCATGTCACTAGCACCTTTTGAAACTTCAGTTCCAGTAATTCCCATGCCAATACCAATATCAGCCTGTTTTAAACTCGGCGCATCATTAACACCATCGCCAGTCATAGCCACGATTTTGCCGCGAGCTTGCCAAGCTTTAACAATGCGAACCTTATGCTCAGGTGATACACGGGCATAAACACTGTAGTCTGGAACATGTTCTTGCAAGTAGTCATCACTGATTTCATCAAGTTGTGCACCTGTCACAACTCGTTCATCTTGGCCTGGCTTCAAGATTCCTAAACGCTCAGCAATTGCTTGCGCAGTAACTTGGAAGTCACCGGTAATCATTACCGTTCTGATTCCAGCTTCGTGAGCTTCAACGATTGCCTTCTTTGCTTCCGGACGTTCAGGGTCAATCATTCCAACTAAGCCAGCAAAAACTAGATCCTGTTCAACATTATCAGTTGTTGGCTCATCATATAACTGGTCAATATTTTTATAGGCTAATCCTAAGACACGCAAAGCATTTTTGGCCATTTTCTGGTTAGCTTCTAAAATTGCTTCTTTCTGCTGCGCTGAAATTGCAGTGATCTGACCGTTCTGCTCAATTTTGGTTACCCGTTTGAGCAATTGATCAGGAGCACCCTTTACAGCAACAAAGTATTGCGCACCGTCTCGATTAACCGTACTCATTAACTTCCGCTCTGAATCAAACGGAACTTCCTGCAGTCGTTGATAATCGGTTAACATTTGGTGAACCGGAATCTTTTGATCTAGCGCATATTGAATAAGGGCTGTTTCAGTTGGATCACCGAGCAAACGATCATTATCATCTAATTTAGAATCATTTGCTAAGACCATTGCCATCAATGCTGGAGTATTAGCAGCAATTGGCTGGGCAGCTTTGTGATCCTGATTATCATAGTAAACTTGCTCAACTGTCATTTTATTTTGAGTTAAAGTTCCCGTTTTATCTGAACAAATAATATCAGTAGCGCCCAGTGTTTCAACTGCTGGCAATTTACGCACAATTGAATTGTGTTTAGCCATTACTTGGGTTCCTAGAGCCAAAATAATGGTTACAATTGCGGGCAAGCCTTCAGGAATGGCCGCAACCGCAAGTGAAACAGCAACTAAGAACATATCGATTGCTAATTTTTGTGTTGGTTCGGTTCCTTGCTTGGTGAAAAAGCCGACCACAAAGACAACTGCGCAAATGATTAAAATCATGATTGTCAGCGTCTTACCCAATTGATTAAGGTTACGCTTCAATGGCGTATCTGTTTCATCGGTATTGTTAAGCATTGTGGCAATCTTACCGACTTCGGTGTTCATCCCAATTTGGGTGACAATTCCTTCTCCACGGCCATAAGTAACATTGGTATTGGCAAAAGCCATGTTGTCTTGATCAGCAAGGGCCACCTTATCTTCAGCAATTATTCCATTTTCTTTATCAACTGGAACAGATTCACCGGTTAAAGCCGACTCTTCAATCTTTAAGCTTTTAGTGACCGTTAAGCGTAAATCTGCTGGAACAACATCACCAGCTTCAAGTAAGACAATATCACCTTGCACTAGCTGCGTACTTGGGATTTCAACTACTTGCCCATTACGCCGCACATGCGCATTAGGTGTAGCCATTTTCTTTAAGGCATTAATGGCCTCTTCCGAACGAGCTTCTTGGAACACGCCCAAGACTGCATTCAAAATCACGACAATCATAATAATTGCTGCGTCTGTCCATTCTTGTGCAACAAAACCAGATAGTAATGCTGCTACAATCAAAACGATAATCATAAAGTCCTTAAACTGGGCGATGAATCGTTGAAACAGGCTCGTTTTCTTCTTACTTGCCAAACTATTTGGACCGTCTTTTTCTTGCAATTGCTTTACTTGTTCTGGGCTCAAACCCAGTTTGCAAGTTGTTGACAGTTCTTTTTCAACACTTTCTACTGACTGATTATAAAAACTCTGGGGCATTTTGACCTCCTAAATAATAAAAAAGAGACTTATATGCTTCTCCACACACAAGTCTCACTAATTAAGATAAGTCCAGAAGTATCTCTTCGGTTGTTGGGCTTATCGCAGGTATTGCTGTTACTCCCTTATGATGATTTTATTATAAATAAAATTGGCATTTTTAACAAGGTCAATGCAATTTAAAATGAATAAAACAGTCCGGCTAACGCACCATTAATGATGCTGACCGCTGTTGCAACGAGGAATAAGCGCAATGCATGGCTAGCAATTGCTTCACCGTGTTCTTCATCAACCATCGTATGCATAATTCCCAAAGTTGTTCCCAAGTTAGGCAAATTGGCAAAGGAAATTAAAAAGACACTCACAATTGCCTGGGTTTTAAGCGGAACAGTATTCATATTAATCTGGTTAATTGCCACAAAAATATTAGTAAAAGCTTTTGTAGCCAATACTGTACCTGCACTAACCATTGATTGAGGATCTATTCCCATTAGAAAAGCAACAGGAGCACAAACATAACCAATCAAGGCCGTCAAGGTTTTACCACAAGCAGACTTAAAAATAATATTGACAAAAGTAATTAGTGATACAAAACCAATAATCGAAATTGAAATGTTGATTGCCAGTTTAAAGCCGAGATTCATACTATCAATCAGGCGCGTAATCAGCGATTTCTTATTAGTACTTTTGGTTGTTATTTCATAATTTACCTGTGAAATATCATATGGTGCAACAATTTTGGCAACGATAATTGAAGTAAATAAGTTAAGTACCAATGCAACAATGATAAATTCGGACTTAATAATATGCATGTACGATGCAATCATTGTTACCGTTGTATTTGACAAAGTATAAATTGATAAAGTAAATAACTGGTTCGGGGCCATGTCTTTCATTTGATCTTTAAATGGAACAAAAACCCCATTACTTACAAAAGGATAACTTAAAATTGTAAATGCATTAATTTCATCGATGTGAAAAAGCTTTTTCAGTACTTTACCTACATATTTAATAATAAAAGGCAAAATACGCAAGTATTGCAGTAACTCAATCAAAGCACAAATAAAAATTAACGGCAAAAGCACATCAAGAAAGAACTGTGAAGCCGCTTGTGGATTTTTCAAATCACCAAAAACGAAGTTTACCCCTTTGCTACTCGAAGCACTAATAATATTGAGACTGCCAGATAGTCCGTTAATAATCCAATTGCCGATAGTTGTTTTTAAAATTAAAAACAAAAAGACAAGTTCTGTAATAAACAAATACAAAATTGATTTATAGTCAATTTGTTTGCGATCAAAACTAACCCAATAAAGTAGTGCCAACACTAAAATTATTCCAATTACTCCCATTATGCTCTCCTTATGCGTGTTGCTTTAAATAGTAAGAATATTCATCAAAGATATTGTCAACGAACTGGTCTGTTAACCGGTACTCTGGTATCTCATATGAATTGGTTAAAACCGTAAAGTCACGTGCACCAGCAGGATAATCTTCGACTTTAATGGCCCAGTCCTGCTTAGTAAAAGCCTGGTACTCACTTTGAGTTAAATGGTAAATTCTTACACCGTATGGAATAGTAAAAGAATCGATTACTTCTTTTCTACTTTGTCCCTTCAAATTGATAAAGATTCCTAAATGTCTGCGGGCAAACTTTTCTTGTAGAAATTCCGTTAAATGACTGAGGTCCAGCTTTTCTTGCAGCCAAGCTTGATAATCTTCTTCCGGATAAAAATCACCAGATTGTGCTCGCAGAGTACTAGTTTTGATAATCTCTTCATCACGAGACACAAGCTTATCTTGATCATCAAAGCTAAAAGTTAAATGACCGTAATAATTACCTTGATAACCACCTTGAACGACTAACGTCTGCTTAATTTTCCCTTGATTAACGCGGTGCTGGTGGCCACAACTAAAGCCGTCAATTCCAGGCGTTTGTGAAACCAACTTAAAGGTCTCGTCTTCTCCCGTAGCGTAGTTTATTTCGTTATGAGTAGCTAAATCACGCTCAATTCCGCCGTGGTAGCCGACTAAAACAAGATCTACTTTATCCCGTAACGCTGCAACTTGTTTTTGCAACTCTGGTAGTGCATCCTTGACGATTACCCCACTAGTAACATCAAAGTCGCTAATCATCGACATTCTGCTTGTTAAAAGGCCAATAACCCCGATTTTAATTCCTGCTACCTCTTTAATGGCATAAGGTGGAAAAATAAGTTCATTTTGCTCGGAAAAGACATTGCAACAAACATACGCAGCAGCCAAATTTTTAACTTGCTTTTTTAAATAGGTAATACCATGGTCAAAATCATGGTTGCCTGGCACCATAACATCAAAGCCCACGCGATTGGCATAATTTACCAAAGGCGAAACTTCATATTGATCACAAAAATAAGTTGTTAACGGGTTGCCAACAAAAAAATCGCCGCTATCCATTAACAGGCTATTGGGATATTTATCTTTTAAGCCCTGCAATGCTAATGCGGGCTGCGGCTTATCATTTGCAATAAACCCGTGAAGATCCGTTGTAGTTAAAACATTAATTTGCTTAGTCATTTTCTTTCCTTTACTCATTAGTTAGCAATTTATACTATCAATTGATTTTATAATATCTCGAATGCCCATGGCAATATAAATTTGATCGCAACCGGGTCGAGATAAGCCGACAAGTACTCACCAAACATTCACCTAATTTAGTCAAAAGTATTAGTAGTAAATTTTCCCCAGCAAAAAGCAGTTAAGTTTTTCCAACGGCTTTAGCCACTGCTATTAACGCATATTTAATTTTTAGTTAAAACACCTAGCTAATCTAAAAATGCTTTTCCTGTTGCTTTTTCGTATCAGTACTTCTTAATTAGCGGCATTGACATCGGTAATTATCTAACTTATAATGTTGCTTAATTTTTAAAAAAATATGATAAAAATAAGTTGTTTTTAATCAAACTTATTTATAATTATACAGGAGACAATATGAGTAAAATAAGCGATGATGCGCAAGCCATCTTAAACTATGTTGGCGGGCCAGATAATGTCAATAGCCTGGTACACTGCGTTACCAGACTACGGTTCGAGTTAAAAGACAATCAAAAAGTAGCAAAAGATAAATTATTGGCTTTGCCCTGCGTTATCAGCGTGGTAAATAGTGGTGGACAAGAACAAGTCGTTATTGGTACCAAAGTGGCCGATTACTACGATGTTATTCAGCAATTATTAGCTAATCAGCGGATCACCGCTAAACCAAAAACCGCCAAGCATTCAACTTTTTCTCTAACCAAGGTTATTTCTGGTGCATTTATGCCCCTGCTTTCAGTCATGGCCGGAGCTGGTATGGTCAAAGCATTACTGACGGTTTTGGCAAGTACGCATTTACTTTCAACTACTAGTACGCCATATTTAGTATTATCAGCGGCTGGCAATGCGATTTTTTATTTTCTACCAATTTTCGTGGGGATAACCTTGGCCAAAGAGTTTAAAGCAGATCCATTCGTTGGTGGAGCACTTGGCGCAGCCCTTTTAGAGCCAAGTTTTACCGGTTTAATTGGCAAACACGGACTTAATTTATTTGGAATGCCACTAGACCCAATCGATTATTCCACCACTGTTTTTCCCATTTTTATCATTATTGGTGCATATATCCTATTAGACCAGCTGTTGAAAAAAATCATTCCACAACAATTACAGATATTTTTGAATTCAATGATCTCACTGATCATTTTGGTACCAGCAACGGTATTAATCTTTGGTCCCTTTGGTAACACTGTCGGCAACTGGATTTCTACGATTATCATGTGGCTCTTCAGTAAGAGCCGATTAGTTGCTGGGTTAGTTTTAGGAGCGGCTTATTCATTTCTGACCGTGCTGGGTCTACACTGGGGACTAGTGCCAATCACTTTGCAAAACTTGAAAATGTACGGTGGTGATGTAATTGGCGGAGTTGGTGTGTGTGCTGTTTGGGCGCAGATTGGCGTAGCTTTAGGAACATTTTTATATAGCTTATTTAAAAACAAGGATGCAAAATTAAAGGGTCTGTCAGGCTCAATTACGATTACGGGTATTTTTGCAGGAGTTACCGAACCAATATTATACGGTTTGATTATGCCTTCCAAGCGCCTCATTATTATTACCGCAATTGCTGGTGGGATTGGCGGTGCCATTAATGCTTCATTGCATGTGATGGTTAAGTCCTTCCTTATTGATAATATCTTTTCCATTATTATGATGATGTATAAACCAATTGGCTTTATGATTCTGGGTTCAGGAATTGCTTTAATTACTGCGGCAGTCCTAACTTATTTCTGGGGATTCGAATCACAAAAACAAAAATAAAAATCAATTTACCAAAAAAAGACTAACGCGATGTTAGTCTTTTTTAACGATTTATTTTAATTAATTTAACAATTTACTTTAACCCAGTCCATTGCCATTCAGTAACTTCTGGCATATCTTTACCATTATCACGAATGTATTGGTGATGCTTATTAAGCAAGCGATCCATCTCATCAACAAAAGCTGAACTCTTTTCTGCATACTGAGGAATGCTCAAAATGGCATCTTTTGCTAGGTGGAAACGATCAAGCTCGTTAACAACACGCATGTCAAATGGTGTGGTAATATCACCATTTTCTTCATAGCAGTGAATATGAACGTTATTACGTCCACGACCAAACCAAATTGATTGCATCATTGCTTTGTAACCGTGCCATGCAAAGATCACCGGCACATCACTTGGGAATAATTGATCGAATTCTTCAGTTGAAATTGCATTTGGATTGTCTGCCGGATTCATCAACTTCATCACATCAACTACATTAATGTAGCGAATCTTCAAGTCTGGGAAATTCTTATGCAATAAATCAATTGCGGCCAAGGATTCAATTGTTGGTTCAGTTTCAGTTGAAGCAAAGACAACGTCAGGTTTGTCGTGACCATCTGTTGATGCCCAATCAATATATGATAAGCCATGATCAGCTAACCGTGCTGCCTCTTCTACTGAGAACCATTGTGGCCGAACTTGTTTAGAAGTTACCAGAATATTGATACATTCACGGTCACTAAATGCTTTGGCAGAAACGGCTAATAATGAGTTAGTATCTGCAGGCAGATATTCGTGAACTAAATCTGGCCGATTCTTCTCATACATATGAGTCAAAATACCTGGATCTTGGTGGGTGTAACCATTGTGATCTTGTTGGAATACAGTTGATGTAGCAACAAAGTTAAGTGAAGGGTAATCCTTACGCCAATATTGTTCCTTTGCCTTTCTCAACCACTTCATGTGTTGCGTTAGCATTGAGTCAACGACACGACCAAATGATTCGTAAGTAGCGAAGAATCCATGACGTCCAGATAAAACATAGCCTTCAAGCCAACCTTCATCTTGGTGCTCAGACAACTGCGAATCAATTAACCGACCACTTGGAGCCAAGTTTTCATCATTTGGAGTATGAACAGAACTTTCCCATTGCCGCTTTTGTTCATCAATAAACTTAAATAGCCGGTTAGACTTAGTTTCGTCAGGACCAAAGCCGCGGAAGTTGTCTGGATTAAGTTCTGCAATTGCGTTTAAGTATTTAGCCCATTCCGTCATATCTTCTGCTTCAACAGAACCAGGTTGGTCAAACTTAAGGGCAAACTTCCGGTAGTCAGGAAGACTTAAGCGCTTGGCATCCTTACCACCATTAGTAATCGGATTCATTGCCATTCGACTGTCGCCGTCAACATTGTCAGCCAAGACTAAATCAGTAGGTGCACCATTTTCATCAAATAAGTCTTCAGGATGATAGCTCTTCAGCCAATCAATTAACATATCCTTGTGTTCCATTGAGTCTTGAGCTACGGGAATTGGAATCTGGTGTGCTCTGAATGAGTTTTCAACTGGATTGCCATCAACATCAAATTTAGGACCGGTCCAACCCTTAGGTACACGGAAAATAATCATTGGCCAATGAGGCAAAGTAGTATCATTATTTTCACGTGCATTCTTTTGAATAGCCTTGATTTCCTCAATAACTGTGTCCATCAATTTGGCCATTTCTTTGTGAACTTGCATATGATCTTTGTAACCATCAAATTCGCCACCATTATAGGCGGAAATAATATACGGATGCCAACCCATACCTTCGAAATACTTGGTTAACTCTTCATCGCTCATTCGTGAAACAATTGTTGGGTTAGAAATCTTGAAACCATTAATTTGTAAAATAGGTAAAACAGCACCATCTTTAATTGGATTAATGAACTTATCGCTAAACCAACTAGCTGCAAGTGGGCCAGTTTCAGCTTCACCATCACCAACTTCGACTGCTGCGATGACATCAGGATTATCTAAAATTGCACCGGTACCGTGAGAAATTGAATAGCCTAATTCTCCACCTTCATGCATTGATCCTGGCGTTTCAGGAGCAGCGTGAGAAGCAGAACCACCAGGAAAACTAAACCGTTTAAATAGCTTAGTCATTCCTTCTTCATTTTGCTGAATCTCCGGGTAAAGTTCACTATATGAACCATCAAGATATGAGTTTGAAACCATAACTTGACCACCATGACCCGAACCTTCAATGTAAAACATATCCAAGTTATACTTTTTAATTACCCGGTTTAAGTGCGCATAAATAAAGTTTTGCGGTGAAATAGTACCCCAGTGACCGATTGGTTTAGGTTTTACTTCTTTTGCCTCTAAGTCATGCTTTAATAATGGATTGCTCATTAAGAAAAGTTGACCTACCGATAAATAATTGGCTGCACGCCAGTGTGCATCAACACTCTTTAAAAATTCTTTTGAATCGTAATCTACTGCCATATTGTGTCTCCTATAGCTGTTATTAACTTCAATTAACTTTATACGAATATTATACCAATTTTCTCAAAAAGTTCAACCATTCTAAAAATTGGTTCGTCCCAATTATCAAATTCGCATTTACTTAATTCCTAAATTGTCAAAAGGTAATTTTAATCGGCTTTAGAATAAGCAGCTTTTAAGTATTTAGTTGCTCAAATACTGATAAGTACTTAAAATAAGAACTATATACTGAATATTTCATTAATTACTATTTAAAAGAATGCTAGATTATTTTTAGGAGAAATGGCAATGACACAAGAAGAACGAATTCATGAAATTAGGCAGTTATTGAATCAGAAACACCATTTAGTTACTAGAGATTTAGCTAATTATTTTAATGTTTCATTTGATACCGCTCGTCGTGATGTGTTGCGCTTAACCTCAACAGGACAAGCTATCCGTGTTCATGGTGGCCTGCTGGCAAATAATCAGGAGAACGTGCCCAACTTTTTAACAAGAAACCAAATTGATTCACCCATTAAAACTAAAATGGCTCAGATGGCCCAACGTTTTGTTCACCCTAACCAATGCGATTTTATTGGTCCTTCCACTACCCTAAAAAAACTATGCGAACTCATTAATGGTATCGATATCCAGATTGTCACCAATTCAATTGATAACTCCCTAGAATTGATGCAATCAAGAATGCCTGCTGTACGGTTATTAGGTGGAAAAATTGATAAAGAACATCGCTTTAGTTATTCTGTGACTTCATTAAAAACGTTGGAACGAATGAGTTTTAACACCGCTTTTATTGGAACTTCAAATGTTAAAAAAGATGGCATATATTCGAATAGAATGAGTGATTCTGAGTTGACCAGACTCGCCGCCTCTAGAGCAAAGCAAGTCGTTGTGGTTGCAGAGCAATACAAGTTTAACAGTCAAAACACTTCTCCTTTTATGTCTATTCCCCTTGAACAAATTGACGTGTTGATCACAGACACACCTTTGTCACAAGAAATGCAAAGTTGTTTTTCACCGAGTACGCAAATTATTCCGGTGCTAAGGAAGTGAGGTCATGCAAATCTTTTTTACTAACCATTCTGCTATTCAGAATAAACAGTTAGATAAAGAGGTTTATCAAGAATTAGAACAGTTTTATAATAGTTTTTTCAACAATATCTATAATGAGCTAAATATTGGTAAATACCGCAAAATACGTGATGCAATTGGCCTGGTAATGCGCAAATTCGACTGTCATGACCACCCGCTGGCATATACAGGAAAATTAGTGATGTACATTCAAGCAACGATTGCTTTAGAGCATTTGCATTTAACTTGTGAGCAACAAAATTTATTGCAACTTTTGGGTACAAATACAAAGAAGATCAATTTGAACTTTGTCTATTCTGGGCCCATTACGGATTTACGCCAATTTAAAAATAGTTAGTTTCTTTTTTAGATAAAATGTATCCAAAAAGAGTCTGGGAAGAAACTATTTTCTTAGACTATTAAAAAAACGTTGAACTTACTAGTTCAACGTTTTTTCTGTATACATTCTTTCTTGGTCTTGTTATTATTTAATTATCCAACTTCAAATAGAACGGAGACCAAAAACAATGTACCAAAATTATACCACAGGCCAGACTGCTTTAGTACTTAATTTAGACTTTACTATTCCGCAAAATCACCTCGTTCATGCTATTAGTCAGTTTGTTGACTCTATTCCCCTAGCTGTGCTTGAGGGTGAGTCTTCTGCTACTGGTCGTCCAGCCTACCATCCGGCTCGAATGCTTAAAATCTTGCTTTTTGCCTATAGCCGCAAGGTCTTTTCCGGGCGCAAGATTGCCCAGATGCTAACTGAAAATCTGCCCATGATGTATTTGGCTGACCAGCAGACCATGTCTTATCACACGATTAATAACTTTCGTGCCAGCAAGCACGCCAACCAGCTGATTAAAAAGTGCTTCCTTTACTTTAACCACCTACTTCAAGAAGAGGGCCTGGTTTATGAGCATGCCCTTTTTATTGACGGTACCAAGGTTGAAGCTGATGCCAACAAGTATTCCTTTGTTTGGCGCAAGGCCGTTGACCGCTTCCAAGCTAAATTGCAGGATGAAGCATTGGCACTCTACCAAGAATTAGTGGAGGAAGAAGTGGTTAAGGCCATGGCAGCCGAAGAAGTGCAGAGCAGTCAGGGGCTAAACCAGCTGGCCAATGAAGTTGCAGCAGAAGTCGAGCGACTGGACCAAGCGATTGCCAATGAGCCGAAAGCAATTCCCGGCGGATCTAAGCAGAAGCAAAAACGGCGGCGCTTAAAAAAGCTGTTTCACCGAATCCGACGCGACTATCAGCCGCGTGCCCAGAAGTACGAAGAATACCAAGCGCTTTTTAAGGGTCGCAATAGCTTCTCTAAGACTGACCACGATGCCACCTTTATGCGCATGAAGGAAGACCCGATGCTTAACGGGCAGCTAAAGCCGGGCTACAATCTGCAGGTTGCGACCAGCAATCAGTATGTTATTGATTATGCCCTGTATCCTAACTCAACTGACACCAGAACCTTGGTACCTTTTCTTGAGCAGCTGGCCGTTTTAGGCGACTTTGATACAATTGTCGCTGATGCGGGCTACGGCAGCGAGTATAACTACGCTGAGCTAACCGACCACTTTGGCAAGCAATTTTTAATTCCTTACACTACTTATGAAAAAGAACAGAAGCGCAAGTATCGTCATGACCCGACTAAGCTAGACAACTGGTATTATGATGAAACCGAGGATTATTACTTAGACCATCAGGGCGTGCGCTTCAACTTTAAACACTACTCGACTAGACACGACCGTTACGGCTTTACCCGTCAGTTTAAAGTCTATGAAGCAGATGAGTTTCAGCTAAATGCGGCCAAAACTGCTCTAGCTAAAACGCCCAGCGGGCGCCAGCGCCAGCTCAATTACAATCCCACCTGGCAGTACTTCAAAGCCCAGGTACAAGCAGCTCTTCAAAGTAAAACCGGCAAACGGATTTATGGTCAACGCAAGATTGATGTAGAACCGGTCTTTGGCCATTTGAAGAACGTATTTGGCATGCGCCGGGTCCACCTAAGAGGACAAGCAAAAGTTGAAAATGATCTAGGATTAATGTTAATGACCATGAATTTGAAAAAATATTGGCAAAGGAGTGGTCCTAATAGTCAACTTTGGCGGGCAGAAAGAAGCAAAAAGCAGCTAAAACACTTTTTCCAGTGTTTTGGCTGCTTCTTTTTTTGCTTAAAGAGCTAGTTTCTTCCCAGACTCTTTCTTTTGCTTTTTATCATCAAAAAATTTTTGTGTCATAACTATAACTTCTTCGCCTTATACATGCTTTGATTGGAATAAAATTTTCAGGTTACTTTCCTAATCAGTTTTCTTCCTATAAGAATGTGAATATAGATAATCGATTTAAATTATTCGGACATTTTGTTAGCTTTATTGTTTTAATAAATTTTTAGCTAGTGCTAAATTTCCAATGGTTGCAGAGCCATTATTTTCTACAGCTGGCATTGTTATGTATTGCTCAAGCGGTGGTACTTTGATGTAATTGTTTAACATCTGCCTAAAATAAAATCTAACTTTTTCTAGAAATTTTTCACTAACTACTCCTCCACCAAAAACGATTTTATCAGGGCGTAAAATTAACGTAACTTGTAAAGCCGCTTGTGCAACATAGTAGCCCATTATTTCCCAAACCGGATTACTTAAGGGAACTTTTGACCCAGCTTTTCCTAATCTGGCTTCAAATGTTGGTCCAGATACGAGTCCTTCTAAGCAATCATGGTGAAACGGACATGTTCCAATAAAACCTTTATCTTTAGGATGCCGTTTCAACAAAACATGACCCATTTCAGGATGCCCTTGACTGCCAAGTAAATGACCATTTATTAAGGCTCCACCACCTACACCTGTACCAATAGTATAATAAACTAATGAATCAACATCTTCATTTGAAAGTAATGACATCACATACTCACCATATGCTGAACCATTGACATCTGTTGTAAAAAATATCGGAACATCAACCTTATTTTTTAGGTAACCAACAAAATTAGTGTTTTTCCAACCCTTTTTAGGCGTATTTGTTATATACCCATAACTACTTGATGTTTTTCGAATTTCTATAGGGCCAAAAGAGGCTATACTAATAGCTCTCACGGGATAATTAGCCAGAAAATCAACTACCTTTTGAAGTGTCTCTTGCGGTGTTGTAGTTACAATTTTAATTGCTTTTTTTATTCTGTAATTTTCATCACCAACAGCACAAATAAACTTTGTTCCACCTGCTTCAATTGAACCTAATAACATCTTGATTACTTCTTATTTCTTTGACAAATTTCAATAATTTCATTATTTGGACCATAAAAATTAAAGTAACTAATACCATGATCCCAAAATGGTAAATGCATAATCTTCTGATTAATTAGCTTAAATCCCATGCCCTTTATTAACTCAAAAGCTTGATCAATTTCATCTGTATCAATTGCATAATGATTGATTGCACCATTGACAGAATTAACTTTTGTTTCCCAAACTTCTAGCTCTAAATTGCCTAATTGAAAAAAGCCAGTGGCACTGCCCTGATTATCTTCTTGATTGACTAATTTAAAACCAATCTTTTCGTAGTCATGAACACTTTTTGCAAAATTATCTGTTGGAATACCAATGTGAGAAATTCCTTTTAAAATATTCATATTCAGCTCCTTGTTAAATTAAATGAAATTTTTTTAATCCTTTAACGATACCCAAATTATCATTTGTATCAGTCACATATGAGGACGCATCTTTAATTGCCTCATTGCCGTTAGCCATTGCAATCCCATAATCTACAACTTCAAACATGGTTAAATCATTATTTCCATCGCCAAAAGCATAAGTAGGTACTCTTAGATGTTCCGCATTTATCAAATTAATAATTGCCTGTCCCTTTGAATTTCCACGCAAAACAGTATCAATTGAATGCGGCCCAGTTATCATAAAATTTAATTCAGAAAATTGCTCACTATATTTATCGTCTGCATGATGTGCAATCACTAGCATTTGATTTACAGAATTTGCCCGATAAAAATTAGAATCAATTTTTGGTAATGGTGCAGATATATTTTGATAAAAGTGCCGTGAAAGAGGCTGATCTTCAGATATTGCAATTTGCCTAGAATTATAAAAACCGATAATATCCCCTCTACTCTTGGCATATTTCAAAACCTTTTGGCATAAAGATTTAGGAATCGTGAAATTAAATTCAATATTGTTGTTAAATTCTACATATTGACCATTCGTTGCAATAACTGAATCAATCTGACATTCTGTCATGATTGATCGAACTTCAAATGCTGCTCGTCCTGTACAAATTATCGGAATATTTCCATTAGCCTTTAACTGCTTGATAGCCTTACTTACTTCCGGCAATACTAGAGACTTACTTGATAAAAGGGTGCCATCTAAATCAAAGAAGACTAAAGACTTGATTTGCTTGTTCATAAGTCTTTATTTTCTTAACGTAATATTCGAAAATTTAGCTTTACCATTTGCCACAGCAATTGCTAAATCATTACCAAATTTATGATAAACACGTGTAACCAAACTAATACCATTTACCAATATTACAAAGATATCTTTATCAACTACTAACTTAATATGCATCTTCTTAAAGTTAACTTTAGGAAGGGGACGATCTAGTCCCTTATTCATTACTTGAAACCATGGCCATT
Source organism: Lactobacillus panisapium (assembly GCF_019469265.1). Taxonomy (NCBI): domain Bacteria; kingdom Bacillati; phylum Bacillota; class Bacilli; order Lactobacillales; family Lactobacillaceae; genus Lactobacillus; species Lactobacillus panisapium. The sequence continues at coordinate 581,725 of NZ_CP048268.1, read as the reverse complement.
CTGGACTTTTATCAAAAATAATTCTTTGATCATCAGCCGAAAGAAGATATTGATATGACTCATCGGTCTTGACATTTTTAAAGATTCTTAGGGCAATATTACTAATGTCTTCATTACAACTAACATCCATATCTAATACAAAATGTCGACCAGTATTTTGTGCAATTACTTTTTCCGTTCGTCCCGTTTCATTGGTAATTGTAATGTCATTAATTTTAATTTTAGTAGTAAATTGTTCGGTTAATTCGTCTGGTAGTTTTGTAGCCAGCGTCCCGTCCTTTCTTTGAATCAGTTCGAAAGGAACGTATGTACCACCCCATTCCCAATTTACCTTATCACCTTTGCCATTTTCTCTAGTTGGTACCCAGCCAAATAATACTCTTCGCTTGCCATCAAAAGCGGTTCTAGCAGCATAATATGCTCGTCCGTCAAATGCATCATCTCGAGGCTTTAGCCACGGGCCATCAATCTTTTTACTCATGCGGTATCTAGTTTTGCTTTGTTCACTATATTCGGTATAGAGCAAATACCACCAATCACCCATTTTAAAGAGATCAGGCATTTCAAGCCCTGTATATAGGTTAGGAGCAAAAAAGTCTCCCTTAAATGACCAGTTTTTTAGATCCTTAGAAGTAAAAGACACTATTCGACCAGTAAGTTTAGATTTTGGACCAGCTAACCTAGTTCCCAAGATTAAAAGGTATTCATTTTTATCCTGGTTCCAAATTACCCAGGGATCACGCCAGTCGGTTTTGTCATAACCTTTTTGCGCTGGTAATAATAACTTATCAACGTTTTTTTGAAAATGCTCATAATCATGACTAACGCCATGAAGTAACACTTGTGAAGCCTTACCTTCTTGTTCAGCTTTTTTATTATAGCCAGTGTAAAAAGCATGGATTTTCCCTCCTGCTTCAAAAACTGAACCAGCATATATCCATTGTGCTGGATCATTTTTATCACCAGCAGGAATAGCATCCCCATGGTCTTCATAATTTACAAAGTCTTCTGTGGTTGCTAGTGACCATCCAAATGGTTCATCATTATCTGTCAGCGGACCAGGTTTCCTAGGATCACGTTGATGATATAAGTAAAACTTGCCGTTTTTGCCAAAAGGCATAATGTCCCCCATCCATTTGTCTTTTGTTGGCTTATAAAAAACTTTATACATACAATTCCTCCTTTTATTCTGTAACTGCTTCTGTCGCTATCTTACGGTCACGATGCATTAATTTTTTAAGTAGATTGCACATTAAAGCCCCTACGACTACACCGATAACTATTGATACACAATAAAGTAAAATATTTGAATCAAATGGTGCAGCCATAAATGTAGACAGTGCCGTTTTTTGTGTAGTACCGAAAAAAGCATTTAGTGCACTAGCTAGGCCTGACCCGACCATACAACTAGGGATCACTGCCAAAGGATCAGAAACAGCAAATGGGATTGCTCCTTCAGTTGTTGCAATGATTCCCATAATTAAAGCAGTAGTAGAATTTTCCTTTTCATCTTGACTATAATATTTTTTACCAATAAAACTCGCTAAAGCCATAATTAATGGCGGAATTCCAATTGCAATAAAGCAAGCTGTACTTATTGCATAGCCACCAGAAGTATAGGAGGCCATACTAAATGTATACGCCACTTTATTAATGGGACCACCCATATCCGTAGCCATCATTGCCCCAATAATGGCGGCAACTAAAACCTTGTTCGACCCACTAATGCTGGCAAGCCAAGATGTTAATCCACTTTGCATCCCTCTAACAGGATTACTAAATACATAAAAGATAATTAAGCCACTAATTAGTACAGATGCTAATGGAATAATAAAGATGGACTTTAGTGAAATTAAACTTATTGGCATCGGGATTTTTTTTAGCCAATACACTAAGTAACCGACTAAAACACCAACTACCATTCCTCCAATAAAACCCATACCGAGCTTATTGGCGACTAATCCTACAATAAATGCTGGCGCTAACCCGGGGCGATCTGCAATTGAGTATGAGATATAAGCAGCAATCATCACTGGAATAAACCCAAGCCCTTGCTGCCCAATCATTCTCAAAATTCCCCAAATATTATTGGTCTGGTTCCAAACGCCATTTCCCCCACCAATAACGGCAATTGATACCATCAGTCCTGATGCTGAAACTAATGGAATCATGTATGAAACTCCAGTTTGAAAATGATCAACTAGTTCCTTAAAAAACTTTTTTATACTATCCATAAAAAAGCCTCCTTTTTATTTTTATTAACCATCAATAACTTCATGAACTTTTGTTATTGCTTTGCTGCCATCCTTTACAACATCTGAAGTTCCCATTTTGACAATCTTTTTGCCTTCAAAGCGCTCTTTTTCACGTACATTTGTATCTACTGCGAATATCACTGCATCAGCGTCTGCAATGTCTTTAGCACTTAACTTGTTTTCAAATCCCATTGCTCCCTGTGTTTCAACTTTAATTTGGTCGCCATTCTTCTTAGCATATTTCTTTAAATTTTGGGCAGCCATATAAGTATGTGCCACACCTGCTATACATGCTGTTACTGCTACTAATTTACTCATTTTTCTCCCTAGTCTTTTATCTTTCTAAAAATTTCAACTAATCTATTTGGATCATTTTCTGCTTTAATTTCTTTTACAAAATTATCATCCATCAATTTACCAGCTATCGTTGCCAACATCTTTAAGTGTTCTTTACCAGTATCTTTTTCTTTAGCCGCCATTAAAAAAATGATTGATACTTTGCTATTATCAAGAGAATTCCATTCTAAGGGCTCAGTAGTTTTGGCAAAAATTAAAGACGCAAAATTTACTGCTGAACTTTTACCATGTGGAATTGCTATATTATTACCGATTCCAGTCGTGGTTTGACTTTCGCGTTTTAAAACATCTTGACTAAACTTATCAGCATCATTAACAATTTTGTTTCGTTCCATAATTTGTGCCAACTGATTTATAGCATCTTCTTTAGAAGACGCCTTTAAGCCAATGACTATATTATTCTTTGAAATAAAATCAATCTTCTTATTCAAATTCTTCACTTCCTAAAAGCTTAATTATTTCTGTTTTTGAGGTTAATCTGCATAGAGTCTTTAACAATTTTTTATCTTCAAGAATTGTATTGAAGTAATTATAAATTTGATCAATAGAAGTCTTGACACTTTCATTCATTGCCATAAAAAATACTAAATTGACTCTTCCCTTATCCCAATCAACACCTTCTGAATTGATATAAAGAGCTATACGCGCCTTCTTCACATATTGAATAGGTGCATGAGGGATGGCAACAAAATCCATCTCTGTACTTGCCATTTTTTCTCTTTTAATTGCAGCATCTGCTATACCAGAAAGAGCATATTGTTTTGAACATAGTAATTCACAAACTGTACGTATTGCCTGATTGCGGGTAGTTCTTTTGTTATCAACGATAATCAAATCAGGTTCGACTAATTTCATAAATTCACCAGAATTTTCTTGAAATTGCTTAAATTTATTAATTACTGCTTGTAATCTTCCCTTTGACTGATAATCAAGAAATGGTGGTACAACCACAACATTTTTATTTTGAAGATCAATATCTACAGTACTTATTATTAAATCTTCCGTAATTGGAGCAGACATTAATTCAGATACAGAGACCACTCGATTAATTTCAATTTCATCTGCGAAATATTTTTTTATTCTCTGTTCTAACAGTCTTGCAGTCCCAAGACCGGTACTACAAACAATTACGGTTTTTATCTTTTTTTCTTCCCTTCTTTCTAAAAAGCTCTCAATATGTAGGGCAATATAAGCAATTTCATCATCATTTACATTGACCAAGAAATGCTTACCTATTTCAATACTTAAATCTACAGCCTGGTTATAGGCATAAGGAAAGTTACCTTTAATACTATTTTTATATGGATTTTTTATGCTTAATCCCAAACTAAGGCGGTGCAATGCCGGTACCAAGTGCAATGTCAAATTACTAATCAATGCCTTATCATAGTTAGTCAGATTAACTTTTAAAAATTGAACTAACTCACTTTTTCTAAATAACTTTTTGTCATTTTTAAGACTTAAGTGAACGCCTGAATTCGATTCAGCAGCAAGAATATGGATATTAATATATGCCTGTTCTTCTACTGGAATAGTTAATTCTAGATTTTTCTCAAGTAATTTAGAAAGAATGGCTGTCTTAGGTGATAACGGATGGTTAGTCAATTCCTCATTAGCAATAATAATTTCCTTGTTTTTTATTCTTTGGATTGCTATCACTAAATGGACCGCTAACGATTGAAACTGATAATCATTTAATCTGATAGAATTATTTTTCTGAAACTGATTCAGGGTTCTGATTACTTTATAAAAAATTTCCGGATTAAAAATGCTTTTTAATTCTTTAGGAATATTAACCGCTAATTTTAAATCAGCATTATTTTTAATTTCGAGATTATTTCCCCAATAAAAATCAAGAAGTATAGTCATTAATCGTCTTCTAACATTTTCCGATGCATCTAGACAGATACCTTTTTCATCACTTACTAATTTGGCACCCTTCTTTTTTAGCCAATCTTTAAGTTGCTTTAGATAACTTTCTATAGTTGTCCTGCTCACATAATATTTATCAGAAAGATTTTGAATAGTAATATGTTCTTTTGACGTTAATAAAAAAGACAAAATAGCTAGCTTTATCTCTTGCGGACTTTGTCTGTTAGCAATTAATTCGCCATTCTGAAGAGATAAGCGTATGTGAGTAGTATCGCCAGAAAAATAAATACCGACACTTGGTTTTCTAACAAGTTTAATCTGATATGCTTTAACTTCACTTGCAATTTCATTTAAATACTTATTAATAGTCTTCCTTGACATGCCAATATTATGTTCAATATTTTTGTAATGAGTTATGCCCTCATCTAAAATTTGCTTGATAATTTTTATCTCATTTTCATTAATACGATCACCTTCTCTCTTGAATACGCTTACAATTATAAGATAAAGAATTAGCTTTAGATACGGTGCAAAGTAAAACATCAAAAGTATACTTTTGTGTTACCTAAGTTAATTTTGAGTAAACAAAAAGGTAAGAATAATTTTTCTTACCTTTAACCTTTTTTATTTATTCAAATTTACAAATGTATTGAATCTCATGTATTGATAATGAATTCGCATTGTTGAAACTTCAAATGGCGTGCCGTCATCAAGAAAGAAAATACCTTCTATAACACCCACCGGCTCGGTTGTCTTTAATGTCATTCGTTCCTGGTCTTCCTTACTCGAAGGCTCAACCGTAATATTAAGAAATGCTTTGGTTACTACCTTATTTTGAGTATCTTCCAAATAGTTAAACAAAGATTTCTGTAAATTTTCCGGCTTTAATTCCGGCACAATTTTGATAGGAACATAGCCGGTTTCAATCAAAAACGGCTGCGCATCAAGGTAGCGGAGGCGCCGAAATTCATAAACAAAATCATCTTCATTTAAAAATAAATCCTGCCTAATCGATTCCGATGCTTTAACTACATTGAAGTCTAACAATTTAATTCCTTGTTTTTTACCTGGAACTTTTAAGCTATCTGTTAAACCTAAATTTGACCCTTCATAGCGAAATAGTGACTGGTTTTTCAGATAAAGAGGGTTAATAAATGTCCCGCTACCACGCTTTTTAAAAACTATCCCTTGCTGAGATAAAAGTTCCATTGCCCGCTTCATTGAAGAGCGGCTCACTTGGTAGTGTTCTGCAAGACTTCGCTCATCAGGAAGGCGCATCCCATCATACTTATTATCTAAAATATTCTGTTTTATATCGTGCATCACAGTCCGATAAACGAAATCTGCCATTTTTCTCCTCAATTATTCTGCTTTTTTGATTGCTTCAATAAACCAATGGGCAAATGTAGCTTGATTTATCTCTACCCCTACTTCTGCATTAACTGGCTTATCAAAGAAATTATCAAAATCAATCAGCGAAGCACCATAGGCATATGGGCTCTTGGTATCAACAACAACATGGGCCGGCTTGAAGGTATACATATCCGGGTTAATTAACATTCCCGCAGCTAAAGCATCGTAAATTTCACGACCATCATTTGCGGTCTTATCATGTAAATTAGTTAGAATATGATAAAGCATGTCACCGGTTTTGCCCAATTTTTTGACTTCCTGAAGGGTATTTTGGGTCACATAAGCTTCATGCCCTAATTCAAGTGGAGCAAGCAAGATCTTAATACCGCTAGAAAAAACAATCTGGGCTGCTTCAGGATCACCAGCTACGTTGTATTCACTGTATGGGCCCCAATTACCGCGACCAATCGCACCGCCCATAATTACTAACTGCTCAATCTTAGCCATATCTTCCGGGTATTGTCTAAAATAAAGAGCAAAATCAGTCGCTGGACCAATTTGCATTAAAGTTACTTTTTCTGGGCTGTTAGTTACAACTTCATGGATTGCATCTGCAGCAATTCCTGGTTTAAGTAATGACTTATCTGGCTCCGGGAAGTCATAGCCAGCCAAACCACTTTTACCGTGGACGTCCGATGCATCAATTGCTTCACGCAATAACGGACGACTAGCTCCAGAAACAACTGGCACTTTTGTTCCCAAGAAGGTTTCCAATTTTAAAGCATTGAGTAATGTTTTAGCCAAAGGAACATTGCCCCAAGTTGCAGCAATCAATTTAACATCAAGATCGTTTGCAAATAATGAAATAGTAATTGCTACTACGTCATCAATGCCGGGGTCAGTACTGATAATCAAAGGTTTTTTAGTCATCGAAATTCCTCTTCCTTGAAAGATATAAGACCATCATACCAAATCTATTTAACGATTGTCTTTTTACCTTGAAAAAATAATATGAATCAGTCAAAACAGATTACGTTTGACGGATTCATACTAATCAATTTACCATGTTACTTTTTTATTTTTCGCGATCTTCGATTTCGCCATCTGAACGAGCAATAATTACTTCATCACACATATCAAGGAATAGGCCAGTTTCAACAACACCAACCACTTTGTCTAGGTAATCATCTAATCCACGCGGAATCGGAATTGGATCAACGTTTAAATCAACAATATAATTGCCATAATGCGTGACAAACCGTTTATTGCCATCCATTCGCCAAGACGGATTCAAGCCATCATTTCTAAAACGCCGAAAATTTTGTTCACAGGAAATCGGTAAAATTTCTACCGGTAACGGAAAGCCGCTTAAACGATCGACTAACTTCGACTCATCAACAATCCACAGCACTTTTTCCGAATTAGCGGCGACATTTTTTTCCATTGTTAAGGCGCCACCGCCACCTTTAATACCGTCAAAGTTAACGTCAACTCGATCAGCCCCATCGATTGTCAAGTCTAACTGATCCACTTCTGCTAATTCATTAACCGTGAAGCCCCACTTTTCAAGCTGTTTTTTACTTCTGCTTGATGTAGTAACAATAGCTTCTAAGTCAAGTCCCTCTTCTTTTTTTCGTTTCCCTAATGCATCAATAAAAAAGGCAATTGTTGAGCCAGTGCCAACACCTAATTTCATCCCTGGCTCTACTAACTCTGCTGCCCTAATTGCTGCTTTATTTTTTAGTTCATCCTGCTGTTTCTTATCCATTGCTCTTGCTTTCTTCACAATCGTTACTAACACTACAATTTAATTTCATTATAGCAAAGATCAACCTAAAAGAAGACACAAAAAAAGGCAATTTAATTAAACTGCCTTTTTTAGTATTTTCATAGCTTATTCAGGATCGATTTCTGGTGCTTTATTAATTTCACCAGACATCATCCAAATCCGTTTCTCTACTTCAGCTAAAAAGCCGGTAAGCAAATCATTAGTGGCATAATCGCCCTCTTCATCGCTGGCCTTAATGCCTTCGCGATATAAGTCATCAAGATAGTGGTACCCCGCAATAATCTTGGCATAGCGCTCATCAATTGTCTCGTCCCAATTACCTTTTTCATCTTTAATATTGGTCTTCTCGGCAATTTCGCTCAGAGTAGAAACTGGTGAGCCATCCAGTGTAATCAGCCGCTCTGAAACTTCATCAAGCTGATTAGCTAATTCATCCATTACTTTATCTAAATATGGGTGCAGCTTTATAAACCGATTGCCCCGCATATACCAGTGGTGTTGGTGAACTACCATATGTAATTGCGTTAAGTCAGCAACAAGTTGGTTTAATATTTCTTTTGTCTTAGGATATTTCATCTAAAAATGCCTCCCAAATATATAATATTGTTACACTTTTATTATATCCAGTAAGCGCATTAATTACTAAAATATTGATTATCAAATTAAAAACAAGCAGTTTTATGATTTGCTCAAAGTATAACCTTGATTAATTAACTCAAGAGCCTTTTCTGACTGGTTAATGGTTTTCTCTGGTTCATAAATCTTATCACGTGATAGTGACAAGGTAATTTCTTGCCCGTCTGCAAGTTTCAATTGAAAACCACATAAGTTATTTACACTTGAAACAATTCCAACAAAATAAATCAAAATCATTGGATAAAAGATTGTTGGTGCCATCTTAACCAAGCTCTTTTTACCTAAAAATTTCGCATCAACAACTTCACTAGTCGCAATGTCTTTCAGTGGACTTGCCTTGCCAAGAAAGATCATCTTAATGCGATTCCAGTAACTGCCATGATCATAATAGCGAATTTTTTTAGCTGAAATCTCGCAATAATTAAACTCAATAGGTAAAACATTTGGATAGTAACCAAAGGCTACCAAAGCGAAGAAAATAAGGCCAATTACCCAAGCCCAATTTTTATTTTGAGAATTAACTATTGCTAAAACATCCCAAGCAATCAAACTAGCCAATAAAAAATAAGCTAACGATATCACTAAAGGGCGAAAATTCATTTTCTTGCCAAAAGTAATCATTTCATTCACACTTTCTTGCTAAAATTAAAGTTATTTTAGCACCTTTCAGCTAATAGTAAAGCGCTGCCAAAAATAAAATAAAAAACTGCCTGAGAGTTTAGGTTAAACCATCATTTACTAGTTTAACTTCTCTTCAGACAGAATTTTTATCTAAGTTAAAGTTTATTCAGCAGCTGCTGTTTCTTGTTCTTGTTTTAATAAAGTGTTGTCATAGTGTTTGATAAATGGGTACCAAACAAGAAAAGCAACAATTGCACAGACGATTGAAAGAACGCCGCCTTGCCAACTGGTTGTAGCAATGAAGCCACTCAAGCCAACTGGTGTCGGCCAAGGTTGTTGGACTCTGATTACTGGGACCAATTTTGAAACAATGCCTAAATATGCAATAATCCCCGAAGCAAGCGGTGCACAAACAAACGGAATAAATAAATCTACGTTGTAAACAATTGGTAAGCCAAAAATTAACGGTTCGTTAATATTAAAGATTGCCGGAATAATTTCCACTTTCCCCAATTCTTTTAATTGTGCCGAGCGAGCCCGAAATGCTAACCAAATGGCCACACCAAGCATCGCGCCTGAACCACCGATCGTAATAAATGCATTGGTCGGATCGCCGGCAAAAAAGTGATGGCCTCCTCTTTGAGCATTATCTGCCATATTGGCAAGAATAATTGGCATATAGAAAGAACTGATAATCGTTGCTCCGTGGATCCCGAACCACCATAAAAAATGAATCAGGAAGATGATAATCAAGAAGCCCCACCAGGTGTCGGCAATATCACTGATAAACGAGAACGGAATGAACAGTAAGTTGAACATATCCGTGCCTGCAATAACTAATGCCCCGTTTAAAGCAGCAACTACGACTGCAACACAAAATGACGGAATCAAGGCACTAAAGGAATTAGATACTCCCGATGGCACTGAAGCCGGCATCTTTATTTGCCAGTTATGCTTAATGGTGTAGCGATAGATTTGAACAGTCAGCCAGGCAATAACCAAGCCAATGAAAATACCGACAGCACCAATCCGGTAAATACCACTAGCAGAGGCCTCATATCCACTAGCAACCATTTTGGTTTTGGTAAAAACCTGAACAAATTGCATTTGGCCATTCTTCCAGACCAATTCAGCTACGGTAATGAAAAAGCCCATTAAGAACATCATCAATCCGTTCATTGGAATTAGATTAATGTGTTCCTCATCGTGATAAATTTTAGTGTACGAATAGGCAAAGGTCCCTGAAAATACCAGGGCGATAATTCCCATCGTGGCATTATAAACAGAACTAAATAATACTGAAAAGCGCCCAATTGTATTTGCATAAAAACTCATAAAAGCAGGTATTTTAATAACCTGAGACAATACAGTCAGGATTAAGAAAAATGCTCCGACAATTGAAAATGAAATAACGCTGTAGCCCGCATCCATGATTGCCCTAACAAAGCGTGTTGCGGCAAACTTACCGGCTATTTCACCGATCTTATCTTTTAACGGCTTTTTTGTAGTATCAGCCATAATATTAATAACTCCCTTCTATAATTAATTCATATTGTTGAATTAGTTATATATTTATTGTAAGCATTTTCATTATAAAAGCAATCATTTTTCAATTATTTTTTTTGAAAGTAGCTATTAGTTTTTGATATTTATCTTTGCCTACCCTAATATTCCGAATTCGCCGCTCGCTAAGATAGCATAAAAGAATACCAATTAATAAAAATGCACAAATTAAATACACAGAACTCATATTAGATAAAAACGGGAATAATTGGTCTTTTAGCGGTGAAAATGCACAGCAGACTAAAACAACATTGACCCCGATTTGAAGCCAAAAATAATACCTAGTAGCAGGAACATCCGGCTTCCGATTGTGCATTTTAGTTAGCTGCTCGATAGCGGCAATTGCTGCTAAGATCGTCATTATTCCTGAAATAATAATTCCTAGCCACCTCTGGTATTGAGTTAAAACTAATAACCAGAAAAGGTTAGTAAATAAAAAAATTATCACGATATAACGGAGCATTAAATATCGACTAAAATACAAGTATTTAATACTGTCTGCTTTTTTCTTTTCGGCAACGCTCTTTGATTGAAATTTATTCAACATTCTTTATTCCCCTAACACTTATGCATATATTATTTCATTATATCCCTAATATCTTAATTAAAGCTAGCCGAGATTAACTTGCTTGACTAAACTTATTTGGTATAAAATAGATCTGTTAGCGCTATCAGCATAATACAATAAAAAGGAGATAACAATGTACTCAGCAAAAATGCCAGACGGCTTTTTATGGGGTGGTGCAGTTGCTGCCCACCAGTTAGAAGGAGCTTGGAATGTTGACGGAAAAGGCATGTCAGTTGCCGATGTCATGACTGTCGGTTCAGCTACTAAACCGCGTGAAATTACTGACGGTGTCATTGAAGGGAAAAACTATCCTAACCACAGTGCAATTGATTTTTATCATCACTACAAAGAAGATATTAAATTAATGGCTGAAATGGGCTTTAAGGCATTTAGAACCTCAATTGCCTGGACGAGAATTTTTCCTAATGGCGATGACGAACAGCCAAATGAAGCGGGTTTGAAGTTTTACGATGATTTATTTGCTACCTGTCATCATTATGGCATCGAACCAGTAATTACTTTGTCGCACTTTGAAATCCCATTTAATTTAGTCAAAAAATATCATGGGTTTACTAACCGTAAACTGATTGACTTCTTTGTCCGGTTTGCGACTGTTTGTTTTAAGCGCTATAAGGACAGTGTCAAATACTGGATGACTTTTAACGAAATCGACAATCAAGCAGCATACACCGAAGACTTCTTAATGGCCACTAACTCCGGCATTATTCTCAACGGGTTAACAGATAAAGAAAAAGAAGCTGCTATGTACCAAGCTGCACACTACGAACTAGTTGCTTCAGCCTTGGCAGTCAAAATTGGTCATAAGATTAATCCTGACTTCCAAATCGGTTGTATGATCAATTACTCACCAGTTCGTCCGCTTACCCCGTCTTCAGATGATGTTCTGCTGGCCGACAAATTTGAGCAAAGACGTGATTGGTTCTCAGATGTTCACGTTTTTGGTGAATATCCAAAAGAAGTTGAGGCATACATCGAGCGTAATGGCTACAGACCCGATATTACTGATGAAGATCGTGTAGTTCTAAAAGAAGGAACAGTTGATTACGTTGGTTTTAGTTATTACCAATCAACCACTGTTTCTGCCGAAAAAGTTAAGCCTGATGAATTAAATGACTTATCCAAGGCTATTGCTAAAAACCCAACGCTAGAACGCAGTGATTGGGGTTGGGAAATCGATCCTGAAGGTTTACGAATTTCTTTGAATCATTTAACTGACCGCTATCATGTACCACTATTTATTGTTGAAAATGGTTTGGGTGCTTATGATAAGGTCGAAAAAGATGGCTCAATTCATGATGATTATCGTGTCGACTACATGAGAAAGCACATTTCAGAAATGGAAAAAGCAGTTGAACTTGATGGCGTAGATTTAATGGGCTACCTTCCTTGGGGACCAATTGATCTTGTATCCGCTGGAACAGGTCAAATGGATAAACGGTATGGTTTTATCTATGTTGATAAAAATGATGCTGGTGAAGGAACATTGAAACGTTCACGCAAGGACTCATTCGACTGGTACAAGAAAGTCATCAATTCAAATGGTGCAGATTTAGCTTAAATTAGAGCTAATTAAGACTAACAAAAAAACGAAGTTAGTAACAACTTCGTTTTTTTGTTTCGATCATTATCGCGTAACTGATTGCTTATTTCTTTAAAGTACCAGTTTCGTATAATTTTTCATATAAATCGACCATTTCGCCTGCTAAATCTCTAAAAGTAATTGCATTCATTAAATGATCTTGTGAGTGAACTACTAACAAAGTAACTTTAGTATGTTCACCTTGAGCTTCTTTAGTAAGCATTCCGGTTTGCGAATTATGTGCTTCAGTTAATGAGTCGTCAGATTCTTTCAACTTAGCCCGGGCACCATCGATGTCACCCTTTTTAGCTAACCGAATTGCTTCAAAAGCTAAACTCTTAGCATTACCACCATTGGCAATTAAGCCCATAGCTGATTCTAAAGTTGCTTGTTCTTCTTGTTCAGTAGTTTTGTTTTCTGCCATTATTATCCCCTATGTTAACCGTTAATTAAGTCTTCAGCTTGTTTCAAAACCTGAACACCGTCCATCATGCCATATGCACGCATATCGATTACAGCAAGTGGAATATCCTTGCCGTCTTTACCTTGGCCCTTGACCTTGTTCTTAAAGTCACTTTCCATATAACGAACTTGTGGTCCAAGCAAAACGCAATCTGGATGATCCTGTTCAATATGTTGTTGTGCCTCAGAAGCTGGACAAGCAAAGATATTAGCATCAATGCCCTGGTCCTTCGCTGCTTGCTGCATTTTCGTTACTAACAATGAAGTACTCATTCCAGCGCTACAATTTAACATAATTGTTTGTTCTGCCATAATAGTATGTTCCTCCTAAATGTATCCATAAGATTTATTCTATTATAGCACTTTTAAGTTAGCGCTTTCGATTTAAAACTAAAGATTATTTAAAATATTTTCCGTCTTTTATTTTAAAAGTAAATTGCGTCTCAAATTGGCCTTTAAACTTATAAACTGGCAACTAAAAACATAAGTCCAACAAGAACTAAGAAAACACCGATGAATAAAGCAGCTACCATCGAAATTGGTGCAAACCCAACTTGCCCCTTCGGTTTCTTAAGATTTCTCATATTTTTAATACTTAACAATAGTTCAACGACACCTAAAACCAAAAGAATAATTCCTGCTATCATCACAACGTAATTTCCTTTAAGTAGCGTGGATAAATTTTCAGTCAATAACATCTTTATACCTCACAATCGTAAAAAATTATAGTCTTCCTAACGTTTATGATAGCACTTTCTTTTAGCTTTAACATAAATTACAATGAAAAATAAATGAATTTTTAGTAGCTACGGTTATTTTAGAAAAATAATTGAAAAAAGCCTGACACTCCTGTTCCCAAAAGGGCAAAGCCAAAGAAAAAGGCAAATACAACTGCAATCAATGAAAATGCATTGTTAGTTCCCTTAGTAAAGATTGTTTTGGCGTATTTAACACTGTAAATTAATTCGATTACACCCAAAACAATGACGGCAATACAAACAACACGATCAATTACTGGATTAATTAGACTCATTTTTTTGCCTCAAACAACTCAAATAAAAAATATTCTTATGCGAATATAATAGCACGATTTCCCTAAAATAGAACAAATAGCAAAAAATTCTGGGAAAAATCAGCTTTTTCTTTAGGGCAAGCCAAGAATGGTAGTTTTTCACAATATGATACGTAAAATTACACCTAATTACCTTTAACGTAACTTTTCTACTAGTAAACCGAATTTGAAATAGTACGCTGACATTACTAAACATTATTTAAAAATAAAATTGACAAATCAAACTTCCAAAATTAGAATTTAATAAATTATTAATCTTGCTTTTTAACTAAAATGGAGGTCTAACATGCAAGGATTAACAGCAAAAGACTTATTAAACTTAACAAATGCAGGAGGTTTGAAGACACAAGGCAATAATAGTATTTTCCAAACTGCTGATCCTAATTTTGATGATTTGGATAAATATCAGTGGTCACTTGTTAAGCAAAATGGTAAAGACGGCTTATCTACTATTTTAACTACCGACACTTATCCGGCTTTTGTCTTTGATCAAGAACCGAACGTGTATTTTACAACGGTAAATGATAAGCAAAAGACGCAATTATTTAAATTAAGCACTGATACCCGAGATTTGACCTTGGTTCATGAATTTGAAAAGCGAAGTTTGGCAGTTCAAGAAGTAATACAAGAAAAGCAATTACTCTTATCAGGTACGACATTTTTAACAGAAACTGATGGTGCTTTACCCTGGCACGAAGTAACTGAAGTACCTTATTGGACCAACGCTGAGGGGAATGTAAATGGTAAACGACATCAACTTTTTATTTTTGATTTAAAAAGCAAAGAGTTGCACTCATTAGTACCAAAAGATTTTGAAATCAGCAATTTTTGGTACCAAGATGGCCACCTGTTCTTAAGCGGTGCGCAATATCAAAATCATCAACCATTTCAAAAAGGTCTCTATGAATATGATTTTACTGAAAAAAAGCTGCAAGAATTGCTTAAGCCTGAAACTTGGTCTATAAGTACAGTGGCGTTATTAAATGATGAATTATATCTAGCAGCCACCGATAATAAAAAATATGGCATTGAAGAGAACCCTAATTTTTATCATTTGCTTAAAGATACTCATGAAATGCAGCTCGTGCAAGAATGGGATCATAACTTATCCAATATTGTCATCCATGACATGGAAGTAGTACCAGGCAAAACCACTTTTGTCCACGATAACAAACTTTATTTTGTTGCTACAATTGCGACTCATAATGAAATTTATACGTTTGACGGTGAAAAAACAGAACTAGTTGGCAAGTGGGATGGCTCAATTACTTCCCTAGCCTTTCAAGGCGATCATTTACAATTTATCGCAAATAGTCCACAAAGTCCGCAGCAACTCTACCAGTTTGAAAAAGATGGACAGGTCAAACAACTTAGTCATTTTAACGAATTTTTGAAAGACAGATATCTTGCCGAGCCAAAGCAAATTGATTATAAGGATCATAATGGTGATTGGCGTTATGGCTGGGTACTCTATCCACTGAATTACCAAGAAGGCAACAAATATCCGGCAATTCTAGAAGTTCATGGTGGACCCCGCGCTACTTATGGCGATGGCTTTTTCCACGAAATGCAAATGCTGGCTAGTGCTGGTTATTTTGTCTTCTTTACCAATATCATCGGTTCTGAAGGTTGGGGAGATGAATATGGTGACGTGCGCGGTAAATATGGCACTGTGGACTATGATGATTTAATGTTATTTACCGATGAAGTCTTAAAGCAAGTTCCAGAGATAAACGAAGAAAAGCTTGGATTAGCAGGCGGAAGTTATGGTGGTTTTATGACTAATTGGGTTATTGGTCATACTCATCGCTTTAGTGCTGCCGTTAGCATGCGCAGCATTGCTTCTTGGACAGCAATGTACATTTCAGATATTGGTCCTGAATTCGTAAACGATCAAATGGCCACAGATGATTTACATTCTGACGATATTGATAAGCTTTGGTTCCACTCACCTCTTCGCTATGTCAATAATGTGACTACTCCTACGTTATTCTTACATTCAGATCATGATTTTCGCTGTCCAATTCCTGATGCTTATCAAATGTTCCAAGCATTGAAATTACGTAATGTCCCAACTAAATTAGTAGTCTTTCAAGGTTCTAATCATGACTTATCAAGGAAAGGTGCTCCTAACAGACGGATTAAGAGATTAGAAGAAACGTTGAACTGGTTTGATAAATATCTAAAGTAAAAATTTTGCACATTTAGTGTTATAAAAAATGCATCTCTAAGGATAAAAATAATCCTTAAGGGACGCATTTTTCTTTGCTATTATTTGCTGCCAACTAAATGAACTTGATGATAAAATCGCTTTTTCAGCATTTGCCTGTAATTGCTAAAATTTGCTTAAACACAATATCTTGTAACAATTTCCCAAACCATGTCTTGCTTAGATAATTTAGCCATCAAAATACGACCCCCAAATTCACCTTAACTTCGGGGTCGTATCAATCTACCTTATTCTTTAGTTAAAATTCCTCATCTTCATCCTTAGCCGGTGTAGGCTGAAAATGATAAATACCGCTTTTACCGGCTTCTAGAATCATTTTTATCAGGTCATCAAGCGGGAATTGGTCACGATTAAGCAATAATTCTAACAGCATTGGGATATTAACTCCGGTAACAATTTCAATTGCCGGATTTTTTTCCAGTATTCGAACTAACGTATTAAATGGTGTTCCACCTTTTAAGTCAGTTAAGCAAATAACTTTGCCAGAAAGAGCAGTGATTTTTTGCTCCAATTCTTGCTCTAGTTGATCAAGCGACTCACCGTCTGTAAACTTGACTGTTTGGCAATTTTCTTGCTGGCCACAAATCATTTCTGCTGATTTCAGCAATTCCTGTCCAGCACTGCCATGTGTACAAATTAAAACTCCAACCATTAGTATTTTCCGCTCCTAATAGTCTAACGCACGATAATAGCGTCTAATGTCCATTGGGTGCCGGTTAATGTGTTCAATGTGGACATCAATCCGATTATTAATTGCATGGAAAACAAATGGTGACAGGGTCCCACGATATTTCTCTGAAAAACCAGGGAGGTCATAATCTTTAGCATCGATAATAGTGTAATTACCACAAATCTCTGGTAAAAACTTAGCAACACGTTCACTGAGTGGTCTTTGAGAATCTTCTCCAACATAAACAGTAACTGGTGTGTCACGATCAACTATTTCGAACATGCCATGGAAAAATTCGGCTGCTTCAACGGCACGTGTTCTAAGCCAGTGTTGCTCTTCCCAATAGCACATTGCGTATGAGTATGTTGCGCCCCATTGATTACCCGCACCAACAAAGTAATGAATCTCATCATCGTGATGCTTTAAAGCAAAGTCCTTAGCAAAGTCGTCTGCTTTAACTCCAATTTCGGCAATATCCTCAGCAAAATGTTTATCCATTTCTTCATAAAATTCATCATAGTCCGGAAATTCACCGTTCAGGTACATTAGACGATCCCCAACCATAAAGAACTTCAATTGCTCGTTTTCTGGATAAGAAATGCAATAAGTTAGATCTGCTGCCAATTTAGCCTTAGGATCATCCATAAAGCCTAAAATTGTGGCGCCTACCTCGTTTAATTTCTTAACTGCGTCGACCATTTCCTTAGTATTACCCGTTACTGAAGAAATAACAACTAGCGTTTTATCGGTAATACGCTTATTGCCAGTCACGATATATTCAGCGGCATTTTGGTAAAAAGTTTCAAGGGCACTTTTTTCTTTCATATGAATATTAGCTTGCATCCCTGAAGCATAAGTACCACCAATACCTAACCAGCAGATGTTTGTAATTCCTTTTTTAAATAATGGATCAATGATTTCATTAATCTTGCCTCTTAATTCGAGTGCTCCATTCATACTAGTAATTAATTTTTGTTTATCAAATTTACGCATTTTTTATTCCTCACTATTATTGTTGTTTTACTTATATTTTTGACTCTGTAATCTGATCAAAATCAGGATAAGCCGAATGTTCTAAGTCATTACCCTTTTCCTGTGATAGCCGATATGCTAGCAGATGAACAGGCACAGTCATAAATAATGCCGTTAGCAATTCATCCGTTTTCACTTTCAGCTCCAAGTCATTTTCTTGTTTATTAACCGCTTCATTGGCATAGATGGTATAAACATGGTCTACGTGCTGGCGTAAGAATTTTTTCAGCCGCTCTTCGCGTTCCTGTAATTCACCATTAGGCTCTAGAAAGATAATAAAATCCTCACGCATTAGTCCTAAATACGGACCATGCATGTATTCTTCTAGCTCCTTACCCCAAGAGCTAATCCGAACAGCTTCGGTCGTCTTTGTTTCACCTTCACGACTAACACCATATGCGGAGCCATAACCAATAAATTGCAATCTCTTTGCCTTATTAAATTGAGGTAAGTTTTTATCAACCCAAGCTGAAGAACGCTTAATAACCTCGGACAGCTGGTGGATTACATTGTTAATCTGGGTAAAAATCTGGTCAAATTGATCGGCCGAAATTCGTCCCTTGTTTTTAGCAATCGTCAGCGAAATTAACATTAGATCCAGAATTTCCACACTGTAGCCGGCACTAACATATGGCATTTCTTCAACCGGCATCCCCATCATTAAGAGATTTTGGCTCACTTGTGCCACCGGGCTATCAGCTTCACTAGTAAGCGTATAAACCCGCTGGTTTAACTCTTGCAATCGCTGAACCAGCTTAACTACTGAGTAACTGTGCCCACCTTGAGAAATTGCGATGCAAAGCGTGCCTTGCTTAACATTCAACAAATAATTTTCTGCAATTGACGGCTCCTCAATTTGCACCGGCATTCCTAACACCTTACTCATAAAAGGCAAAGCGCCATATGCCGCATTCGAGCTTGAGCCGGTAGCATAGATTGTGACACTATCAATTTGTACTATTTCTGAAGCTGTAAAATACTTACCAAACAGTTGTTGATAATTAGCTAACACGTCTTGATAATACGCAGGTTCTAAGTGCACATAATCTTCAATACTTTTCACTTAAATAACTCCCTAATCAACTTAGCCTAACAGCCCTGACCAAGCACCAAAAATACCAATGGCAGCAATCAACAGCAAAATATACTGTGATTTCCAACCTTTACGATCTAACCAGAAGATAAAGAAGGTAAAGAGTAATGGCAGAATACCAGGAACAATTCCATCACAAATCTTTTGAACGGTTGTTGCCTCTGCACCACTACCAATCTTTAACGGCATTTTGAGTGTGACCATTGTGGCCACCATCGCGCCGACAACCGCTAAGCCTAAGACCGAAGCACCATAGGTCAGTTTATCCATTAAACCGGTTTTTTGAACCTTATCGATAAACGATGAACCAACATTGTAGCCAACAAATAGGCCATAGTAACGTGCTAATAAAGCAGGGATATTGAATATCAGTAAAAAGAGAATTGGACCAAGAATATTTCCTTGCAAGGCTAGCGAAGTTCCGATTCCCGTTGCAATAACACGCAATGTGCCCCAAAAGAAGGAATCTCCGATTCCACTTAATGGCCCCATCAATGCAACTTTAATGTTGTTGATCGAAGCGGCATCAAAGTCAGGGTCAAGTTCATTTTGCTCCTCCATGGCAATCGAAATTCCTAATGGAAAAGTGCTGAGCCAAGGTGTTACATTATAAAATTCAAGGTGCCGTTGATAAGCTGCCTTTAATTTTTCCTTGTTTTTACCATAAATCTTACGCAAGGCTGGAACCATTGAATAAGCGTAACCTAAGTTCATTTGGCGCTCATAATTCCAAGCCCATTCCATCGTAAACGAGCGCCAGAAGGTTTTCATTAAGTCCTTTCTGGTGAGCAGCTTAGAATTCTTCATCTTCATAATCAATGCCTCCATCATCAGTATTTTCTTTTCCACTATTTGAACTTGTCGCTGCATTAACCATTGGCTCACCCTTAAAAGCTGAATAGCCGGTTAAAATAAGGGCTAAGCAAGCACCGAAGATGGCAACACCAGTAACGGAAATCTTTAGGTAAACTGCTAAAGCAAAGCCAATAATAAAGAAAGTGGCATTTTTCTTGTTAATCATCATCTTCATTAATAAGGCAAAACCATATGCTGGCAGCAAACCTGTGGCAATTCCTAACCCATTAATAATAAATTGCGGTATTACTGCTAAGATCCCTTTAATTACTGGACTACCTAACACATAGGAAATGCCAACAACAAGCCCGATTGGCAAGTTAACGGAGAAAAAGCCGCCGAGGACATTCATCCGACTCACTCCGCTACCGTCACTTTGCTCGGCATACTTATCTGCACGGTGAACGAAGTACGGCAAGATAAAGATAAAGCATAAATTCTTAATTACTAAAACTAATGAGGCGATTGGAATCCCCAGTGTCAAAGCAACTGCCGTACTCTTACCAGCTTCAATGGCAAATGCCGTTCCTAAAACACTCCCAGAGATTATTTCTGGTGGAATCGCAGCACCAATAGAAAAGGAACCAACAAAAGCCAGCTCAAGAGTAGCTCCCATTATTATTCCTTGGTGCAGGTTTCCCAGCACTAAACCGGTCAACGTACATGTAACCAGTGGCCTAGATAGCATTGATGAGCCTAAGAAATACTCACCATTTCCCAACATTGCAATTAATGCCAAAATAATTGCAGTCAAATATACATTCATAACTTAGCTCCCACACTTTATTTATGAAATTCTTGTTTATCATCGCTTGGAACCTGCTGGATCCAAACCTCAACACCATCATTTTGTAATTCCGTCAATTCATCGGCTTCTTCCGAAGTCAAGTTGATGGTTTTGGAATAATTTTTAGTATCTGTTCTCGGCTTGGTGCCACCAAGGTTTAAGCCGGTGATCTTATCTCCAGTACCTTTAATCAGTTTAAAAGCATCTGCAACTGATTCCACTACGATCAGCATTTTATATTTATCAGTTACACCAGAATTAATTGCTTTAATACTGTCATCCACTGATTTCATAACCAACTTTGAATTTTCCGGTTTTGCCAGTCTAATCGCTGATTTACGAAAATCATCATGTGCCACATCATCATTTACGACAAAAATGGTATTAACATCCAAACTATTAAACCAGGAAACAGCGACTTGACCATGAACCAGCCGGTGATCTACCCTTACAAGCTTAATCATTTTCTATTCCTCCATTAATTAAAATCGATTGAGTACTTAGTTGTTAAAGCATCTTGCAGCCGGTACTCAACAGCTACAATTTTGCTATCATTAGTTGAAAAAAGATTGGTCGTCTTAAAAACAGGACCTTGTTTGTTAATCCCCAGCTGCTTGCTGACCTCATCGGTTGCTTTAATTAACTGAAAATCCTGAAACAGGTTTTCCGGTCGCTCTTTGCCTGCAGCAACAGCTTCAATAATTGAGGTTACTTTTAAGCAACTGGGATCAAAATCAGGAAATAATGCTAACGGAAGTAGTAACTTTTCCCAAGCCAACTGATTCTTAATCAGGGTAATAAATGAAATATAGTATAAAAGTTCATTAGAACTAATCTTAAAAATGTCGGCATAATACGGACCAACTAATCTTAAATAACTATCTTTAAATTTTATCATATCTGATGAGTCTAAATATGGTGGTTTAATAACACCAGTCATTTCCAAGATATTCTGCTTTGAAATGGTTGGTGCAACGAATAATCCACTACCCTTTTTGCGAACCACTTTTTTGGCCGCCACTAACTGATCAACAGCCTTCCTAATCGTGGTTCGGCTTACTTGGTAGAATTGCTGCAATTCGGCTTCGGTTGGCAAACTGCTTCCTGGAGCATAAATACCAGCAGCAATTTTTGCATCTAAGTCAGTATAAATTTCTTTAAAAAGCACTATTCTTCCTCGCGGTAATCATAAATATTGTTAGCAATAAAATGATATTTAAAACTGCTACCAATCAAATATTGGGTGGTTGCTTCCAGTGGTTCATCACTTTCTAAATAATTAAAACTATTAACACAGTATAATGGCGTATCTTGTGCGATCTTTAAGACTTCACTAATATTCTCATCAGCTAAAAAGCAGCTGATATTCTCTCTTCCGTATGCCGGTTTGAGCTGATAACGCTTCTGTAAGAATTCATACAAAGGCTTATTGGTAAAATCAACTTTTGCAAGGTCAGCAAACTTTTCGGCAGCAAGATAAACAATTTCATAGGTCAATGGAATACCAGACTTGAGTCTTATTCGGCTAATTTTAATTACCTGCTTAACTGAGGTGCCAAAGAAAGCCTGTAATCGCTTAGGTGTGGCAATTATTTGCGTTGCCACATGTTTGATTGCAACAGACTGGTCTTTTAACTCCGCAGTCATTGACTCCATTCCCAGCATGTTAATGTCGATCTTCGCGTTAGCAACCACCCCAGCCCGTTCCTTCACTACAACCTGATCTTCACTTTTCAGTCTATCCAGCGCGTGCAAAACGGCGTTGCGACTAACGTTTAAGTTGTCTGCTATCTCTCTTTGCGCCGGTAAAGTTGGTTTTTCTAATTTAAATTGAATTAAGTCCTGTAAATATTCTTGTGCTTGTGTAGCAGCAGTTCTTTCTTTATATTCCATTTTGCTTTTTGGTTCTCTTTTTAAAATAAATGTATTTTTTTGAAAAGAAATATGGTCAAAAAATGCATTAAAGCCGGCCTTTTTCTAAAATTAAATGATAAATCATCATTTTTCGGTACCAAAGTAATAGTAATCGCTTTCATTAATAGAGTCAATACTTTATTAAAACAAAATTAGCTAATTTATCTAAAAGGAAACAAAAAAAGCATTATTTACGCGTGATAACGCAAATAATGCTCTGTTCAATTTTTTAACTAGCCACTCTAATTACTGAAATATTTTAAACTTAATAATCTAATAAACGGTAGTAACGCCTAGTTTTGGCCGATTTTCCTGTTTTTACCGCATACATCTTAAACATTGTATCAAAGTAGTGATTTAAAGCATATGCTTCAACATATGTCCTAAGATCTTCATCAAATTCCGCTAAGTCAAACTCTTTGACATCAACTATTAACGGATCTTTGGCAAACTTAGTAACAAAGTCCACCACCCGCAAATCCTCTTTTCGATTTGCATTGCTATTAACTACAACACTTACAGGCTGGTTATTATCAATTAATTCAAAGGGACCATGGAAAAACTCACCGGAATTAATTGCTTGGGCCTTAATATGTTGAATCTCTTCGAGTAAATAATTGGCAAAACAGCACACTTCTCCCCAAACGGTTCCAGAACCGACCCACATCTGCATTTTGGTGATATCAGTATTGTTAACATGATTTAATGTTGCAGGAACCAGGTCCGCAATCCCAGCAGCAACTTTTGCACCCATTTCTGCTAGCTGTGACTTTTGCATTTTTAGCTGGCTTAAGCTGGCTTCTTGCGTAAAATTACTGATAAACCAACCTAATTCAAGAAGATTAGCATCTGTATCAATTGATTTAATCCGATAATCAACGACCCGGGTTTTTTCCAGGTGACTATTTTCATCGCCAATAAAACTGATAATGGTACATTGCGGTTTTTCTTTTTTAATTTGCTCAAGGGCAGCAACTAATTCTGTTGTTTCCCCAGTTTTAGTACCAGCCACAATTAAACTGTCTTCCGTTACTTCAGCGTCATACATCTTTACCAGTTCGTCTGGCGCAGCAATCATAAAGGGAATTGGTAATTTCTTAAACATCATTGGGCGTAAATCGACAAACTTGGTGTATGAGCCCCCACAACCAGTAAAGAAAATATTTTTAAATTTTTTCTGTCTTAATTCAGATAGAATTTGATCAACGTGATCCAACTCATCCACTGCAGCCTGATAATTATTTAAAAAATCTGTTTGATCAAAGTACATTTATTTATCCTTTCATTTTTTATGGTTTTAAGAAGCCACAAAATGTTCCTAAAATACTAATTGCTAGAATCGCTAATAATAGCCACATCATTTTGGCATGCTTTTTCTTTAACAGCCAAGCAATGAAAAAGGTAACCGCTAGCGGCAGTAAATCCGGCATGATTGAATTTAACAGCGATTGAATTGTTGCCGGATTTTTGCCACCACTCAATTGAACCGGCAGATTTATTACGACCATTGAGGCAACCATTGCTCCAATTACCGTATTGCCCAAGATATTAATAGCGTAGGTAATTGAATTCATTAATCCTGAAGCCATTTTATCAACAAAATTGGTCCCCAATTTATAGCCCCACATTGTGCCGTAATAACGGACCAGTAAGTTGGGCAGATTATAAATGAGAATAAATAATATTGGTCCTAAAATACTGCCTTTCTGCGCCAGTGAAACTCCGATTCCACTGGCGATAATTCTCAAGCTGTCCCAGAAAATCGAATCACCAATACCGGATAAAGGTCCCATTAAGCCAGTTTTCATCGTATTAATTGAGCTGGGATCAAATTCGGGATCATTGGCATTTTTTTCTTCCATTGAGGCGAGCACACCAGCAATAAACGGCGAGGTGGCCGAGGTACAATTAAAAAATTCCAGATGGCGCTTAATTGCATTTTTGCGGTCTTCCTTTTTGTCATAGAGCTTATTGATAATGCCAGTCATTGTGTATGCAAAGCCCATACTCATCATTCGCTCATAGTTAAAAGAGGCCTCCATTGGCATGCTTCGCCAAAAAATACCATTTAAGTCCTTTTTAGTTAGTTTCTTTTCTTCCTTTTTGATTGAATTGGTATTATTAAAAGTCATCTTCTTGCACCTCTGTCTCCTTAGCAGCACTCGCACCATTATTTTGATGAATCTCTTCAAGGATTAGATACATCATGCCAGCAAAAATCGCACCTATAATTGAGGCGGCAATCATATCAAGTTTCAAATATGCGGCACAGACGAAACCAATAAAGAAAAATGGTGCAACTTTTTTAGAAAAAGTCATATTAATTAACATGGCAAAACCCACGGCTGGTAAGATCTCAGTGGCTACGGTAATCCCATCAATCAAAAACTTGGGAATTAGTTTGACAAATGCACCGACCAGATTACTACCTAAGGCAAAAGAAATTGTTGTTACTAAGGCCATCATAATAATTCGCGTAAACGAGGCCCACAAATGCATATTACCAGCTTTTGAAACTTCACCTTTGTTGGCATAATCATCAGCTTTATGCGCCATTGCCGGAAAAATCACAACATATAGCAGGTTTTTAATGAGTAAGCCTAAGGTAGCAATCGGTAAAACCAAGGTTAATGCCACACTGACCCCATAACCATTTTTTAAAGCTAGCGCCGTTGCCAAAATGCCTCCAATAATTTCATCAGGAGGAACCGTTGCCCCAACACCCATCAAACCTAGAAACGCTAATTCTAAAGTAGCGCCGATAATCAGGCCTTGTTGGACGTTGTTAAAAATTAAGCCAATAAATAAACAAGTTACAATTGGTCGCCCAATAAACGATGAACCTAAAAAATCTTGCATGTTAGCAATTAAAGCGACCAAAAATATTCCAATAATTTGTAAAGCCATACTTATTGCCTCCAACTATTTAATTAACGATGAAAATTCAATATCAGAATCGCCTGGTGCCTGTTTAACTAGCACTTGCACGCCCTTATCTTCGAGTTCAGTTAGTTGCTTAATCTCTTTTTTAGTAACGTAAACAGACTTAGCAATATTAATTGCCCCGTCTTTGTCATTTGCCAAGCCTAGGTCAACTACCTTAATCTCTGGGACCTTCATTGCTAGCCGATAGGCATCCGTAATTGTTTCAACCACGATGAAGACGCGGTATTTATCGGTTACTCCACTAGCTATCGCTTTGGCTGAGTCTTCAATTGTTTTGAAAATTAACTTAGCATTGTCGGGCTTTGCCAGTTGAAATGTTTTCTTCCGAAAGACGTCATTTGCTACTTCGTCATTAGCAATCAAAATGGCATTGGCTGATAAGTTGTTTGTCCAAGCAAATGCAACTTGACCATGAAGCAAGCGGTAATCAATTCTCGTCATAGTTATCATTTTTCAATCTCCCTTTCATTAAAATTCGTCCTCTTCTGCAGTGCCAGAAAATTCAACTACCTGCAATCCTTTTTGACCAACCGCAATTAAAGCGGGTAATTTTTTGCGCACTGTTGCAAGTTCAACTTTTTGATTAGCAATAAAATTAACTAGCTCAATTACGAAAGGTAAATTCATCCCTGCAACAAGCAAGTAATTAGGATTCTTTTCTGCTTTTCGCATTAATTGACTATTAACCGATCCTCCAAGTAAATCAGTTACAAAAATTATTTGCTGTTCAGCAATTGGTGCAACTACTTTTTCAAATTGGTCGCTAAAATCATCTTCACCATTTACATAGGCGGTAAGATAATACAGCTTTTCCTGCTTCCCCATAATGAGTGAAACTGTTTCATACATTCCTTTGGCCAAGTTGGAATGACTTGCCAAGACTACTTCCATAACTTTTCCTCCCTTTCTGTTGTCTACAAAACTTAATTTAATCCCCGAAACTTTTTTAGGCAATATAAAAAGGAACCGCTTTCTCAAGTAGTTCCTTTTTTGCGACCAATATTGCAACCATTTACCGTTTGACGTTGATTTTATAGCTTATAAAGTCTGGGTTGTACCATGACTTCGTATATTCAACCATTTCATTTTTGGCTGTAAAACCACGGTATTCCAAAAATAATAAATACGCATATTTGGCTTGGTCTAAATGAATATTTTCGACAACAAATTCGTTATCATCTAGTGAGCGGGTTTCTATTTCAGTCTGAAAATTGACTGGCTTGTGATTTTGATAGTCCATGTAATCATAGAGGGACATTTTACTGAAATCATAGCGATGAGCATCTTCAAAAAGACGAAACGGAATATACGATTTCTGCACGGCAATAACGGTGCTATTAACTGACCTAGTTCGACATAATTCATAAAAAGCACTATCTTGGTTGGCAAACACCTGCGCCAATTCTGGATCATCATAAATTAATTTAAAAGACTCTACCCGGTTAACGGCCTGACGCTGATTTATTTTCATAATCTGGGTAAATGAATTCGGTGAATCGTCCCCGATTTCAAAAGCGTTATTAAGTGCCCCCTTAACCAAATAAGTGCCGTCACCACGGCGCTTTTCTAGAATATTATCTTCAACTAAAGAGTTAATAGCATTTTTAATCGTCGCCCTGGTATAGCCAAGTTCTTCAGCTAAGATTCGTTCATTCCAAATCTTGGCATTAGGCTTAAATTGACCAGTAGAAATTAAATTTAAAATTTGTTTTTTAGCATCTTGGTATAAAAATGAGCTCATCTTTTATCTCTTTTGTAATTTAAAATAGCCGGGTAGCATGGCATTTTCTTCATATCTAATTATTTCTTGGTCTTTGCTTTGAAAAAATGCCTTTCGCAGCAAGACTTGTTGTTCTGGTTCTTTATGATGATGCATAAGTAGTTTCTTTTCATCATTACTAGGCCAAGTTAGCATAATGTCATTATCAACTTTATCTACCTGCTGCTTTTGGTCTATCCAGGCTTCAACATCATGAAGTTGTGGTGGGAAAACCCCTGTCTGCGGAATTAATGACGTAATTATTTCAATTACTTTTTCATTTTTGGCAACAGTAAAAATTCGTTTACGCAATTGCGGAACATTTTTCTGAAAAATTGTATTATAAAAATTCGAGCCTGCTAGCACTTGATCAGAAAAAAGCACAACTTCCAATTGCTTATTTTTATTCTGGTTTTCAACGGGTGTTAAATATTTTTTTAAATCAATTATTTCCAATTCTTTTCTCCCATCAATTAAAAACCATTTATTACACAGTTAAAAATTTAATTCAAAATGCAGTTTACCACCATTTAGCCCCAGTACCAATGCTTATTTTAGGGGTGAACTTTTTAGAAACAAAAAATCTCCCGCTACAAGATACTTAATGCAACAGAAGATTTTTTAAAAATTAATTTTAGGCTTGGGCATTATTAACCAAATTTTTTTGATATTTAGCTAGTAAGCAAACACACCCAATAACAAGGGCTAAAATTCCACTAACTGAAAAAACATTTAACCCCATATTTTTAACTAAACTTGTCAACGGATTAATTACAAACGGACTGATTACGCCTCCGATAGAATAAATCGCCACATAGATTCCTAAAGCCATTGAAACACTATTATCAGCAACAGAGATTGAAATCAAATAGGGAAATTGTCCCATTGCAATGCTCATAGCAGCTCCTACCAAAAAGCTGCCAACAAAGACAATTAACAAAGAATGAAAGACGCCGATCAGTAAATACGCCAACCCATAGATAAAAAAGGAAAGTGCAATTGAAGAGTATTTAAACCTTTTGCCAATTAAACCAACGATTAAGCCGCATAACATGCCACCAATCAGGGAAATGGTTGAGGTAAAAGCAGCTTGCGTAGTGGCGCCGAGATGTTCATGAACAACAAATAGTGAAATATTATTATTGAGGACATTATTAAGCAGCATGGTTAAAAAGGCCCATAAAGCACTGTAAAAAACATATTTGTTAAGCACGATTTTGGTGCTTAGCCCGTCAGCTTGATTTTGCTCAAGCACTTTAGGTCTAAACGGAAGTAATACTAAAACAACTAACAGAATCAATAATGAAAATAGGTAAATCCAATAATTATTGACCCAACTACTCATTGAGGCAAGCTGACCACCTCCCATAATAAAGACAACACCGCCGATATTGATGAAAGTGGTCGATAATCCCATTGTTGACTCGCGTTCTTTTTTAGGTAAAATTTGTGAGATTAGGACTTGCGTTAAGTTTGTACAGGCACCTTGACCTAATCCAACTAAGCAAGAACAAAAGACCAAAAAAGCAAAGTTAGTATGAAATGCTAGTGGTAGCAAACCGCCGATAGTTACTAATAATATCGCTAAAAGCGTTAGGTTTTTCAGGTTAAACCTGCTGGCAGTCAATTTGCCAATGATAATTCCGGCCAGCATCATAAATAAATTCGGCAGTGAAGTTAGCATTTGCACACCAGTATTAGTTAGTGAAAAAGTTCGCGCAATTGCGGCGTACGATGGCGTAATTGCTAAGGCAGCCATCCCCATCATACTAACAGCTAATACACCAATTCTTGTTTTTGAAACGGAGACTTTTTCTTGCTTATCCATTAGTCAACCTGCTTTTACAATAATGCTCATAACCGCATTTCGTCCGGAAAAGACTGCATAACCAGCAGTGCTACCAGGAAGCGTAACCGCATATGTGTCACCCACCAGCATACCAGCGGCGTCATTACCTGCAGCATATAATCCGGGCAAAGGATAACCATAACTATTAAGGACAGCGCTGTCGTTATCAACACGGATTCCGCCAATTGCACAGGCCATACCAATTCCTAGTTCTACGGCATAAAATGGCCCAGTTGTAATTGGCGTCAAGTACTCTTTAGCCTTGCCAAAATCCGTATCGCGGCCTTGAGTCGTCAATTCATTATAGTGGGCAATTGTTTGGGCTAAACATGGTAAGTTGAGCTTTTGTCCTAGTTCCGTAATCGAGGCTGCCTTAGTCAAATACTTTTCGTGATTTGCTAAGTCTCGTTCGATTTCACTAGTTAAGTTAGCAAATTTAGCTGGAGAAACAGGTGAATTACCAACTTCCTTATAAAGACCCACATTAGTCAAATGATCAATTGCCATTTGGTCTAAAATTGAAAACGTCCGTGATTGGGTCAAAAGGGCACTTCCGGCGTGACACATATTGTCGTTAACATCCTCATTAATAAATCGGTTCCCCTGTTCATTTACCCATAAGATGGCTTCCTGGGTTGCAGCGGCAGCTAGTTGTGCTGGCATATGGACATAGGCGGGACGAGTTTTATCTAAAATAGCACCACCACCATACTGGATTGCACCCATTTGATAATGATCCGCGCCAGCTTGCCAAGCCAAGCGAAGTCCATCCCCAGTGGATTTACCATCACTAACTGAAAGCAAGCGTGTAGTGTTAGGGATCCTTTTTTTAACTAATTCCGGATTATCAACATAACCACCCGTAGCTAAAATAACGTTTGAGGTTGCAACTTCTCTGTACTGCCCAGTTGCCTCATTTTTTAAAAGCAAGCCGGTCACGTGACCATTGCGTTGTATAACTCGCTGGGCACTGATACTGTTAACAATTTCGACCCCATATGAGGTGGCTTTTTGCTGTAAAATTTCAACTACCGCGTGCCCACCGCCGGCAAAAGTATGAATAGTTGGCCAGCTTTTACCCTGCGGGCCCACTTTGCTAAAGTTAACTCCTAAAGAATGCAGCCAATCAATAATTTTGCCACTAGCTGAAAGATATTTGCGTAAATGTAGGGCATTGGCCTCATAATGAGAATAATTCAATTCGTCTTGTAGCAACTCACCAGCATCAATCGCGATGTTTTGCTCTTTTTGCAAATAACTATCGATGCCCATTGCGCCTTCAACGTAATTACCATCACCGCCAAGTGTTCGCCCTTTTTCGAGCACCAACGTTGTCAAATTACTTTCTCCGGCACTAACGGCAGCAGCGAGTCCCGCAAGACCGCCTCCCACAATGACCAAATCATAGTTTGTTTTTTCAGGAAACATTACTAACGCCTCCTTACTTCAAGCCGACAGAAACACCGCCATCACTTAAAATGGTTTGGCCTGTCATAAAGGTTGCTTGACTAGCAACGAAAACGAAGACTTTGGCAACTTCTGCAGCAGTTTCTGCCCTTTTCATTGGAACAGTTGGTAAAATTTTATCCAAAAAGCCACCTTCATTTAGCGGTGTTTTGGTTAAGCCCGGTGCTACACTGTTTACCCGAATATTCTTATCCGCATAATCAATTGCCGCTGCTTGTGTCATACCAATGATGCCGTTTTTAGCAGCATTATACGCGCCCATTCCACCCGGATTATAAACACTTCCGAGTGCACTGGTGTTAACAATTGAACCATAGCCTTGTTTCAAAAACAATTTAATTTCTTCACGCATGCATAAAAAGGTTCCGCGCAAATCTAAGTTCACAGTTTTGTCAAAATCTTCATCTGTCAATTCAGCAAATGGTTTTAGTACGCCACCACCGGCATTGTTCATCACATAATCAATCTTACCGTAGTCGGTAATAATTTCTTGCAGACCCTGTTTGATACTAGCTGTGTCCATAACATTTAAAACCAAGCCCTTAATTTTACCGGCGTACTGTTCGTTGAGTTTAGCAGCAACTTTAGTTACTTCTGGATTGTAGTCGGTCAACACAACATCGCTTTTTTGCTTAGCAAATTCTTCACTAATCGCAAAACCAATTCCTTGCGCAGCACCAGTAACAACAGCAACTTTTCCTTCTAACATCGTAAAAAACCTCCTAATTCAAACTTTTGATTGCTTCTTGTGCGGCAATCCACCCCGAAACGAACGCAAAACCATTTGCAATTCCTTCATAACTTGGATAACCATCCGAATATAATCCATTCGCATTATTACCAACGACGTAAATGTCTCTAATTGGCGAACCATCTTCTCTCACCGGTTGACAATTACGGTCCACATTTACACCATCTAAAGTTCCCAGAATGGCACAATGCTCACAAATAGCATAAAACGGGCCTTGAGTAACCGTGAATAACAGTTCTGCAGCAGGTTTTAAAAAGGTCTTATCCTGCTTTTGCTCAACTGCGTCGTTATATTTTGCAATACTCTTATCAAGCGCTTGTTGCGGCAAGCCCAGTTTTTGAGCTAGCTCTTCTAACGTGCCTGCCTTCACCACTTCGCCCGTTTTGACAGCATTGTCAAAGTCTTGCTGAATATTTGGTAAAGGCCCAACAGTTGTTTTTGGCGTTTGACCAACATCACAAAATTGGCGTTCGAATGTATCTTCCAGTCCTACTGTAGTCTTTTTAAAGGTATCAATTGTTGCTTGATCAACAATAACGTAATATTTGCCATTCACATTATGGGCAGCATTTCCCCACATAGCAAAATCGTAAACAACATCTTCGTTTACAAACCGGTTAGCTGTCTGATCAAGCCATAACAAAGGCAAGTTGGTCAATGCCTCGACAGAACTTTCCCGTCTCATCGGATTGATTGTTCGACTAGGCGCACAACCATGAGCAAACAGCACCGGATTATGGCGCGTGTCTGCACCAAGTGCTTGCGCAATTCTGATTCCCCTTCCGTCCGACTTGCGCTCACCTAAATTCAGAAATTCGGCAGCATCGGAATATTTTTGCTCAAGCATCATTTGGTTACCGCAGTAACCACCATCCGCAAAAATAACTTTTTCAGTTTTAATGGTAATTTTTTGCCCCTCTTTAGTTTGCGCAATGACTGCCGTTAAGCCGTTATCATATTCAACATCAACAGCTGCCGTCTCAAGTAAAACCTTGTTTCCAGCTGCGGTGAACAATGCGGGCAACTTATCCCAATTGGCCATTTTTTCGTTAAAATTATTAAACTTATGGTACACAAGCGGATCATCCAGATGCGCCTTTTGCTCACTTTGCTCAACGGTTACTGGCAACCCCATCTCGCTTAGACGGTCAATATTTGCCCCCGACTTTTGTAAAAAGCGACTGAGTAATTCGCCGTTAACAAAATAGTGATTATAATTGGTTAGACCGTTAAAGGCATCACGATAGCCATATTTTACGTGTCGCTTGTTTTGCTCTTGTGAATTAATGGCAAAAACACCATGGGCACCAAACTTTCCGGCACCCCCAACTTTATCGCCCTTTTCTAACAAAATAAAAGGTACTTTTCGTTGATAAAGTTCAAAGCAAGCTGAGATGCCGGATGAACCAGAGCCGACAACAACAACTTTAGTTGAAAAAGAATCCAATTGTAACTTCACCCTTTCTCTAGTAATTGTGATTTTGGTTACAATTGAATTCTAAGTCTTTTTATTTGAAGGCGCTAACATCAAAAAATTATCATCAATAACTTAAAGTTGTTACCTTTTGCACCATTTTTTTAACATCGTCAGAGATTGCTGGACTAAGAGCAATCACCACGTTAAACGCCTGCTTTAAGTGCCGCGGTGCAATCCGATTAATATTGTCGCAATACTTCGGCAAAGTAAATGAATGTGGAACCATAGTCATCCCGCCACCGAAATTTACTTTCAAGCAAGCGGCAGCAAAGCTATTGACTTCCGCAACTGTTCCGTGCCCCCAGCCATCACGATTATAGGCATCTAACATCGCCGTTTGAATATCCATTATTCCAGTTGTCTTCCAGTTTTGCATATAAAGCGTGCAATTTTGCGCTAAATCTTTTATTTCTCCGTGAAATTGTTCGCATTCTTGCTTGTTAAACAATAAATCAAAGCTAACTTTTTCAAAGGGCCAACTTAAGATTTTAGTATTACCAACGAAAGCAAGTTGGAAGCCAACTAGCAAATCAAAGTTACCGTTGATTAATCGCTTTATCCCTGTAGATAAACTTTCTTCATCAAAACTAATTTCATAAGACGATGGCAATTTAGCGGCAAACTTAGCGGTTTCGTTTTCTAATCCCTGAAAGAAATGAATCCGCAATAATTGGTCAGGATGAGGATCGGGATGACGCCAAATTTCTGTATACAAATCAACAATTTCAACCGCTCTGTGGTAAAATTCCTTTCCCACCGGGGTTAACGATAATTCTCCTGCAGACCGATTCAACAACTTTTGGCCTAATTCACTTTCAAGTTTTTTAATTGCTGTACTAACGGCAGTTTCAGAAACATAATTTCTTTTAGCCGCTGAAATAAAGCCGTTAGTCTGCACCACATCAATAAAGTATTTGACTGGCATCAAGTTATAATTCATTTTGCTCACCTATTTAATTCAACCAAGTTATTTTCTTCACATCTTCATCATAGAGAAAAAAATGACAGATTAAACCATAAATTTTGGTTTTTTTTATGAAGAAAAAGATGTTTTTTACCTTAACCGTTGGTAATTCAAGGAAAAGTAAAGTAAAATGTTATTTGATAAAAAGGAGTGTCTCAATGTCTAAACTTGAAAAACCCGTTGTGATAGGAATTACCGGTGGTTCAGGCAGCGGTAAAACTACCATCGCTCACAAAATTGTTGACCAAATGCAGGAAAATGAACATGTCTTAATTATGACGCAAGATTCATATTACAAAGATAATACTGGTATTCCGATGAACATCAGACAGAATATCAATTATGACCACCCTGATGCTTTTGATATTCCCCTTTTAGAGGAGCAATTAAATCGGTTATTACAATACGAGCCAATTGAAATGCCCGTTTACGACTTCAAAGAACACACAAGAAGCAAAGAAACTATCCATATCGAGCCTGCCGATATTATTATTCTTGAAGGAATATTAGTACTGGCAAGTGAAGAGATTCGTAATTTAATGGATATTAAAGTTTACGTTGATACGGATGATGATATTCGTTTTATCAGACGATTAGAGCGTGACATTAAGGAACGGGGCAGATCGATTGATTCGGTCATTGAACAATATTTAGATACAGTTAAGCCAATGTATCACCAATTTATTGAACCAACCAAACGCTATGCAGACATTATCATCCCTGAAGGCGGCGAAAATAATGTCGCCATCGACATGCTCACCACTAAGGTACACTCTGTTTTAAGCGAAAATATTAGATAAAAAACTGATAAACCAAATTAGCATCAAAAAACGCCAAATTCTAGCTTTAGAATTTGGCGTTTTCTTATTCATTTTAATCATTTGCCAGCCGCTTAATTACTTCAGCATAATCTGGATATTGTTTTAACAAATCTTGTTTGTGGGGCATTTCAAAATCATGATAGTCAAAGCCAGGAGAAACCATGCAGCTAACTAGACAGAAACTATCTGGTTCCGTGACTTCTGAGGCAAAGATGGTGTTTTTTGGTACCTTAAATTGCAAGACTTCACCTTGGTCAATTCTTTTACCTAATTTAACTGCATAATAATGACCATCTGGAGCAATACAATGGATTGTAATCGCCGTGCCGTCATGATAATACCATAGTTCATCATGGTTTAAGCGGTGAAAATGGGAACAGCTCTGATCATCAAGTAAGAAATAAATTGAAGTGTAGTAAAATCTATCTGCTTGACTATCTTGAGCAAAGAACTGCTCATCACTAGTATATATTTGACGGAACCAACCTCCTTCTTGGTGAGGCTCAAGGTTCAAACTTTTAATATAATCTTCTCGGTTCATAATTTTTGCTCTCTCCACGCTCAATCAGTCAACTTCATTAAGTTAAACCAAGTAATTCTTTTGCATTTGCTCTTTAAAATCTTGTGGCAGTTTCAAGCCGTCAGTAAAGTAGTGATCAAAATCACCGTAATGCTTTTTAACGGTTGAAAAGTATCTTTCCAGGTATTGGCGTTCAACAGTTAACGCAATTGCTACATCATTGAGGTTATTAGGATCCATCTTATCTTTTAAGTATTCTAATATTTCTTCGTTAGCTTTTTTACGAGCAGAAATTGTTTTTAAGTAGTCGGTGAAAATCTGCTCCTCACTAACATCCAAGCTCTTTAAAATTAAGGCTGCAGCTACCCCTGTTCGATCCTTACCGGCAAAACAATGAAAGGCAACTGGAACTGGATCAGTCATTAACGTTAGCAAAAAGTCGTGATAGCCTTGCTTAGCAGATTCTGCCAATGCTAATTCTTCATAGGTTTTCAACATGTCCTGTTCAACATTGCTGTTGGCCGAAACGATTTCATCAACACTAGCCTGATTTGTGCCAGTATCTTTCAGCACATCAATTATTTCATAATCTAATTCTGACCAAAGATAGTCTGGATATTCTTGTCTCTCCTCATCACCGCGAAAATCAACCAGTCGCTTTATTTTGTAGTAGTTCTGAACACGATCTTTTTGTTCATCGGTTAAATCAAATAGTTGACCACAACGAAAAAGCAGCCCTTCTTTAACCTTTCTTCCATCCGAACTAACATAGCCACCTAATGAACGCCAATTTGTTATCTCTGTAGTCATAATTCTCCTTAAACTTATTATTTATTAAAACTTTTTGGTTTTCATAAAGGAATATTATAATTTTTATTGAATTCTACGTCCATGATTTTCGCAAACTAATTTGTGTTTCTTAGTCTTTTTTATAAAAAAACCGCAAAAAATATTTTGCGGTGCTAATTTTAATTTAAGCAATTTTGGGCTTTAATGCCTGATCAAATAAGTTAGTAATCAATTTTACCAAAACGCCGTCAAAGACAAGCGCAGAGAGTATACAAGTAATAAACATGATAACTTGCAGTTGGATGCTATACTTACTCCAACCGTACAAAAAATACGTTGGAATGAAACTACCAAGGCCGGCAAAAAAGGCCCCTGTTAGTACGCTTTGCCAAGAAAATGCTTGATACCGACTTTTTTGCGGGAAAAAGCCAATTTCATTAGTTGCACCTTGAATCACACCAGACAAAATTGTTACTGCGCCCCATTGGCCGCCAATTGCCATTTCGACAACTGCTGCCAATGTTTCACCAATTGTTCCTGAACCAACCGTTGGCACGAAATACATCGCTAAAGGAGCTGCCATTAGCCATAATCCAGAAAAAACAGTATCTGTTACCGGAGCAAAGCCGGTCGGAAGCAGTAATAACTTAATTAAATTGTAAGCCCAATTAAATCCATAAGTGTAGATTACTCCCATAATAATTCCAATTAAAGCAATCAGGATAATTGCTTTAACGTTCCATTTTGATGATCTTGTAAACATAAAAATACTCCTAACTAACATTCTAAGTCAGTAGGAGTACTCTAATATACTTAATAACACTTCCCTAGCGCAGGTATTGTCCTGTTCAGGTTCGGAGGGTATTTCTCAGCTAAATGTGGCACCCCTAGTGACTTTCTTATCTTTTTGCCTATTATAACACAATATCAAGCAGACATTTTAAGTTATTCAATTAACTAGCAATTTAATTAAAATTGACTAAAACTAGCCAACTTTTCTTTAGTTAAATCACGGATAATTGCACAAGTTAAGTCAACTGAGGCCTTAAAGTCTTGATATGCGCTAAAGCAGTAGGCCGAATGCTCGTAACGCACTGGAATTCCGATAACAATTGTTGGCGCACCATTTTCATAGTAAATTGCTGCACCATCTTGTCCGCCACCGGTCCGAACCGAACGAGTATATGGAATATTGTTTTTATCCGCTAATTCACATGCGTATTGTTGGAATTTTGGATTAGGTAAAAATGAAGTGTCCATATCACGCAGCATTGGTCCACGCTTTAAGCCTGTTTGAGAAAGCCATTTTGGAGTAAATGTATCATCTGCTGGACATGATTCAAGCACAATCCCTAGGTCTGGCTTAATACTTCTAGCTGTTACGTACGCTCCCCGTAAGCCGACTTCTTCTTGACTTGAAAGTGCGGCTACAACGTTAAAGTCAGTCTTTTCGCCGTTGAGATTATCCAAAACATCAGCCATTGCAGCTGCACCGAAACGGTCATCAAAATCCTTACCGAAGAAAAGACCGGTTTTTTCATTGTATTCGCACTTGACGTCAACAAAAATGGGACAACCCGTATCAATTTTATAGTCATTAATTGTTTCTTCACGAGAACTAGAACCAACATCAACTGACATATCTTCTACTTCTGGTACATTGTCTCGTTCTTCTTCAGTCATGAAGTGCGGTGGCTTAGTTGCCACTACGCCAGGAACATATTCACCGTCACGGTTTCTAATCTTTACCCGTAAAGCTGGAATATTATATTTAACCCAGCCGCCAAGCGGAACAAACTTGATCATTCCGTTTGGTCTAACTGCCTGAGTTATAAAACCCACGGCATCAGAGTGGGCATCAAGCTGAATGATTGGCCGACCAGCCTGATTTTCTTTTTTAGCAGCGTAAACGTTGAGCATCCCATCAACTTTTACATCAGCAATATCCTTTACTGTATCAGTAAAAAGCTTAACGAATTCACCTTCAAAGCCGGAAGTTGAATTAGCATCCG
This sequence comes from Lactobacillus panisapium, assembly GCF_019469265.1. Taxonomy (NCBI): domain Bacteria; kingdom Bacillati; phylum Bacillota; class Bacilli; order Lactobacillales; family Lactobacillaceae; genus Lactobacillus; species Lactobacillus panisapium. Next base: position 543,641 of record NZ_CP048268.1, on the reverse strand, counting down.
AAAAAGCTTTGAGCATTTTTATTTCTTGTTCTTTTTCCATCGTTGTAATTGACCTTTCGCTTATTAAACCTTATGTCTCATTGTAGCAAAAAGCAGTAATTTAAGCTATTTCTGAAATAATCCTACTGCTTTTAGCAAAATTAACAATTTTGTCCGTAATTTGGGTACAAAACTGCTAAAAAAGTTTAAAACGAGCTACTTTTTCATATTAAAAATGATATAATCGATTTTATTAGGAATTTTGAGTTTTAAGTGAAGGGTAAATAAATGCCGAAAAACGACAATATTGATAATATTATTGATCATAAATTGTTTACCGAAGATGATATTCACCAAATGTGTGTCAAATTGGGTAAGCAATTAACTGAAGATTATGCTGGTAAAAAGCCGTTAGTTATAGGTGCGTTAAAAGGAGCAATTTTCTTTTTAACTGACCTAGTGCGTGAAATGAACGTCAAAGAAGAAATTGATTTTATGGACGTTTCTAGTTACGGCGATAGTTTTGAATCTTCTGGCGAAGTAAAAATCATTTCTGACTTGGCAACAGATGTCAAAGATCGTGATGTTTTAATCGTTGAAGATATCGTTGATACCGGATTAACCTTGAAATATATGAAGGATTTGCTCCAAAAGCGTGGTGCTAAAAGCGTTAAGTGCTGCGTTTTACTGAATAAGGAAGCTAATCGAAAAGTTGACGTTGAGGTTGAATATTACGGTTCACAAGTCGGAAACGAGTTTGTTGTAGGCTATGGTCTAGATTTTATGAACTTCTACCGTAACTTGCGTTACATTGGCGTTCTCAAGCCTGAAGTCATCAAGCTAGCTAATAATAAATAATAAAAAGGAGCTATTCAAATAGCTCCTTTTTATTTATCAGTTAGTTTTCTTCGTTTGTTGTTTTATTAGCTTTTGGTGCTAACGGCTTGACAATAAACCACCGCATAAAACCCTGCTCAATATTTTCAAGTTTAAATTCAAAATTTTCGAGCTCAACCGTTTGATTCTTCTTTAATTCTGGATAATGTTCCATCATATAGCCACCAATAGTGATAATATCGCTATTTTGGAAACTCTTAAGATCTTTGCGGAAATATCTGGCAAAATCATATAAGGTCGTTTTACCCGAAACATGAATATTGCCCTTTTTATCTTTGATAATATAGTCATCTGAAACATCATCAATTTCATCTTTAACCGTACCAAAGAGCTCTTCGTAAATATCCTTATCAGTCACAATTCCGCTAGTTCCACCATATTCATCTACGACTAAAACAATCGGCGTGTGCTTTTTTATCATTAAATGCAAAATATCCTGAATCGGCATTGATTCCGGGACGGTGATCATTGTCCTAATGATGCGGGTTACAGGGACCTGATCATCTATTTCATTTTGTTGAACCACATCGAAAGCATAAATATAGCCCACAATATCGTCTTTATTATTATCACGGACAACAGGAATACGACTTGACCCTTCATCAAGATACATTTTTAGTGCTTGCTTGATCGTATCTGTTGAATTAATCACCACCAGCCTGGTTCTGTCCGTCATAATATCCTTTGCGACTTTATCATTGAGTTCAAAAGCACGCTGCATATATGTCAGGTCGTTTTTATCAAGAGACCCACCATGGACGGCCTTCCGGGATAATTTAATAATCTCAGACTGCGAATAAACCTGATTTTCCTCATCTGCTGGCTCAAAGCCCATAATTTTAAGCAAACCATTGGAACTGGTATTTAAAAGCCAGACAAAAGGATAAACCAAAGTATGAAATAATTGCAATGGCGTAACAATTCCCAGCAATATTTTGACTGGCATGTCAATTGCAATATTTTTTGGAACAATCTCTGTCACAACTACTTCTAGGTAAGTCAATAAAATTACCCCTAAAAGAGCACTAACGGAACGCACTACAGAATGATTAAGTTGAGTTAGTTTAAATAAATTTGCAAAAATCGCTGCAAACGTATCGGCAGAAAACCAACCTAAAACAACGCCAACTAAAGTTGTGCCGACTTGCGTTGTCGATAAATACTCATTCAGGTTATGCGTCATATGTAAAGCACGCTTAACCTTCCTGCTATTACCAGTATTATTTGCTAGCATATCTTCTAGCTGACTTGATCTTGTTTGGACTAATGCAAATTCGGCAGCAACAAAGAAGGCTGCAAAAACAAAAATCACTAAAGTTGCTATTAAATTAGTAATTATTTGAGCTGTATTCAAAATTTATATCACCTTTTGTAAAAATCATTTGATATATTTTAACATTAATAGCGCTTTATCTTGATAAAAATGTTTTTTTATTTAATTAATTTATAGATTTTCTTGAACGGCAATCTTGCAGGAATATACTTAGGATCATTAACTTCGGCAGATTTATCTTTATAACCTAAACCAATTGCCATCCCGACTAATTCATCATTAGGAATTTCCGCATATTTCCGAACAAGTTCAGGGTATGACACCATCGAATGAGCTGGCATAACAGCAATTCCTTCATTAATTGCCAGAAGCATTATACTCTGTGAAAAAATCCCCAAATCATAAACAGACCAGGCAGGCGATGCCTTGGGAATTGTTAAGAAGACTACATCTTGGGCATTAAACATCGTATTATTTGAGTCTTCAAAAAGATCCATTTTATTATGGAAGAAATACGGTTGCGATGCTCCGACAGCAGCTAAATTTTGGCTCGGAAATGATTCCCAGTTAAGCGATAACATTTTTGCGAAATCTTCATGGGGATCAACACCAGTATCAATTTGCTTTTTTACTTCTTTTTTTAATCCAGCAAGTGCTTCTCCAGCTAAGATATAAACCTTCCAAGGTTGAGAATTCAGTAATGATGGTGATTGCTGGGCTCTTTCAATTATTTTGGCTAATAACTTTTCATTAACTTTCCTATTAGTAAATTTGCGTGTTACTCGTTCTTGATTATAGACATCATTAAATTCCATTACCATTCAAATCCTTACAAACTAAACTTGGCATAACAATAATACTTTACTTATTTATACTTTACTTTCGGCAAAATAGTATTCCGAAAACGGAATTAAGTCATGGCCGAGACAAACTAATGCATAACTTATAACATCTGTTTGACTTTTTGAAGCTTAAATCTGAATATACTATTTGCAAAAGCCAGTTATATATATACTAATAATCTTAATAAATAATCGACAATATTGCAATGCCATTAGAAAAAGACCGCCAAAGAATTTGTTCACATTTTGTTCACATTTTGTTTAATTTATTCATAGACTTTTTCTGTTTTGGTTAAACAAAGCTATTCATGTATCCTAATAATTATATTACCAAAATCACCCAAGCATTACTAGTCCTATTTTAAAATGAAAAATAGGCTAATCACTTTTATTCAGCGTTAGGATAAATAAAAAACAGTTCAATTAGCGAGCTAATCAAACTGTCATTTTATACTTTATATTGGCGGCGTAATTCACGCTCCTGATCTCTTTTCTTAATCGTTTCGCGCTTATCATATTTTTTCTTACCTTGACCCACGCCAATTAACACTTTGGCAAAGCCATGTTTAAGGTAAACTTTGAGGGGAATAATGGCGATCCCCCTTTGCTCCTGCTCCTTAGCTAAACGAGCAATTTCTTTTTTATGTAATAGCAGCTGGCGTTGGCGCAGGGGCTCATGGTTATAGCGGTTGCCCTGCTTGTATTCACTAATGTGAACATTTTCGAGATAAGCGGAACCATTAATAATTTGAACATAGCCATCGCGCAGATTAATTCTTCTTGCACGTACTGATTTAATTTCGGTTCCTGTAAGTGCAATTCCTGCTTCATAAGTGTCCTTAATAAAATAATCATGATGTGCTTTTTTATTCTGAGCAATTAAGTTCTCATTATTTTGTTTCTTCAATTTCCCGTCCTAATGCTTATACTTGCTAAAATGTGGGTGATTGCCATTTTTATGAAAATTATTGCGGCCATTCGTAGCTCCGCGGTGACCGTGATCGTTGCGAAATCCCCGATTTCCACGCCGACGATTATTATTGCCACGGTTATTATGCTCCTTTTTAGGAGCATTGGGGTCATAAATTTCAAAATCTAGTTGATGCTGCTCAACGTTTGCATTAGTCAACGTCACCTTTATCGGCATCCCCACATGATATTGTTTATGGGTACCACGACCAGTAAGCGTCATGCTCTTTTCATTAAAGCTGTAGAAATCATCTGTTAAATTGGAAATATGGATTAATCCTTCAACCGTATTAGGTAATTGAATAAACATCCCAAAACTAGTTACTGAGGATACCACAGCGTCAAAATGTTCACCAACTTGGTCTGCCATGTATTCAGTCATCTTCAAATCGTTGGTCTCACGCTCAGTGTCAATTGAAACACGTTCTTGCGTAGAAGTCTGATCTGCCACCTCGGGTAAGGAATTAGCAAAATGATCCTGAACTTTTTTATCAGTTCCTTCCTCGCTATATGCATGAATCATGCGGTGGACCATTAAATCGGAATAACGGCGAATTGGCGAGGTAAAGTGGGTGTAAAACTTGGCAGCTAGGCCGAAGTGTCCGAGGGGTTCTTCTGAATAATGTGCCTGCTTTAAGCTTCGCAGCATCATCATTTGAACAACGGCTTCCTCAGGTGTTCCGGTTGTCTTGGCTACCACTTTTTGCAAGTCAATCGGCTTAACATGATTAGGATCAGCCGTAATATTCAAGCCAAATGCACTGCAAAATTCAAAGAAGCTCTTAATTCTTTCGCCATCTGGCGTTTCATGTACACGGTACAAGAATGGTACATGCTTTTTGTAAAAGTCTTCAGCAACGGTTTCATTAGCCATCAACATAAACGATTCAATCATCTTTTCGGCTGTACCCCGATTATGCAAGACGATATCAGTTGGCTTACCCTGATCGTTAACAATAATTTTAGCTTCTGGCTCTTCAAAGTCAATTGCTCCGCGTTGGTGGCGCTTCTGATACAAAGCATTGTGCAACTCGGCCATTTCTTTTAGCATTGGTGCTAATTTAACATATTTTTCTTCCAGCGGCTCTTCATTATTTGGATCTAGGACCTTATTGACATTGTTGTACGTCATTCGGCCGTGTGAACGCATTACAGAGGGGTGAATCCGGTAATTTACCCGCTCACCTTCTGGCGTAATTTCCATGTCACATGAAAGAACTAAGCGGTCTACGCCCTCGTTTAAAGAACAGATACCATTTGATAATCTAAATGGCAGCATCGGAATTACCCGGTCAACCAAATAAGTACTGTTGCCCCGAGTAAACGCCTCTTTATCAAGGGGCGAATTTTCTTTAACATAATGAGCGACATCAGCAATGTGAACACCTAGATGATAATTGCCATTAGGTAATTGCCACAATACTACAGCATCATCAAAGTCCTTTGAATCATCGCCATCAATTGTGACTGCTGGCTGCTCCCTAATGTCCTCACGATCGGCCATTTCTTCGGGCAACACATGATCCGGGATAGCATTGGATTGATCAAGTGCATCCTGAGCCCATTCTGTCTTAACATCATGAGCAGAAACAATTGCCATAATATCAACGCCCGGGAGATTTTTATTACCAATAATTTTGGTGACAACACCAACCATTGAGTCAGGATTATCCTTATCAGGATAATTGCTAATTGAAACCTTGACCATGTCACCTTTTTGCGGACACAAGCCATTTTCACCAACATAAACCCGATAATTAGCTAACTTTTTATTAGTGCTCAACACATAGCCGACAAAATGACTAACTTTAGTTTGCTCATCAGTCAGCGGATGAAATTCTCCCACTAAGGAGCTAACTCCACGAGAGATAATCTCATGAACCTGGCCTTCTGGTCCCTTACCGTTCCACGGATTTCCACCAGCAGTTATTTTAACGCGAACTTCATCACCATCAACTGCATATGCAGTATAATCCTTGGCGATAAAAATATCGTCGGTTTCTTCATCTTCAACTTTAACAAAACCAAAGCCCTTGCTATTGGCTTTAAACATTCCCTCGACAACGATATTTTCTTGAGCCAGTTGATAGTGACCATTGCCGTCAGTGATTATCTTTTTCTCTTGTTCTAAAAAAGATAATGCTTTTACGAGATCAGAAAAATTACCAAGTCGGTCGCGTCTGAGCATGCGCTCAATTTGTTCAACCTGATATTGCTTTTTGGGATTGTGGCGAAAGATCTCTAAAACATTAGCTAAGATTTTCTCGTTTTGTGCCATGCACTTAATCTCCGTTTCCTACTTAAAAAGATAAAAAAAGTCCTCCCATCGTTTTGATCGGGAGGAACCAATACTATTTTGAAGACAAATAAGCTAATACAATAGCAAAAACGAAAAAGAGAACCAGTAAAACTGAAGTCACTTTTTCCATAAATGCTTCAAAACCACGTTTCTTCGTTTGACCACTAAATACTGCACCACCAGATAAGGCATTCAAAGCATCTTGTTGCTTTTGTGGCTGCATCATTGTTGCAACAACGATTAAAATTGAAACAATAATTAGTAGCGTCATAAATAAATTATACAATACGCTGCCTCCAATATACACATACGATTACTGATAAATTTTAGCACAAAATGTGTTTTTTTTCGAGTTTTTATTTTTCAAGTTCAGGCGCATCCGTCTTAAATTTATTTTGCGTCGATTTTTTATGATTATGATACCAAAGCGAAGTTTTGTTCTGTGAAGAATACAGATTTTTCAGTGCCTTTTCCTCGTTATAGTTATAATCATGCGGATTGACCTTTTTAAACCATTTCGGATGGTAAAAGCGTAACAAGTTGCCGGCAATTACCCGATCCGATAAAGACAACTGGGTAGTGACCTTATTCGAAATCGCCACAAGTTTTGCTTTTAGCTTCTCATCAGGATCCTCAATTTCTTCACCGGTCTTAGTGTCGTAATAAGTACTTCCGACCTTAGCATATTTAGGCGTAATAAAATCACCGTTACGCTGGGCGACAATTTGTGGTGCTTTACTACTTAATAAATCATGACCGAATTGAATTGTTTTGCGATCATTAATTCCTAAAAGATTTAAAAGCGTCGGTAAAACATCGATTTCTCCCCCATAAGTCTTTTTGATTCCACCCTTTAATCCGGGCATATGGAACATCAGGGGTACTCGCTGAAACTTCAGGTTATCAAAATTGGTAAATTCATCTTGGTTAAGCAGTTCTGCACTAGCCTTATGGTGATTACCGGATATCCCATAATGATCGCCATAGAGCACCAGCATGGTATTTTTATCCAATCCAGTTTTCTTCATCCAGCGCATTAATTCGCCAATTGCCTGATCTAGATAGTGTGCCGTCTGAACATAGCCATCAACCGTTTCATCTCCGGTATCGGTTGGATCAATCGACTGATTTTTCTTATCTAAATCATAAGGATAGTGGTTGGTAACAGTTATCAATTTTAAGTAAAATGGCTGCGGCAAGCGCTCAATATACTTAATTGATTGGTCAAAAAAGATCTTATCCTTTAAACCATAGCCGATATAATATTTAGGCTTATTTTCATAATAAGACAACGGCATAAAATAGTGATAACCAAATTGCTTATAAGCATTATTACGATTCCAAAATGAACCGGCTCCACCGTGCATTACGGCAGTAGTATAGCCACCTTGTTGATTTAAAATCGCTGGAGCACTCTCAAAAGTATTGGAAGTCCCGTAACTAGACATTGCCGAGCCAGATTGTAAACCATATAAGGAATTTTCCAGCATCATTTCCGCATCAGAAGTCTTACCTTGACCAACTTGGTTATAAAAATTAGCAAAACTTAATGTATTTTTCGACCGGTAAAGTTTATTTAAGTTGGGGGTAACTTCTTTGCCCTTCCACTTATAACCAATTAAAAACTGCTGGAAACTCTCAAGGTGAATAACCATGACGTTTTTCCCTTTAGCAACGCCTGTATATTCGGGATTAGGCTTAACATAATTGGCCTTTAAGTACTTTTTGACAGAACTTAAATCAGAGACATTAGCCTTGGCCATTTGCTCGCTAGTTTGAGCGGTTTTAAAGCTATCGTAAACGGCATATTGATTCATTCCCAAGTACTTAACGATATAGCTGTTATCGAATGTTCTGGTTAAAAGTCCTGAACGATCTTTTTGCGCCATCATCAGGTTAACGCCAATTAGCACAACTGCCAACCCTTCAAGTAAAAGATTGAACTTTAATTTTAATGGGCGCAAATCGTACTTAATCACTTTGCCAATCATTAAAGCAATAATTGCCAAAACATCAATGAAAGTTAAAAAATCAGTTACCCGCGTTATCCCGACAATACTTTTTCCTAAATTATCAGCCGTTGAACCAGATGTTTTAATGATTGATAAGGATAAAAAATTGGAAAATTCGCGGTAATACAAAATATTAGCAAAAAGCCATGTGCTAAGAACTAAATCAATAACAATGATAATCCAATAGGATTTACGTCCCTTAAAAAATAGGCCTATTCCCAGCAGCAACAAAGCTGTTGGCAACGGATTGATAAACAAAAGAAAATTTTGCATCGCACCGACAGCACCTAAATTAAACTTGGTCAAATAAATTACGTACGTTTTTAGCCAAAAAGTTATTAACACAATGGTAAAAAAACCTAATTTGGTTGATGTTAACCATTGCAAGAAAGACTTGGTCCGTGTCATTCTATTCTCCTCTCACTATGCTAATATCTTACCCTTAAGCTCAATTAAACATAGTGATTTTAGTAAAAATTAATCTTTTGCTGAGCTAGTAACTTTTTTCGGTTTGAAAATCCAGCCAAAAATACCTAAAATCATCCCGAAAAAGTAGGTTACAAAGCGCCACAAAAACATCCCAAAAACAAGCGCACCTTTAGATGAAATGAAACTGGCAAAGAGCGTTTGAAAACTATATTCTGCCCCGCCTGAAGCTCCTGGAATGGGAATAATTGCCATAAACATGATAATCATAATGTTCATTTGCGTAACACTGACCCAATCAGCCGGAACGCGTAAAGTTACCAGAACCATAAACGGAATTGAATAAAAGCAAAGCAGCTGCAGCACTGTTAACACGGCACTAAGCACTAATTTCTTTTTTTCACGCTTTAGCTTCTGACTTTCGGTATAAAAAGTGTCAATCTTTGCCATCGTTGCGGTCCGCCAGCCCTCTACACGCTGGGGATTAATTATTTTGGCTAGCCAATTCATTAACCAATTAGCTGCTTTTTTAGTCCAGTTGTAGGCAAACAAAATTGCTAATAAAAAAATGATTGAGCTAACGTGAATTAAAAAACCAATTGCAATAAAAAAGGCAAGACCTGCAAATTTAGTCGCAACCATATGAAAACCAGTAATAATGGTAACAACATATGCCAAGAAAACAACAATCTGATAAATGATAAATTTCATCAACAAAAGTGAAGTAGCACGGCCGCCTTCAATTCCCATCTGTACCATTGCAGCCAGCTGAGACGGCTGACCACCAGTTGACATAGGGGTAATTGCATTAAAGAGTGCCTGAATAATTGGAATTCGTAAAAATGACCACTTTGATCGTTTAGGCTCACCAGGACGTTGTGCAAGAACGGCTAAAATGCTAGCTTCAAAAACATATGATAGCAGCATTAACAAGAAAACTAATAGCAGTGCACCAACATTGACATTATTCATTGCCTGCCGCAGTTGCGATACTGGTGTATCTTTTAAATCAACATACAAAACGCCAAGGCTGATGAGTAAAACAACCGCAATTCCCCAAAAGTGCTTTTTATTCATTAGCGGATCTGTCCTAACTCCCTGCCAAGTTCATATTGCTCGTGATAAAAATCACACCAAATTTTGGCTAAATTATCTTCTGAATATTTTTCACTAGCCATATTAGATAGATTACTGTATTTGTGCAAAAGTGCCTGATCATTCGCCACTTGGCGCAACTGCGCATTCAGTTCTTCAAAGTTTTTCCCTTTTAAATAGTAACCTTTGATAATGGCGTCATATAAAGCAAGATCGCGCAATAAAACCGGTGTCCCACAGCTAAAAGCTTCCAAAACAGACATTGGAAAAAGCTCATCAAATGATGGCAAAACAAATAGATCTGCGATGTTTAAATAATCAACTAATTGTTGCCGGTCAATGATACCGGTGAATGTTAAGTTCTTTGGCGGATTGGCCACTAATTCTTTAAAGTGATCGTAGCCGTCAGTAATTTTGCCAAAAGAAAAACCACCTGCCCAAATAAACTGCATCTCTGGGTTGGCCTGTGCTAATTTTGCAAAATCATCGACTCCTTTACGAGCCTGAACTTGCCCATCACCAAAGACTACAAATTTATCAAGAGGAATACCTAATTGATGCCGAAAGGCATTCTTTTTTTCCTGCCGTTCAGGATAGAATTCATCTTTTGCCACAAAGTTAGGAATGTACTTAACCTTTTCCCGTTTGATACCGTAATTAACCAATTTATCAATAAAAATAGGGTTAACCACAACAATTTGATCCATTCTTTGATAAAAGTCGATGACATATTTATAAAAGACTTTTTTGGCATAATTCGGCAGCTTGACCGAGCCTTCTAAAGTCTCTGGTAAAAAATGGACATAACCAATTTTACGTCCACGCGCTGGGGAAAAACTGTTAACAAAATAAGTAGGATTTATGGTGTGATAGTGGGTTAAATCGCTGGCACCATATTTATTATTCGTTACATAAAATTCATTAACTAAGTGGGTTCTTAATAAGTTGATCAGCTCGTTATAGGCAGAGCCAACACCCTGGCCCTTAACTGAATCAGCTTGTGAGAACATATTAATTCTTATCATTGCTATCCTCTTCGCGCTCTTCCTGGTAATTTTCGATTACTTCTTTATAAAACTGATGTACTTCGCTAGCAAAACGTTCAGCCGAAATTTGCTTCATTTTAGCTTTCAACTTATCTGGCGGAATTTCAGTTTGATTTTCTCTTAAATAAGATAAAATTGCGTCACGCATTTCGCTAGGCCGAGTGAAAACTTTGCCAAAGCAAGGGTTATCGAAGACATTTTCCGTATATTCGGTATCATAAACAACGCACTTTGTGCCCGCAGCGAGTGCCTCAATATAGGTAAGACCTTGCGTTTCAGTATCGCTTGCTGAAACAAACAAATTGGCCATCTTGTAAAATGCCCCAACATCATCGTGAGGAACATCGCCAACAAACTGAACGTTATCCTCTAAAGTCAGTCGCTCAACTTGCTCTTGCAAGATCTCGACGTCTGGGCCATCTCCCGCTATCACAAGCTGTACGTTAGGAAATTCATCGACAATTTCTGGCATAACATTTAAAATCCGATTAATTTTCTTCTCCCCAGCTATTCGGCTCAAGGTTAACAAAACGGGGACATCGGGAGCAATTCCTAGTTCATGACGCACATCATGGGTTGCGGGCTTATTCAAGCTCTTAACATCCACACCAGTCGGAATTACACGTAAAGGTATAGATACACCATAGCGCTTCAAAAGAGCCTCAACGCGCTTACTAGGGGCAATAACACCATCCATGTTCTTAAGGTAAACATTGGTAAATTGCTTAACGTGATATGGCCGCAACAAATGCCCGTTTAACACGTAGTGTAAATAGTCTTCATACATCGTATGGTAAGTATGAATTGCCGGTATTTTTAATTGGTGAGCGACATATTTACCAATCATTCCCAAAGCAAACTCTGTTTGCGTATGAACAACATCCAGTTTTACTTCACGTGCTACTTTAGTTGCTTCAAAAAATCCTCTAAATGCTACTCGGCGATCTGTAAATGAAATAAATGGCACACTACTGAAGCGAAAAACGTTAGCCTCAATAGTACCTTTTTTCACGTGCGGATCCGTCGTCGTAAAAATAAATACATTATGTCCCTGCTCTTCAAGGGCGTCTTTTAAAGTCTTAATTGACGTTGCTACACCACTGATTTGTGGAAAATATGTATCGGTAAAAATACCAATATTCATTTGAATACCTCCGTATAAAGGTATTATAAAGATTCCGCTTTGCTTGTGCAATTTTTATAATAGAAAAAGCGCGTAATTTTATAAACAAAAAACAGCTTCATGTATAGAAGCTGTTACCTAATAGCGGTGATCGGGGTCGAACCGATACGTCCTAAACGGACACCAGATTTTGAGTCTGGCGCGTCTGCCAATTCCGCCACACCGCCATAATTTTATGAAGTTCAATGAGTGAACCATTAAGGCGGGGATCGGATTTGAACCGACGATTAAGGTTTTGCAGACCTCTGCCTTACCACTTGGCTACACCGCCATTGAATATTTATTTAATAGATTGGGATAGCTGGATTCGAACCAGCGCATAATAGAGTCAAAGTCTAGTGCCTTACCGCTTGGCTATATCCCAATGCTAGGGCGGAATATGGGATTCGAACCCATGTATGCCGGATCCACAAACCGGTGTGTTAACCCCTTCACCAATTCCGCCATGAGGTAAACAGGGATAGTAGGAATTGAACCCACACTAGCGGTTTTGGAGACCGATGTACTACCTTTATACTATATCCCTATTATGGAGGAGGGTGGATTCGAACCGCCGAACTCAGAGAGAGCGGTTTTACAGACCGCCGCGTTTAGCCACTTCGCTACTCCTCCAGGCTGATGGCGCGGGACGGAATCGAACCGCCGACACAAGGAGCTTCAATCCTTTGCTCTACCAACTGAGCTACCGAGCCATCCTACGGTCCATATCAGATTTGAACTGATGATCTTCTCCGTGACAGGGAGACGAGATAAACCACTGCTCCAATGGACCATATTGCGGGAGGTGGATTTGAACCACCGACCTTCGGGTTATGAGCCCGACGAGCTACCATACTGCTCCATCCCGCGATGTTATAAAGGAGGATGTGGGATTTGAACCCACGCACGGCAAGACCGTCTAACGGTTTTCAAAACCGTCCCCTTAAGCCACTTGGGTAATCCTCCAAATGTAAAAATACCAATAAACGTTGGTAATGACCCGTACGGGATTTGAACCCATGTTACCGCCGTGAAAGGGCGATGTCTTAACCACTTGACCAACGGGTCATATTCTCTTCTTACGTCACAAGACGCTTAATTATAATACCGAATTTAATTTAAAATGTCAACAACTTTTTATTTTTATTAATTCGTGTATCAATTGCGATTCCTCAATCACAACGTTATTTATAATACAGGATTCCTAGTCATCTTGCAAGAGTTTTATTCAAAAAGATGAATTTTTTGTAATGATTGCATTACTTTTGCTTTTATCAGGGCGCAAAAACCTAGTACAAAAGCTTTAGAATTAGGCTTATTTCTCAATTATTGCTGGACAGCCACTTCTTCCCCAAAACCAAATTGGCGTTTGAAAATCAACTGGTCTGTACTTGGTATCTTTCAGTAAATCAAACCAGGCAGTTATAACAAGATCCTGCTTTTTTGAACTATTTTCTTCTTCAGCTGTAATCAAACCTAATTTTCTACTAGCCTTTATCACGTGACGATCAGCTGCAATAGAAATTTTAGACACGTTTTTTAATTGAAGACTTGTATAATGATCCAAAACAAATAACCAGTAATTGCAGAGCTTTCTGCCAGAAAGATAAGGAAATCCGGCTTTATTATCAATTTGCAGATACTTTCTTATTTGAACCACGTCATCATGATTTTCATGACATAAGGTTAATACACTGCCAGCGAAATTATCATTCAGTGTTTGGCATATTTGGCACCAAATAGCCGTCTGCTTGTTTTCTTGTAAAGCTAAGCGGTATTTGGTTAAAGCTGCCTGAACAGTGCTAAAATCGCTCTCAGCAACTTTTTTGGGGTTAAAGAGGAAGTTAGTCGATTCATCTAAATACGTCTTCTTTGCACTCACCCATAAAGAATACGAATTTCGCTGATAGTTAAGTGCTGTTGGCAAAGTAAAATACAATGCATTTTCTTCAGAATCTTGAGCAAGATGTGGATTGGTATCTTCAGGCAATTCTTTAGATCCGAAAACGCCATCCTCGTACATCTGTGCAATGTGTTCGATTGACTTTAGAACATTTACTTTCATCTTTTTTACCCGGTAATATGCATAACAACAAAAAAAGCTTGCAAGCTTTAACACTCACAAACTTATTAATTACGGAGACTGAGAGATTTGAACTCTCGCACCGGAATAACCCGATCTACACCCTTAGCAGGGGCGCCTCTTCAGCCACTTGAGTAAGTCTCCATTAATGGGCCTAAATGGACTTGAACCATCGACCTCACGCTTATCAGGCGTGCGCTCTAACCAGCTGAGCTATAGGCCCCAAAAGCGGGTAACGAGAATCGGACTCGCGACTAAAGCTTGGAAGGCTTTCGTTTTACCACTAAACCATACCCGCAAAAACAAACTAATAAAAAATGGCGCGGGACGGAATCGAACCGCCGACACAAGGAGCTTCAATCCTTTGCTCTACCGACTGAGCTACCGAGCCATTCTACGGTCCATATCAGATTTGAACTGATGATCTTCTCCGTGACAGGGAGACGAGATAAACCACTGCTCCAATGGACCATATTGCGGGAGGTGGATTTGAACCACCGACCTTCGGGTTATGAGCCCGACGAGCTACCATACTGCTCCATCCCGCGATGTTAAAATATAAAAGTACAAAACCCATGTTTAATGGACCTTGTAGGACTCGAACCTACGACAGGACGGTTATGAGCCGTCTGCTCTAACCAACTGAGCTAAAGGTCCAAGCTCTAGCAAATAGCGGCGGGGGGGATCGAACCCTCGACCTCCCGGGTATGAACCGGACGCTCTAGCCAGCTGAGCTACACCGCCAACAAATGTAACCGTTAATTAACAAATTACAATCGGGAAGACAGGATTCGAACCTGCGACCCCCTGGTCCCAAACCAGGTGCTCTACCAAACTGAGCCACTTCCCGGGATATGCGCCCTGAAGGATTTGAACCTTCAACCTTCTGATTCGTAGTCAGACACTCTATCCAGTTGCGCTAAGGGCGCATCATTAATGCCGAGGACCGGAGTCGAACCGGTACGGTTGAAACCAACCGCGGGATTTTAAGTCCCGTGCGTCTGCCAATTCCGCCACCCCGGCATGTAATGAAAGCGGAAGACGGGATTCGAACCCGCGACCCCCACCATGGCAAGGTGATGTTCTACCACTGAACTACTTCCGCATTAATATGAAATGCCGATTATACGATTTGAACGTACGACCCCCTGTTTACAAGACAGATGCTCTACCAACTGAGCTAAATCGGCAAGATGTAAATATGGTATATAATTATTATGGCGAATACGGGTGGTGGGACTTGAACCCACACGTCCGAAAACACTAGAACCTAAATCTAGCGCGTCTGCCAATTCCGCCACACCCGCAAAATGGGGCCATGAGTCGTGACGGGCTTGAACCGTCGACCCTCTGATTAAAAGTCAGATGCTCTACCGACTGAGCTAACGACTCGGTAAATGGAGGATACAGGGCTCGAACCTGTGACCTCCTGCTTGTAAGGCAGATGCTCTCCCAGCTGAGCTAATCCTCCATCAAAGCACGGCAGCTTCCTACCCTCGCAGGCAGTCTCCCACCAACTACTCTCGGCGTGAAGAAGCTTAACTGCTGTGTTCGGCATGGTTACAGGTGTTTCCTTCTTGCTATTGCCACCGTACTTTTCTTTGCTTGAGTTCTTACACTCAAAACTAAATATAATCCTCTAAAAAAACCTCACCAGATTGCTTGAGCCTGTGGTCAAGTCCTCGACTGATTAGTACTAGTCCGCTCCAAGCCTCACGGCTCTTCCACTCCTAGCCTATCTACCTCTTAGTCTTTGAGGTGTCTTACTACTTTCGTATGGGAAATCTCATCTTGAGGGGGGCTTCGCACTTAGATGCTTTCAGCGCTTATCCCGTCCATACTTAGCTACCCAGCTATGCCTTTGGCAAGACAACTGGTACACCAGCGGTATGTCCATCCCGGTCCTCTCGTACTAAGGACAGCTCCTCTCAAATTTCCTGCGCCCACGACGGATAGGGACCGAACTGTCTCACGACGTTCTGAACCCAGCTCGCGTGCCGCTTTAATGGGCGAACAGCCCAACCCTTGGGACCTACTTCAGCCCCAGGATGCGACGAG